>JBKDSZ010000151.1:0-13224 GCA_046340375.1 Cyanobacteriota bacterium | reverse complement strand
CTGGATTATCTGAAGCTGAATAAACGTCAGAAGGATTGGCTGAGCGACTATTTCCGCTCCGAGATCTTTCCCGTACTCACGCCGCTGGCGGTGGATCCGGCCCATCCCTTCCCGTTCATGAGCAACCTCAGCCTGAACGTGGCCGCCCTGATCCGTGATCCCGAATCTGGCCAGCGGCAATTCGCGCGGGTGAAGGTGCCGCAGAAAATTCTGCCCCGCTTCGTCCCCCTTCCCAACAACCTCTGCGACCGCCATCCCACCCCCGTCTTCACCGCCGTGCCCCTGGAGCAGGTGGTGGCCTTCAACCTGCAGATGCTCTTCCCCGGCATGACGATCGAGGGGCATTACTTCTTCCGCATCACCCGCGACGCGGATCTGGAGTTGCGGGATCTGGAGGCCGACGACCTGATGGAGGCCCTGCAGGAGGGGCTGCGCAAGCGGCGGCTGGGGGGGGAGGTGGTGCGGTTGGAGGTGGCCAACGAGATGCCGGAGGAGATCGTGCGCCTGTTGATGGAGGGCACCGATGTGGAGCCGGAAGACCTCTATCGGATCAATGGTCCCCTCGGCCTGGACGACCTGATGCACCTGCTGAGCATCCCCCTGCCCGAGCTGAAGGATGCCCCCTACAAGGGCCGCACCTGTCCGCCCCTGATGCGGGCGCAGACGACGCTGCTGGGGGATGGGTCCCTGAAGGCGGAGGAATTCCAGAGCATCTTTTCGGTGATCCGGCGGGGGGATGTGCTGCTGCACCACCCCTTTGACCTGTTCGCCACGTCGGTGGAGGAATTCTTGAACCAGGCGGCGGAGGATGCCTCCGTGCTGGCGATCAAGATGACGCTCTACCGCACCTCGAAGGATTCAGAGGTGATCGCCGCCTTGATTCGGGCGGCGGAGACCGGCAAGCAGGTGCTGGCCCTGGTGGAGCTGAAGGCCCGCTTTGATGAGGACAACAACATCCAATGGGCGCGCCAGCTGGAGCGTTCCGGGGTGCATGTGGTCTATGGAGTGGTGGGCCTGAAAACCCACACCACGGTGTTGCTGGTGGTGCGCCGGGAGAAGAAGAGCCTGCGCAACTACGTGCACATCGGCACCGGCAATTACAACTCACGCACCTCCAATCTCTACACTGATCTCGGCCTGCTCAGCTGCCGGCCGGAGTTTGGCCAGGATCTGGTGGAGCTCTTCAACTATCTCACCGGGTTTTCCAAACAACAGAGCTTCCGCAAGCTGCTCGTGGCTCCCGTCACCCTGCGCAAGGGGATGGAGGCCCTGATCCGGCGCGAGATCGAGCATGCCAGCGCCGGCCGGGGCGGACACATCCGCGCCAAGATGAATGCCCTGGTGGATCCGGCCATCATCGCCCTGCTCTACGAGGCATCCCAGGCGGGTGTGGTGATTGATCTGGTGATTCGCGGCATGTGCTGCCTGCGGCCGGGGGTGGCGGGCGTCAGCGAGACGATCCGGGTGGTGAGCGTGATCGGTCGGTTTCTGGAGCACTCGCGCCTGTTCTGGTTCGCCAATGGGGGAGAGGCGGAGGTGTTCATCGGCAGTGCCGACTGGATGCCCCGCAATCTGGACCGTCGGGTGGAGGCGGTGGCACCGATTGAGGACGCCCCCCTGAAGAAGGAGCTGGAAGGCTTGCTGGAGCTGTATCTCCACGACAGCGACGCCTGGCACATGCAGGCCGACGGGACCTACGGGCGGCAGCCGAGCGAAGGCAAGCCAAGCCTGGTGCAGACCACCCTGATGAAGCGGTGGCGCGGGGGCCTGAGCAGCGCGGGCGGCTCGCCGGAGTGAGAGACCTTCCCGATCGTGGGCAAACAAAAACAAACGAGCCAACTCGCCATGCTACACCGAAAACCCGCGCCAAATTACAGAAAAACCTAAGAATTGATACAACACATCAGAGCTGGCTCTGCTAAGTTCCGGCCAAATTCAACCGGAGGAGCAGGGTGATGGGGATCCCTCTGCAGTCCGCTCGGGCTTCGGCCGGCGTTTCAGACGCTCGCCGGGTCTTGGCGCCAAGCATCACGGCCGTCAGGGGGGCAACCCGCGTCGCCTCCCGCAGCGGCACGGGCAAACCCTCCGCCAGGGCCGCCACCGATTCCATCGGCTGGTATCTCGGCACGATCGGTCGGATCCCCCTGCTCACACCAGCGGAGGAGATCGAGCTGGCCCACCATGTGCGGCAGGGCAAGGAGCTGCTGAAACTGCCGCCGGACACCCTCACCTCCCGCCAGAAGCGCCAGATCCGGATGGGCCAGCGGGCTCGCGACCGCATGATGGCCGCCAACCTGCGCCTGGTGGTGAGCGTGGCGAAAAAGTATCAGAATCAGGGCCTGGAACTCCTCGATCTGGTTCAAGAAGGTGCCATCGGTCTGGAACGTGCGGTCGACAAGTTTGATCCGGGCATGGGCTATAAGTTTTCCACCTATGCCTATTGGTGGATTCGTCAGGGTATGACCCGCGCCATCGACAACAGCGCCCGCACCATCCGTCTGCCGATCCACATCAGCGAAAAGCTCTCCAAGCTGCGCCGCCTCACGCGCGAGCTCTCCCCCCGACTGGGCCGCCAGCCCACCCGCCTGGAGCTCGCCCACGGCCTGGGGATGGAGCCGGAGGAGCTGGAGGAGCTGATGGCCCAGACGGCCCCCTGCGCCTCCCTCGATGCCCATGCCCGGGGCGAGGAGGATCGCAGCACCCTGGGGGAACTGATCGCGGATCCCGCCTGCCACAGCCATCTGGATTCGATGGACAGCCATCTGCAGAAGGAGCACCTGGTCACCTGGCTCGCCCAGCTCAACGAGCGGGAGCAGAAGATCATCCGACTGCGCTTCGGCCTGGAGGGAGAGGAACCGCTGACGCTGGCGGAGATCGGACGACAGATCAACGTGTCGCGGGAGCGGGTGCGGCAGCTGGAGGCGAAGGCAATCATGAAACTGCGGCTGATGAGCCACATGCAGCAGGCGGCATGACCGCACCTTGGCTGGGCCCCGCCCTGGTGGCCGGTTGGCTCAGCCTGCTGGCGACGCTGTCCGTCCTCGTGAAGGCCCGCTGGCCCTCCCAGCCGGAGTGGAGCCGCAAGCTCGTGCACATCGGCAGTGGCCCGGTGGTGTTGATCGCCTGGTGGTGTGGCATCGACCGGCTGATCGCCCTGCCCGTGGCGGGGCTCGTGACCGTGATGGCCGCCCTGAACCACCGCCTGCGGCTCCTGCCTGGCATCGAGGACATCGATCGCCACAGCTATGGAACGATCGCTTACGGGGCCTCGATCACCCTGTTGTTCGCCCTGCTCTGGCCCGAGCGGGCCCAGGCCGTGGCGGCGGGGGTGATGGTGATGGCCCTCGGCGATGGACTGGCGGGTCTGTTGGGCCCCCTGGTGCGCTCGCCCCGCTGGCAGGTGTTCGGTCAGACCCGCTCCCTGGCAGGCACGGCCGCGATGGCAATCAGCACGGGAGCCGTGCTGGTGGCTCTGGCGGCGCTGCAGCCCGCCTCCGCCCCTCCCCTTCTGGCCCTGTTGGTGATTGCGGCGGTGGCCACCGCCCTGGAGCAGTGGGCCACGGCGGGGGTGGACAACCTCACCGTTCCCCTGGCGGTGGCAGGGCTGTGGCTGTGGTTGGCCCCGGGCGGGGGGGGCGCCTAACCGCGCATCAGGTGTTCACAGCGGGCGGACCAATCCAGGGGCGTGCCGATGGCGGCCACAAGGAGGCGATCGGCGGGTTCCTCCCGAAGGCGCAGCTGCCACTGGCGGATCACTTCCGCGCGCTCCATCCAGGCATCCATCACGGTGCGTTGAATCGCGTCGCCATCCCAGCGCCGTCCACGGGCGATGTCTTGCGCCCAGTGGAGCAACGCATCGAGCTGGAAGGGTCGGAATCCCCCGAAGACCGGACCCGCGGGGGAGGGGTCCGCCGCCGCAGGGGTCCGGGCCAGGTTGCGCTGTTCCAGGTAGAAGAGCTGCAGGGGATCAGTCACCCCACAGAACTGCAGCAGGTAGGTCATCAGCCGCCTCGGCGCGAACTGATTGCGAAATTACGAAAGCGCAGCCAGCTTGTTGTTCAGGGCAAACAATTTGATGGGTAAGCAACAATCTGGCACTCGCTAATCGCGAGTGCCAAAGTCATGCGAATCGCGCCTCAAACCGCCGCCAGCTGGCGTTCCTGGGTCTGGCGCACGGCGGCGGCCAGCTCCTGGAGCAGAGCCAGGGTGGTGTCCAGATCGATGCAGGCATCGGTGATGCTCTGCCCGTAGGTCAGCTGCGACAGGTCGCTGGGCAGCTTCTGGTTGCCCGCCACCAGGTGGCTCTCCAGCATCACCCCCATCACGTGCACCGAGCCGTCCAGCACCTGGGCCGCCACATCCCTGAGCACGTCCGCCTGACGCCGATAGTCCTTGTTGCTGTTGCCATGGCTGCAATCCACCAGCAGCCGGGCCGGCAGCCCCTCCCGTGCCAGCTGGGCCGCCGCGGCCTCCACCGCCTCCCGCTGGGAGTTCGCCCCCCCCTTGCCGCCCCGCAGCACGAGGTGTCCATCGGGATTGCCCGTGGTGGAGACGATGGCGGCGTGGCCCTGCTGGCTGATGCCGAGGAAATGGTGGGGCCGGGCCGCCGCCTCCATGGCGTTGATGGCCGTGATGGCACTGCCGTCCGTGCCGTTCTTGAAGCCGATGGGCATCGAGAGGCCGGAGGCCATCTCGCGGTGGGTCTGGCTTTCGGTCGTGCGGGCGCCGATGGCGGTCCAGCTGATCAGATCGGCGATGTATTGCGGCACCACTGGATCGAGAAGCTCGGTGGCGGCGGGCAGTCCCATTTCCGCCAGATGGAGCAGCAGCCCGCGGGCGCGCCGCAGACCGGTGTTGATGTCATAGCTGCCGTCCAGGTGGGGGTCATTGATCATCCCCTTCCAGCCGATGGTGGTGCGCGGCTTTTCGAAATAGACGCGCATCACCACTTCCAGTTGATCGCGGTGCTGGTGTCGGGCCCGGGCGATGGCGGTGGCGTAGTCCTTGGCGGCCTCCACGTCGTGGACCGAGCAGGGCCCCACGATCACCAGCAGGCGATGGTCGCCCGCGTGGAGGATGGCCTTGACGCGCTCCCGGGCGAGCTGAACGGTGCGCACCGCCGTCTCCGTGATCGGCAACTCGCGGTGGAGAGCCTCCGGAGGCACCAGCGGCCGCGTTTCCACGATGTGGAGGTCGGAGGTGGGGATCATCGGGCCTGCGGTGGGAGCCGCCAAGGAATCAGGCGACTCATCACACTACCGTCAGGGCTGGATCAGTCCTCCCCCCAGCACCACCTCGCCGGCATAGAACACGGCCGCCTGGCCGGGGGTGATCGAGAACTGGGGCTCGGCGAACTCCAGCCGCACCTCCCCCCCCGCCAGGGGAATCAGCCGGGCCGGCTCCGGCGCCGTCCGGTAGCGCACCTGCACCTCCACGGTCAGGGCCTCCTCCGGCGGGGCGATGGAGAGCCAGTTCACCGCCCCCACCCGGCAGCCGTCGCGGGTGGCCTCCTCCCGCGGCGCCACCACCACCCGGTTGAGGGCCCCATCGAGCCGCACCACATGCAACGGCTCCCGCCAGGCCACACCCAGCCCGCGCCGCTGGCCGATGGTGAAGTGCTCGATGCCGTCATGACCGCCCACCACGGTGCCGTCCCGCAGCACGATCTCCCCGGGCCGAGGCGGCAGGTGGGCATCCAGGAAGGCCTTCATCGAGCCGTGGTGGTCTGCCAGGCAGAGATCCTGGCTCTCGGGTTTGGCGGCGGTGCGCAACCCCAGCCGGGCGGCCTCCAGCCGGGTGTCCGCCTTGGTCATCTCCCCGAGGGGAAACACCAGGCCGCCCAGCACGTCCCGGGGGAGGTCATAGAGGAAGTAGCTCTGGTCCTTGTGGCGATCCAGGCCCCGCAGGAGCTGATGGCGCCCGCGACCGTCGCCGGGCACGGGCAGGGCGTCGTCCCCCTCGGCGTGCCGCACCCGGGCGTAGTGCCCCGTGGCCAGGCGGTGGAGGCCCCGCTCACTCCGGGCCCAGTCGAGCATGGGGCCGAATTTCACCGCCCGGTTGCAACGGGAGCAGGGCAGGGGCGTGAGGCCCGCCCCGTAGCCCTCCACCAGAAAGCGGACGATCTCCTGTTCAAAGCGGGCGCGGAAATCGATCAGATGGTGGGGGATGCCGAGCTGGTCGCAAATGGCGACGGCATCCACCAGCCCCTCCGCGCAGCAGGCGCCCTTGCCGCTCATCAGCCAGAGGGTGAGTCCCTCCACGCGCCAGCCGGCCTCCACCAGCAGGCCGGCGGTGAGGGAACTGTCCACCCCGCCGGACAGGCCCACCACCACCTGATGGTCTCCGGGCCAGTGGCGCAGCCGTTCCAGGGTGGCCTCCCCCGCCGGGGTGCGGGACGTCACGGGGGAGGCGGGGGAGGCGGTCATGGCGGCGGGCGGGTTGGGGGGTGCTGACGGGTGGGCCCGGGTCCTTCCCATGATGGGGGCGCGTCACTTCGCCCCGCCGTGCCGGCCCGGCCCCCCCGTCCTCTCCTCTGGCCCGCCCGCGACGCCGACCACCTCCTGGTGAGCGGCGCCCAGATGGCGGAGCTGGAGGCCCGGCTCTTCGCCAGCGGCCTGCCGGTGGAGGCCCTGAGGGAGAAGGCCGCCCTGGCGGTGAGCCGGCGGCTGCTGGAGGAGGGCGCGGACCCTTCCGGTCCCCTGAAGGCTCGGGGAGCGGTGGTGCTGGTGGGGCCGGGGCACAACGGCGGCGATGGGCTGGTGGTGGCTCGGGAACTGCACCTGGCGGGGGTGCCCGTGCGGCTGTGGTGTCCGTTCGAGCGGCGCAAGCCCCTCACGGAGCGCCACTGGAGCCATGCCCGCTGGTTGGGAATCCCGATCCTGGAAGACCCGCCCGATCCCGCCGATCCGGCCCTCTGGATCGATGCCCTCTTCGGCAACGGTCAGAACCGCGCGCCAGGGGAGGCGATCGAAACCCTGCTCCAGGAGCGGGACACCGCCGCCGCGGGCCCCCTGGTGGCCATCGACGTGCCCACCGGCCTCTGCGGCGACACCGGCCGCCCGCTTGGCCGATGGGCCGCCCGCGCCACACGCACCCTCTGCATCGGCCTGTGGAAACAGGGGCTGGCGCAGGATGCCGCCCTGCGCTGGGTCGGGGCGCTGGAGCGGGTGGAGCTGGGCTTTCCGCCGGGTCTGCTGGCCACCTTGCCGGCGGAGCAGCCCCTGGGCCTGGGGGGCCCGGGCGGCGGCCGGCTGGACGCCTCGCGCGCCCCGCGCCCCCGCTGCGATCCCGCCGCCACCAAATACGAGCGGGGGCGCTTGCTCGTGATCGCCGGCAGCGCCGCCTACCGGGGCGCCGCCCACCTGGCCCTGGCCGGCGCCACCGCCTCGGGGGTGGGCAGCCTGCGGGCCGTTGTGCCCGCCCCGGTGGCCGAGCACCTGTGGCTGGTGCTGCCCCATGTGGTGCTGGAGACGCGGCCCCTGGCCGAGGGCGCCCTCGACCGGCTGGACGCGGTGGTGGTGGGGCCCGGGCTGGGGCCGCTGGCGGGGGGAGCGGCCGGGGACGGGCCGGGGCTTGGCGGGAGCGGCGAACCCTGGTGGGAGGCCCTGCTCCAGTTCCGCGGACTGCTCGTGGTGGACGCCGAGGGCCTCCTCCGCGTCAGCCCCGCCTGGCTGCGGCAGCGGGAGGGCCCCACCTGGATCACCCCTCATGCCGGCGAGTTCCGACGGCTTTTCCCCGACCTGGCCGATCAGCCCCCTCTGGAGGCCGCCGCCGCGGCGGCCCGCCTCTGCGGGGTGTCGGTGGTGCTCAAAGGGGCCCGCAGCGTGATCGCCGCCGCTGACGGCCGCCGCTGGCAGCTGCTGGAGGCCTGCGGGGCGGCCGCCCGGGCGGGGCTGGGGGATGGGCTGGCGGGCTACGCGGCCGGCCTCGGGGCGCGGGCGATGGCGGATCGGGAGCTCGGGGAGCCAGCGCCCGATGCCGGTTGGCTGGCCCTCGCGGCGCTGGACCATGCTCAGGCGGGCTGCCAGGCCGTGCGGACCTTGGGGGCGGGGGGGGCGACGCCCCTGGCGGTGGCGGAGCTGTTGGGGCGGGTGCCGTTCATCGACAACGGCAGCTGACGGCCCTGGCCGGGCCCTCCCGCGCGTACGGGGAAAACGCCCTCAGCGACAATCCATGCGGAGACCGTGTCACATTTCGACTTGAATGCAGCACCTGCATCGCCCGCACCGATCCATACGCCAAAGCCAGACACAATTCTTTTTCTCTCCCCGAAGAAGTGGATGCACGCTTTCCAAATAGCGATCAGAAGTCATATGCAAATAGACAACTATGATAAAAGCAGATCAAAGCAGAAGCCACACAAGCCCATGGGAGCCAAGGTGACCATGTGGAACTCCGTCAAGCCAGACCGTGGAAAGCGTCAAGGGAGAAGGCCATGACAGGGAGGGCAGGCATCGAAAGGGCCTCCGACCCACGGAGCCCGCCCTCCAACCCCGCAACCAGTCGCCATTGCCACCCACAAGGAGCCGCCCAGCACGGAGAATGGTGGATCCCTGTCCGCTGACGTCAGCAGATGAGCGCCATCCCCCTTCCCCCCGCCGACCTGCTGCCCGCCTATCGGGCCGCTGCGGCTGAGCGGGCGGACCGGGGCATTCCTCCCCTGCCCCTCACCGCCCCCCAGACCCAGGCCCTCACGGCGCTTCTGACGGATCCACCCGCAGGCGAGGAAGCCGTTCTGCTGGAGCTGCTGAGCGAGCGCATCCCGCCGGGTGTGGATGAGGCTGCCTATGTGAAGGCCAGCTGGCTGAGTGCCGTGGCGAAGGGGGAGGTGGCCAGCCCGCTGGTGAGCCCGGTGGAAGCGGTGCGGCTGCTGGCGACAATGATCGGCGGCTACAACGTGGGCGCCCTGATCGCGCTCCTCTCCAGCCCCGAGCCGTCCATTGCCGAGGCCGCCGCCACGGGCCTGAGCCGCACCCTGCTGGTCTACGACGCCTACCACGACGTGCTGGAACTGGCGGCCAGCAACCCCCATGCCCAGCGGGTGATCGAAAGCTGGGCGGCGGCGGAATGGTTCACGGCCCGGCCGGAGCTGCCGGCGGAGATCACGGTCACGGTGTTCAAGGTGGAGGGCGAAACCAACACAGACGACCTCTCCCCCGCCACCCATGCCACCACCCGACCCGACATCCCGCTCCATGCGACGGCCATGCTGGAAACCCGCCTGCCGGGAAGCCTGGAGCGGATCGCTGAGCTCAAAACCAAGGGCCACCCGGTGGCCTATGCGGGCGATGTGGTGGGCACGGGCAGCTCCCGCAAATCCGCCATCAATTCGGTGTTGTGGCACACCGGCAGCGACATTCCCCATGTGCCGAACAAACGCGGGGGTGGCGTGATCCTGGGAGGCAAGATCGCGCCGATCTTCTTCAACACCGCCGAGGATTCCGGCGCCCTGCCGATCGAGTGCGATGTCACGGCCCTGGCCACGGGGGATGTGATCACGATTCGTCCCTACGCCGGCACGATCGAGCGGGCCGCTGGAGAACCCGACGCCGGGGCCATCGTGGCCCGCTTCACGCTGAAACCCAGCACGATCACCGATGAGGTGCGCGCCGGGGGACGCATTCCCCTCCTGATCGGCCGCTCCCTCACCGACAAGGTGCGGGCCCAGCTGGGGCTGCCCCCCAGTGAGCGGTTCATCCGTCCCGTCGCCCCGGCCGACACCGGCAAGGGCTACACCCTGGCGCAGAAGATGGTGGGCCAGGCCTGCGGTCTGCCGGGCGTGCGCCCCGGCACCAGCTGCGAGCCGCTGATGACGACCGTGGGCAGCCAGGACACCACCGGCCCGATGACCCGCGATGAGATGAAGGAGCTGGCCTGCCTTGGCTTTTCGGCTGATCTCGTGATGCAGAGCTTCTGCCACACCGCCGCCTATCCCAAGCCCGTGGATCTCAAAACCCATGCCGAGCTGCCGGATTTCATGGCCTCCCGCGGCGGCGTCGCCCTGCGCCCCGGCGACGGCATCATCCACAGCTGGCTCAACCGCATGCTCCTGCCCGACACCGTGGGCACCGGCGGCGACAGCCACACCCGCTTCCCCCTTGGCATCTCCTTCCCGGCCGGCTCGGGCCTGGTGGCCTTCGCCGCCGCCATCGGCGCCATGCCGCTCGACATGCCGGAATCGGTCCTGGTGCGCTTCACGGGCTCCCTGCAACCGGGGGTGACGCTGCGGGATGTGGTGAATGCCATCCCCTATGTGGCAATCCAGCAGGGCCTGCTGACGGTGGCCAAGGAGGGCAAGAAAAATGTGTTCAACGGCCGCGTCATGGAGATCGAAGGCTTGCCGGATCTCAAGCTGGAGCAGGCCTTTGAGCTCACGGACGCCACAGCGGAACGCAGTTGCGCCGGCAGCACGATCAAATTGAGCGTGGAAACGGTGAGTGAATACCTGCGCAGCAACGTGGCCCTGCTCAAAAACATGATCGCCCGCGGTTATGGCGACGCCCGCACCCTGGCGCGGCGCATCAAGGCGATGGAAGCCTGGCTGGCGAATCCCGTGCTGCTCGAAGCTGATGCCGACGCCGACTACGCCGCCGTGATCGAAATCAACCTGGATGCGATCACAGAGCCAATCCTGGCTTGCCCGAACGATCCCGACAACGTCAAAACCTTGAGCGAGGTCGCAGGCGATCGCATCGATGAGGTGTTCATCGGCTCCTGCATGACCAACATCGGCCACTACCGCGCCGCCGCCACTGTGCTCCAGGGCCAGGGGCCGAACGCCGCCCGCCTCTGGGTGTGCCCGCCCACCCGCATGGACGAGGACAAGCTCAAGGAAGAGGGCTACTACGCCATCTTCGAAGCCGCCGGCTCGCGCATGGAGATGCCCGGCTGCTCGCTTTGCATGGGCAACCAGGCGCGGGTGGAAGACAACACCACGGTGTTTTCCACCAGCACCCGCAACTTCAACAACCGCCTCGGCAACGGCGCCCGGGTGTATCTGGGCAGCGCCGAACTGGCGGCCGTGTGCGCCCAGTTGGGCCGCATCCCTGCCAAGGAAGAGTATCTGGCGATTGCAGCCGAAAAGATCGATCCCCATGGCGCGGAGCTCTATCGCTACCTCAACTTCGATCAGATCGAGGGGTTTGAGGATGCGGGCCGGGTGGTCAGCGCCGAGGAGGAAGAAAAGGTGTTGGCAGAAGTCTGAGGGGCGACCAGCCCATATAATTGTAGTGATGGCTATAATCGGCGCAAGCTCGACCTTGGGCAATGGATCAAAACCTCGAAGCTGAGTTTCGAAAAGCATCTCAAAATCTGGCCAAGAAAAACCGTGAGCAGCGGTCTAAAAGACTTCTACTCCATACAATGGCGTTCATTTTGCTTGGCTTTGGCCTGGCTTTTCTTCTCTGGTTGCATAGAACTTACCGGAGCCAACTCGTTGCCCATGCGACAATTCCCCCCGCATGGCTTTTCCTTCTTGCTATCGCAGGAATCCTGACCTTTCTTGTCTATAAAGTCAAACTTTTCAAGCCGCGCGACAATCGCCAGTCTTCTTCCAGTCCGACCTTCGGCGATTCGCGACTCTCACCAGGTCGCTGGCTTGACAGATTCCAACTCTTAGGAAAGAAAAGACTTTTAGGCTATACGGCTTTAGGATTCACCCTGCTGTATCTAAATAACCCATCACTATTCTCCACTCCCGCCGGTGATTTAGTTGTCCAACTAAGATACAATCCACTTCCCCCAAGTCTGCCCTCACCTTGGCCTTGGCAGGGCCAAGACAGTATGCATCCTCTCATTCGAAGCATCCCTGCCAGCGCTGAAAAGAGCATCGCCTCCGTTGCCTTTTATATTTCCTCTCATGAGAAAGATCCTTATCAGCAGATCAAGGCGATTCACGACTACGTGATTCATAGACTGACCTACGACTTCAACGTGTTGGCCAGCGCCATTCGCCCCTCACAAGAGGCGAAGGCTGTCTTCGCCTCAAGGATTGGAGTATGTGAAGGGTACGCCAATTTGTTCACGGCGTTGGCTCAGGCAATCGGGCTGGATGTGGCAACTGTGGATGGGGAAATCCGTCGTGAACTTGCCCCGAAGCAGATTATTTCAGGGGTATTGAAGATAACCAACCCAGGCTACAACTGGACACGCCATGCTTGGAACGTTGCAAAAATCAATGGACATTGGTATCCGGTTGATACCACCTGGGATGACAAGGGTTCCAATGACGAAAAAGACAACTACAGCTCCGATTATCTGCTTCTCCCCCCTGCCGTGATGATCGCTAGTCACCTGCCAGACCAACAAGGATGGCAACTACTAGAGAAAAAGCTGTCCAAAAAAGCTTTTGAAGAGCAAGTCTTGTTAAATCCTCAATTCTTCAAGGAAAGCCTGCAATTGCTTTCGCCGAAACGATATAATACCAAGGTCAAAGGTCAAGCCCTGATCGCGATCAGGCACCCTTCTAATTTTGAGAATGATATTTTGGGCGTTATAGGAACTAAGCAAACAGAATCACCGTTGGTTCTCTGGCAATCACCTGAGAAAGAAGAAGGTAAATTCAGCCTATGCTCTAGCAACCACAACGGAAGAGATGCCACTGAGCTGTCCTGCGCTTTTCCAAAACCTGGCCTCTATGAGGTCACTCTATTGACTGCCCCCAGCGAAACCACGCCCGGCGCCCAAGACCCGGCTGTCATTGGCCAACTCGCATTTCAAGCGGCATAAGCTCTTTCACATCACTCCATATCCGCTTTCATCCATCCTTATTCTATTTGGATTAAGGCGGAGAGGGCAACGTTACTGGAAAGGGCTGGCGATCAGGCGAGGGTTGCCTGCCGCTGGAGGGCTTCCCCAGCAGCGAAAGATTTAAACAGTATTCAACGTTACAGCTTTGCTGGATTCTCTCTGTCCCCGCTGGGGCTGCATACCCTTCAGGTGTCCCTGAGGATCCCTTGCCATGACCCGCTCTCTCCAGGTGGGCGCTCGCCTTCTCCCGGCTGGGCTGGCCTTTGCCCTCGCCGCCGCCTTCGGACTGACCGGCTGCTCTCCCTCCACCAAAGAAGCCGTCAGCCAGGCGACCAAGGAGGGGGTGGGAGCCATGGGCGAAGCCGCCAAAACCGCCGCCACCACAGCCGGTCAAGCGGCCCTGGCGCCAGCGATCGGTCCCGTGCTCGATCTGCTGAAGAAGGGAGAGGCTGAGGTGAAGGCCGGCAACCTCGCCGC
>JBKDSZ010000150.1:0-5900 GCA_046340375.1 Cyanobacteriota bacterium | reverse complement strand
CCAGGAGCAGGTAATGGCAAGTGAAACCATGGGCATCGCCCTCGGCATGATTGAGACCCGGGGCCTGGTGCCCGCCATTGAGGCGGCTGACGCCATGACCAAAGCCGCCGAAGTGCGCCTCATCGGTCGTGAATTCGTCGGTGGCGGCTATGTCACCGTTCTGGTGCGTGGGGAAACCGGCGCCGTGAACGCCGCCGTCCGCGCTGGTGCCGACGCCTGCGAGCGTGTTGGCGACGGCCTGGTGGCCGCCCACATCATTGCCCGTCCCCACAGGGAAGTGGAGCCCGCCCTCAACAGCACCTTCGGTTTGGGGTCCAAGGACTGAGGATCCAACGCCCTAGGCGTTGATTCCCTCCCTCATTCCACCGACCCAACTGGACAATCTCCATGAGCAAAAAGTACGACGCGGGGGTCAAGGAGTACCGCGACACCTATTGGACTCCTGATTACGTTCCCCTCGACACCGACCTGCTGGCTTGCTTCAAGTGCACTGGCCAGGAAGGTGTTCCCAAGGAAGAGGTGGCCGCCGCCGTGGCCGCCGAATCCTCCACCGGCACCTGGTCCACAGTGTGGTCCGAGCTCCTCACCGACCTCGACTTCTACAAAGGCCGTGCCTACCGCATCGAAGACGTTCCCGGCGACCGGGAATCCTTCTATGCGTTCATCGCCTACCCCCTCGATCTCTTCGAAGAGGGTTCCATCACGAACGTTCTCACCTCCTTGGTGGGCAACGTGTTCGGATTCAAAGCCCTGCGCCACCTGCGCCTGGACGACATCCGCTTCCCCCTCGCCTTCATCAAGACCTGCCAGGGCCCACCGAACGGCATCCAGGTCGAGCGCGACCGGATGAACAAGTATGGCCGTCCCCTGCTGGGCTGCACCATCAAGCCAAAACTCGGCCTGAGTGGCAAGAACTACGGCCGGGTGGTGTATGAGTGCCTCCGCGGTGGCTTGGACTTCACCAAGGACGACGAAAACATCAACTCCCAGCCGTTCCAGCGTTGGCAGAACCGCTTTGAGTTCGTCGCCGAGGCCGTGCGCTCCGCCCAGGAGGAAACGGGCGAGAAAAAGGGGCACTACCTCAATTGCACCGCCGCCACGCCCGAGGAGATGTACGAGCGGGCCGAGTTCGCCAAGGAGCTCGGGCAGCCGATCATCATGCACGACTACATCACCGGTGGCTTCACCGCCAACACCGGTCTGTCGAAGTGGTGCCGGAAGAACGGGATCCTGCTTCACATTCACCGCGCCATGCACGCGGTGATCGACCGCCATCCCAAGCACGGCATTCACTTCCGGGTGCTGGCCAAGTGTCTGCGCCTCTCCGGAGGTGACCAGCTCCACACCGGCACCGTGGTGGGCAAGCTGGAAGGCGATCGTCAGTCGACCCTCGGCTACATCGACCAGCTGCGTGAATCCTTCGTGCCGGAAGATCGCAGCCGGGGCAATTTCTTTGACCAGGATTGGGGCTCCATGGGCGGCGTGTTCGCCGTGGCCTCGGGTGGCATCCACGTGTGGCACATGCCCGCGCTGGTGGCGATCTTCGGCGACGACTCCGTTCTGCAGTTCGGTGGTGGCACCCACGGCCATCCCTGGGGTTCCGCAGCAGGTGCCGCCGCCAACCGGGTGGCTCTCGAAGCCTGCGTCAAGGCTCGCAACGCCGGACGGGAAATCGAGAAGGAAGGCCGCGACATCCTCACGGAAGCTGCCAAGCACAGCCCTGAATTGGCGATCGCCCTGGAAACCTGGAAGGAAATCAAGTTCGAATTCGACACGGTCGACAAGCTCGACGTGCAGTGATTCCCTTCACCAGCGGGAGCAGCCAGGCCTGTCCTGGCTGACTCGCTGGCGGAGGGAACGTGAAGCCCTCGGCCCTGCGCCGATTGCCAACCCCCTACACCATCCTCCCCATGCCTTTCAAAAGTGCAGTGGGTGACTATCAAACAGTCGCCACGCTGGAGACCTTCGGGTTTCTGCCACCGTTCACTCAGGACGAGATCTACGACCAGATCGCGTACATCATTGCCCAGGGTTGGAGCCCGCTCATCGAGCACGTCCATCCCAGCCGGTCCATGGCCACCTATTGGTCTTATTGGAAGCTGCCCTTCTTCGGCGAGAAGGATCTCGGTGTGATCGTGAATGAGCTGGAAGCCTGCCATCGGGCTTATCCCGACCATCACGTTCGTCTGGTCGGCTACGACGCCTACACCCAGAGCCAGGGCGCTTGCTTCGTGGTCTTCGAAGGCCGTTGAGGTTCGCGGTTCTCCCCTAGGGGAGTGATCGTTCAAGGGGCCTTCGGATCCAACCGCTGGCCTCACTTCCGTTCATCTTCCCTTCCTGTGCGCCATGTCGCTTGGTTTGTCGACAGGCGTGGTTGATTTGTCCTTATCCGTAATTTTCTCCCGGGTGGTTATGGCCAGCACATCCAGTCGTGAAGCTGCTTTAGAGCGTCGCAAGGCCCTCACCAATGGCGGCAAGAAGGCGGAAGGTCGCTTCCGTTCCACCCCCAATCGCACGCGCTCTGCTGCGGATGCCCGCCAAACCCGCACCGAGGTCGGGTCGGCACCCGCCACCGCGTCCGCCCCGGCTCCGGCCTCTCCTCCTCCGCCGGTGGCCAATGGCTCCCGCGCCGCGCGTTTCAGCGCCACCGCCTCCCGCGCCACGGCCTCCCGTGCCTCCACCAGCACGCCGGCCGTGAGCCGCCCGGCCGCCCGGCCCATCCGCAACCCAAGCCGTGATCTGGTCCTCGCCCGGCGCGAGGCGCTCTCTCTGCGCGGCAAGCGAGCCAACACATCCAAAGACCGCACCCGCACGGACGTCGCCCGGGAGACCCCGGCCAAAACGGCCGTCGCCAACACCGCTCCAGCCCCCTGCAAATGCCAGGAGAAGGCCGCTGAGAGCACCAACGCACGCCGCGCCAGCAGCGCGGGTCTCTCTCTCTCCCTCGGCAACGGCTCCTCCCGCCGGGCCAGCGCCGCCAGTGCGGGCAACGGCGCCGCCGAGCGCCGCGCCACCGGCAAACGCGCCGCCCAGTACAACCCGAGCCGGGCCCTGGTTCTGGCCCGTCGGGAAGCCCTCTCCAAGCGGGGCAAATCCGCCAGCGCCCCCACCAGCACGACCGCCGCTTCCGTCGCCCGCCAGGTGAACCCCGACCTCACGAGCCGTGAGCTGGCCCAGAAGGTGCGCGAGCTGAAGTGCAAGGTGGGCTCTGCGGGCAGCTCCCGCCATGGCGGCACCCGCCCCACCGGCCCCAACCGCCACGGCGCCAAGCAGGTCGCCGTGGCCGCCGATGCCCACTGGAAGGTGGGCCTCACGGAAACCAGCCGCGGGCAGGTCGTCACCGGCACGCAGGCCAACCGTTCCACCCGCACCACGGGCAACGAGGCCGGCACCTGTCGGGTTGTCACCGGCACCGAGTATCTGGGCTCGGAGGTGTTCAACACCTTCTGCCACAGCGGCCCTCTGGGCACCCAGCCCGCCAAGGTGGCCGTGACCGCCACCACCCGCGGCAACCGTGTCACCGGCAACGAGGTGGGCCGCTCCGAGAAGGTCACCGGCGACGAGCCCGGCACCTGCAAGTTGATCACCGGCACGGAATACATCTCCGCCAACCAGAGCCAGGCTTGGTGCGGCGTCACCGTCCCCGGCCCCCGCAAAGTGGGTCGCACCCAGACCGAGGGCGGCCAGCCCGTTTCCGGCGTGCTCGTCGGCCGCTCCGAGAAGGTCACCGGCGATGAGCCCGGCTCCGGACGTCAGCTCACTGGCGATCAGTACGTCACCGCTCCGACCCAGGTGAAGGGTCGCTCGCCGGAAAAGGTGGGCGCCTTCCAGACCCTGCGGGGAACGGGCGTGACCGGCACCACCGTGGGCCGCAGCCAGCGTGTGACGGGCGATGAGCCCGGATCCTGCCGCTCCATCACCGGCGATGAATACATCGGCACCGACCAATACGAGGGCTTTTGTGGCGCCCGCCCCGCGCCGGAAGCCGCCAAGGTGGGCTTCAGCGTCACCTCCCGCTCCCAGGTGGTGAGCGGCACCCGCACCGGCCGGTCCTCCAAGGTGACCGGCGATGAACCCGGCACCTGCAAGGTGGTGACCGGCACCCCCTACGCCGGCCTGGAAGATGCAGGCAACTGGTGCGGAACCAGCGACGTGCAAGCCATCCGGCAGCGCACCCCGGTGCGGATGGGCACCGTGATGAGCGGCATCCAGCCCGGCATCGGTGGTGTGATGACCGGTGCCGAGCGTGGCGCCTGCGAGGACATCACCGGAACCCCCTATGTGGGCTCCGATCAGCTGGCCGCCGCCTGCGGCACCGAGGCGCCGGTGCCCGTAGACTTTCCCCAACCGCTCACCACCGCTCCCTGGCAGGAGTTCAGTGTGCAGTCCCCCGCCCGGGTCGCCCAGGTGGAGCGGGAACGCACCGGCGCCGTCACCGGCAGCACCTATGAGCATGGAGGGCGCATCACCGGCCCTTTTGACATGGCGGCGGGCAAAGTCACGGGAACGGAGCAGTTCCGCTTTGATCGTCGCCAACGGGAGGAGGCCCGCGTCCCCCTCACGCCGTCCGCTCCAGCCGACGCCGCGTCCGGCGAGCGCCCCCCGTCCCGCATCACGGGCGAAGGCATCTCCACCGGCCTGACCATCACGGGCGATGACTGGAATCGGGGGCGCCATGTCACGGGCACCGAAGGCCCGTCCGCCCGCCGCCGCAATCCCTCTCGCCCCGGCCCCATGTCGGCCATGCCCAATGTGCAGCCGAAGCGGAATGAAGCCGTCCCTGAACCGGTGAGCCGCATCACGGGTTCCAGTGGCAACACCACAGCCGGATCCCTGATCACGATCTCCGGCGGAGCCCGAGGCTGAGCCCGATGCCAAGACGACCGGCCCCCGCGCCGCGACTGCAGGCCCCGAGCTCGCCACGCCGCCGCTGGTCGGGTTCAGCGGATGACTTCAAGGTGCGCCTGGCCGACGTGCGCTCCTCCATCGGCACCCGAGAGCTCCATCCCCTCACCGATGCCACCGCCAACGCAGCGCTTCACGCCTACGACACCCGGGTGAAAGAGGCCTTCGATCGCCTCGTGCCCGTGCTCCGACGCCTCTCGGCGCTGCAGCACGAGGAGGGATTTGAAGCCAAGGCCCAGGAGCTGGCCCGGGCGGAGCTTGGCTTTTCCCTGCCCCCCCACCTGCGGGAGACCGCCTGGGTCACCCAGCTCGACATGCGCACCCTCTTCGCCTGGTGCCTGTTCGAGACCTACGAACAGATCAGCGCCAGCTTCTTCGACGACGACCCCCTCGGTGGTCGCCCCGGGGGGGCCGCCACGGAAGCCTTTGATGCCTTTCTGCTCGAATGCGGCTTCCATCTGCTCGACATCACGCCCTGCGCCGACGGGCGTCTGGCCCACGCCGTGGCCTCCGCCCTGCGCATACCGTTCAGCTCTGTCCGGCGCCGTCCCCACGCCGGCGCGCTGTTCGACGTGGAAAACACCGTCAACCGCTGGGTGAAGACCGAGCACCGGCGCTATCGGGAAGGGCTGCCCAATCCCGCCCATGCCGATACCCGCTATCTGAAGGTGGTGCTTTACCACTTCAGTTCCCGGGATCCGAGCCATGCGGGCTGCGCCGCCCACGGCAGCCACGACGACCTCGCCGCCCGGAGCGGTCGGCAGCGCCTGCTCGACTTCCAGACGGCGATTGAAAACAGCTTCTGCTGCGGCGCCTCCGTGGATCTGCTCCTCCTGGGCCTCGACACCGACACCGATGCCCTGCGGGTGCACGTGCCGGGACGGGATGGCGACACGGATCTGGAGCATTGGCTCGATGGGCGGGAGGTCCATGAGGCCACCCGCCAGCTCTCAGCCGCCGAGGCCTGCCAACGGATCAGCGGCCTGGTGCAGCAG
>JBKDSZ010000149.1:0-2666 GCA_046340375.1 Cyanobacteriota bacterium | reverse complement strand
GAGACGATCACCGCCATGTCGGTGCTGGTGAGGATGTGCAACCGCTCGCGCAGTTCGTTTCCTTCCTCGCCCGAATCCGACGGCAGCTGCTCCACCAGGGCGCGCACCCGCTCAGTTTCTTCTTTCCAATAGCGCTGCACCTTGTTGTACAGGCGCAGGGTGGTGGCCTTGTCAATCGAGATCGCGATCGCCTTGCCCATGAACCCCCGTCCGAGGAAGTGGCGCACGATGTCGCGGGCGATCGTCTCGAGCCGGTCGTCCCTGGTGATGATGTGGTACTGCCGGCCCAAATCTCGCTGCAGTTTCTGCTCCTCCTCGCCGTCGAGATCAGCGGCCTCGATCACTGCGTAGATGTCGTCATTGAGATCGGGGTTGACCAGCTGCAGCTCCGGGGTGCGGTTTTCGTAGAAGAGCGGCACGGTGGCCCCGTCTTCCACCGCCTGCTGGAAGTCGTAGATCGAGACGTAATCGCCGAACACCTCGCGGGTGCGCTCCTCCCCATCGATCAGCGGCGTGCCGGTGAAGGCGGTGAACAGGGCCCTGGGCAGGGCCGTGCGCATGTTCAGGGCCAGGGTGTCGTACTGGCTGCGGTGGGCTTCATCGGTGATCACCACCACATCGGTCCGATCGCAGAGCAGCTCGGGGATGCGGAACTTCTGAATCAGGGTGAACACGTAGCGGTGGTTGCCGCGCAGCAGTTCCGCCAGCTGGGCGCCACTGCCGGCGTGGCACTGATCCCCCTCGGCCGCAGATACCACGCCGACCTCCTTGAAGGTGCCAGCGATCTGGTCATCGAGATCGGTGCGATCGGTGACGATCACGAAGGTCCAGTCACCGGGGATTTTGCGCTGGATCTTCTGGCTGTAGAAGCCCATCGCGTAGCTCTTGCCGCTGCCCTGGGTCTGCCAGAACACCCCCGCCCGGCCATGGCCGCGGCGGCGGGCTTCCAGGGTGGCGGCGATGGCGTTGTTGACGCCGATGAACTGGTGGTTCTGGGCGATGATCTTGATCAGACCGCCCTTGCTGTCGCTGAACAGGATGAAGTTCTCGACATAATCGAGGCAGCGCCTGGGCTGACAGACGCCGCGCAGCAACACCTCCAGCGATACACGCCGAGGTTCGTCTTCGCTTTCGATCCGCTTCCACTCAAAGAACCGCTCCCAGTCGGCACTGAGCGAGCCGATGCGACTGGCGGTGCCGTTGGAGGCGATCAGGAAGGCATTGCTCCAGAACAGCTGGGGGATCGCGGCTCTGTAGTGGGTCAGGTTGTCGTCGAAGGCAACCCGGGCCGAGACGCCGGGCTTCTTGAACTCGATCACCAGCAGCGGCAGGCCGTTGACGAAGCCCACCAGGTCGGGCCAGCAGTTGTAGAGATCCCCCTTGACGTTGAACTGGTTGACCGCAAGCCAGTCGTTTTCGGAGGGCTGGTCCCAATCGACGACGCGCAGCCGCACCTTGCTCTGGCCGCCCCGTTCCAGATCGGGGACGGACACGAGCACGCCGTCCTTCAGCAGGCGGACCACCTCGCGATTCGCGGCCACCAGCCCCATGGCGGAGCGGTTGCGGCTGAGCTCCTCAATGGCGGCGTTGATCGCCTGCAGCGGCTGCCCGGGATTGAGCCGCTCCAGCGCAACCCGCAGACGCGGCAGCAACACCACCTCACGGCGATCGCGGCGGCCAAGGCTGCCGCCCTCCGGCGCGAAGGTTTCCTCCAGACCGCAGGCGGTGGCCCAACCCAGCTCAGCCAGCAGCGCCAGAGCGGGCTGCTCCACCAGATGGTCTTCGTTGTAGGGGTTGGGGGTCATGGCCGCTGGGGGGCATCCCAGAGGCTGGCGAGCGGGAGGGCCCAGATGGGACGGTCGGCAAGAGACCCCATGGGCAGCGAATGGATGCCGTCGTAGAGGATCACGCCACCGAGGAAGCGATCACCGGCCTGACTGGCGAGGCGGCGCAGACCAGCCCCATCGGTCGCCTGAACGCTGGCCGCAGCCTTCACCTCCACGCCCACAAGCTGACCAAGCCCATTGGCGATCACGAGATCCACCTCCCGTTGATCCTTGTCACGATACATGAAGAGTTCATAGCTGTCTTCACTCCAGCTGGCCAGACGTAGGAATTCAGCATAGACATGGCACTCCAGCGCTGGGCCAAAGGCGGTGCGATTCGTCACGAGCCCGGCTAGCCTGAGGCCCAGGAGCGCACTCAACAACCCGGAATCGAGAAACTGGAGCTTGGGCGTCTTGACCACCCGCGCCAGACCATTGGCCGACCAGGCCGGCACACGCCGCACCAGGAAGAGCTGCTCCAGCAGGGTGATGTATCGCGTCACCGTCTTGCCATCGAGGCCGAGACGGGCACCCAGCTGGGTGGAATTGCAGAGCTGGCCGCACACCTGAGCGAGCGCCGTGAGCAGCTGGGGAAGGCTCTGCAACTTATCGACGGCGGCGATGTCGCGAACGTCGCGTTGCAGGATGGCATTGAGGTAGCTGCGCGCCCACGCCTGACGGCGGCTTTCGCTGCTGCGGTGCAACGCCTCGGGGTAGCCGCCGGTGAGCACCCGCTTCTCCAGGGCCTCGCCTACCTGGGCAGCTGCCTGCTCGGGCGGTGGCGAGGGTGGCGCCGTTTCAGACGCCAGGGCAGCGAACAGGGAATCGATCCAGGCGCTT
>JBKDSZ010000148.1:0-55645 GCA_046340375.1 Cyanobacteriota bacterium | reverse complement strand
CGCCAAGCCCACACGCTCGTCGCCCTCCTCCTCCGGGGGCACGCCGAGCAGCCAGATGGCATCCGTGGCCTGACGCCAGGCCAGCCCTCGCACGTGGGCCAGATCCGCCACCAGACCCACCATGCCCACCACCGGCGTGGGATGGATCGGCTGCGGACGGCCATCGGGCAGTCGAGTCTCGTTGTAGAGGGAGACGTTGCCCCCGGTGACGGGGGTGGCCAGGGCCTCGCACGCCCGGGCCAGCCCCCGGCAGGCCATGGCCAGCTGCCAGTAGCCGGTGTCGGTGTCGGGGGAGGGGAAATTCAGGTTGTCCGTCACGGCCAGGGGCTCGGCACCCACGCAACTGAGGTTGCGGGCGGCCTCCGCCACGGCGGCCATGCCCCCCCGCTCTGGATCCAGGGCCACCCAGCGGTTGGGACAATCCACCACTGCGGCCACGGCCCGCCGACCGGGATCCAGGGAACCGGGCCCCTGCTGGGGCCGCAGCCGCACCACCGCCGCGTCGGCTCCTCCCGGGGGCACCACGGTGTTGGCCTGCACCTGATGGTCGTACTGCCGCCACACCCACCGTTTGCTGGCAATGGTGGGATCGTCGAGCAGGCGGAGCAGCACATCGCTCCAGGGCAGGCGGCCATCCCCCAGGGCCACCCCCGCCGCCGTGGCCTCCGGCAGGCTGGTCTCGTTCCAGCGCCAGTGGGCCTGGATCTCCTCCGGCGGCTCGGCCAGGAGGGTGTGGGCGTTGATGGGGGTGTCGTCCGCAAGGGCGCTGGCGGGCACCTCCGCCGCCACCGCGCCCCGATGGAGCACCCGCACGATGTTGTCGGCGAGCACGCGCCCGACAACGGCCGCCTGCAGACCCCAGCGGGTGAAACGACCCATCAGCTCCTCCTCACGGCCGGGCTTCACCACGAAGAGCATCCGCTCCTGGGATTCGGACAGCAGGTAGTCGTAGGGGGTCATACCGAGCTCGCGGGCGGGCACGCGGTCGAGATCCAGCTCGATGCCCAGGCCCCCCTTGGCCGCCATCTCGGCGCAACTGCAGGTGAGGCCCGCCGCGCCCATGTCCTGGGCCGCCACCACGGCGCCGCTCTGGAAGGCCTCCAGGCAGGCCTCGATCAGGCCCTTCTCCAGGAAGGGATCCCCCACCTGCACGGCGGGGCGATCATCCAGGGAGGCCTCGCTCAGCTCGGCGCTGGCGAAACTGGCCCCCCCCATGCCATCCCGTCCCGTCGTGCTGCCCACATAGATCACCGGAAAGCCCACCCCATCGGCGCCTGCCCGGACGATCTCGGCCGTTTCCATCAGGCCGAGGGCCATGGCGTTGACCAGGGGATTGCCGGAGTAGCTGGGATCGAAGGCCACCTCCCCCCCCACGGTGGGCACGCCGACGCAGTTGCCGTAGTGGGCGATGCCGGCCACCACCCCCTCCAGCAGGCCCACGTTGCGGTCGTCCTCGAGGGGGCCGAAGCGCAGGGCGTTGAGCAGGGCGATCGGCCGGGCGCCCATGGTGAAGATGTCGCGCAGGATGCCGCCCACGCCGGTGGCGGCGCCCTGGAAGGGCTCCACGGCCGAGGGATGGTTGTGGCTTTCAATCTTGAAGGCCAGCCGCTGCCCCTCCCCCAGATCCACCACGCCGGCGTTCTCTCCCGGCCCCACCAGAATGCGTGGTCCGCTGGTGGGGAACTGGCCCAGCAGGGGTCTGGAATTGCGGTAGCAGCAGTGTTCCGACCACATCACGCCGAACATGCCCAGCTCCGCCCGGTTCGGGGGCCGTCCCAGCCGGCGACAGATCTCGTGATAGTCAGCCGGGCTGAGGTTTTCCTTGCGCAGGGCCTCCAGAACCGCATCGGCGAGTGGCTCTCCCACGATGGTCCCCATCACGCCAAGGCAGTCTCCCACCTGGCCGCGGCCTCACACCCAGGGATCGTCCACCGGGGCGCCGGGGGGAGCGGCGGGGCGCCGGGGGGGTCTGTGTCGGGAGGGCGGTGGCGGCAGGTCGTCGTCCGGCCAATCTTCCAGGGGATCCACCCCGTCGGTGGCGGTCCCGTCGGCCTCCCCGGAGGGCGGGCGCTGGGACCCCTCCCAGGGGGGATCCTCCAACCACCCCTCCAAACGATCCTCGAACACCCCACCGGCGTCCTGCACACGCTCCCGCAGGCGACCGGTCTCCCGTTCCATCTGATCCCGCCAGCGACGGGAGCGGCGAAGCCAGTCCTGACGGAGGCTGGCGCGGGCCACGGGCAGGTCGTCCAGCTCCTTCAGGGCGGTGAACACGCGCCCGGGGCCCTGATCCACGATGCGGTCGGGGCTGAGGCGCCAGCGGCTGGTGCCGGGCAGGCGCGGATCGCTGCGGGCCACCAGGTAGTGGAGGATCCGTCCCGAGCGCAGCTCCACGGCGGCATCGGCCACGGTGCCAAGGCGTTGGCCCGCCCCTCCCAGCAGCTGGGCCTGCAGGAGGGTGGGCAGCCGTTGCACGGTGGCGGCGTCGCTGATCGCCGCCTCGCCCTTGACGAAGGCCTCCTGTTCACTCAGCCCCCGCAGTTGATCCAGACGCCAGACCAGGCGCCGCTGCTGCAGCGCGGAGGGTCGGCTCACCCAGCCCAGGAGTCGATGCACAGGGGGATGCATCCAGGCGATCTGCCCCGGGCCGTGGTCCAGACCCCGATCGCAGCGAACCCTCCGGCGCAGGAGATCACTCAGAAGCAGCTGCTCGGGAAGGGACAAGGCCTCAGGAGCGGATCTGCACAGGCATCACCAGGTAGGTGTAGTCGCCGTCCTCTCCGATCGGAGAGAGCACCGCCGGGGTGGTGGCGGCGTTGCAGCGCATCCGCACCCGATCCGCGCCGATGGCCTTGAGGCCATCCAGGAGGTAGCGGACATTGAAGGCGATGTCGATCGGCTCCCCCTCCACCTCGGCCGCCAGCTGCTCCGAGCCGCTGCCCACGTCCTGG
The DNA here is from genome assembly GCA_046340375.1 of Cyanobacteriota bacterium. Lineage (GTDB taxonomy): Bacteria > Cyanobacteriota > Cyanobacteriia > PCC-6307 > Cyanobiaceae > Cyanobium. The sequence continues at coordinate 52,694 of JBKDSZ010000148.1, read as the reverse complement.
GCGTCGACGCTGATGGTCACCTGGCCCCGGGCTCCATCCAGGCCGATCTTCACCACGTTGTTGTGTTGATCCGCCAGCACGGCCACCCGCTCCAGGGAAGCGGTGAAGGCCCGACGATCCAGGCTGATGGACCGGCTGAAGCCGGCGGGGATCAACTGGCGGTAATTGGGGTAGGTGCCTTCCAGGCTGCGGGTGGTGAGCACCTGATCCGCCCAGAGCATCACCACCTGGCCCCGATCGCAGAACAGGCTGAGGGGATCGGCGGCGGGACGTCCCGCCAACAGGCGTTCCAGCTCCCGCAGGGAACGGGCCGGCACCGTCACGGCAAAGGGCTCGCTGGCGGGAGCGTCCTCGCTGGCGGGCGTCGCCGGCTCGATGTTGGGAAGGCGCAGCACGGCGAGGCGGTGGCCATCGGTGGCGGCGCACTCCAACCCCTCCTGATCGAGGCGGAGATGGACCCCCGTGAGGAGCTGCTTGGCTTCGTCGGGGCTGCTGGCGAAGAGGGTGGCCCGCAAGCCCTTGATGAGGGAGGCGGGATCGATCTGGATCGGCGTGCCGCTCTGCACCAGGGGCAGATCGGGAAAATCATCGGCGCTCATCCCCCGCATCTGGTAGGAGCCGGAGAGGCTGGCGAGCTCCACCTGTTCCTGGCCTTCCGCGCAGCTGAGGGTGACCGGGCTGTCGGCGGACAAGCGGGTGACGATTTCGGAGAAGAGGCGGGCGGGCAAGGTCACGGCCCCGCTGCTCTCCACGCTGGCAGGGAGGGTGGTCTGGATGCCCAGGTGGAGATCGAAGCCGGTGAGGCTCAGCCGGTTGGTGGCCGCGTCGGCGGTGAGCAGCACGTTGGCCAACACGGGGTGGGTGGGGCGAGCGGCCACGGCACGACTCACCAGCTGAAGGCTGGCGCTGAGTTCGGCCTGGGAGCAAACCAGCTTCATGGGGGACTGGAGACGGGCACGGGTTCAGCCGCCATACGGTTTCACACCATGGGCCCGAGCGCAACCTGGCCCGTTGTTCCACAGCCGCGACGTCGATCAAAAAAGGATTTTGATCAGATTTAAAAAAATCCGTCGTAGCAGGGGCTGAGGAAAGAGGGGAAAACGCTCCTGAGGGGTTGTCCTGGCTGGGATTTTCGGGTTGAGAGCCTGGGGAGGCGGGGAGAGGCGATGGGCAAAAGGCCTCCCTTTTCCACCGTTTCCCGGGTCTGAGGAAAAAAGGTCGGTGGATCGTCCCCACCACCTGCTTCAGTTTCCCCCGGGTTCCCCCTGGGTTTTCCCTCCCCTCCACAGACGGTTGCGCCGCCGGCCGGTGGCCTCAGAAGCCCATCACGCTGGCCACGACGGCGGTGTCGGGGGCGAGGCCGGTGTGGAAGCGCGAGTCGTTGTGCTCAATCGCTGTGGTGGGATCCTTCAGCCCATTGCCCGTGAGCACGCAGACCACCGTGCTGTTCGCGGGCACCTCGTCCTTCCGCTTCAGCAGCCCCGCCACGGAAGCCGCGCTGGCCGGCTCGCAGAACACACCCTCCTCGCGGCCGAGGAGCTTGTAGGCCGTCAGGATTTCGCTGTCACTCACGGCCATGAAGTCTCCCTGGCTTTCCTCCCGCGCCTTGAGGGCGTTCTCCTTGTTGACGGGATTGCCGATGCGAATCGCCGTGGCGATCGTGTCCGGCTGCTCCACCGTGTGGCCCAGCACCAGGGGCGCGGCCCCTTCCGCCTGGAAGCCCATCATGCGCGGCAGGGTCCTGCTCAGTCCCGCCTGACGGTATTCCTTGAAGCCCATCCAATAGGCGCTGATGTTGCCGGCATTGCCCACGGGAATGCAGAGCCAGTCGGGGGCGTCCCCCAGGGCGTCGATCACTTCAAAGGCAGCGGTCTTCTGCCCTTGCAGGCGATAGGGATTGAGCGAGTTGACCAGAGTGACGGGGTAGCTCTCCGCCACCTCCCGCACGATCGCCAGGGCCCGATCGAAGTTGCCTTTCACCGCCAGCACCTCGGCGCCGTAGAGGAGGGCCTGCGCCAATTTCCCCTGGGCCACATAGCCATCCGGGATGAGCACGAAGGCCCGCATCCCCCCCCGCCGGGCATAGGCTGCGGCGGCTGCGGAGGTGTTCCCTGTGCTGGCGCAGATCACAGCTTCGGAGCCCTCCTCCCGGGCCTTGCTGATCGCCATCGTCATTCCCCGGTCCTTGAAGGAGCCCGTGGGGTTCAGGCCGTCGTATTTCAGGTGCACCCGCACGCCCCGTCCGATCAGCTTGGACAGGCTCGGGGAGGGAATCAGGGGGGTGGCTCCCTCCCGGAGGGTGATCACCGGCGTGGCGGCCGACACCGGCAACCAGGATCGGTAGGCTTCGATCAACCCTGGCCAGTCTTGCATCGTGGGACGCTGACCCAGGCGACGCAGGGCTTGGAGCAGGGGCACGGCGCGCGGGGGGTGGAAAAACTGAATCTAAGCGCCGGATCCCCTGCTCCCCGCTCTTGCCGCCGATGGGCCTTCAGGTCTCGTCAGCTCGGGCGGCCAGGAGCCGCAGACAGGGACCCTTGCACCAGAAAAAATCAATGGTCTCCACCGTCAAATCCAGCACCCGCAGGCCAGCGGTTTCCGCAAGGGCCCGCAGCGAGCGGGGAGTGAAGAGATTGATGTGCTCATGGGCCCAGAGGCGCCGATGCCCGTCGCGCACTTTTGCGCTCAGTCCGTTCGCCTCGCATTCGAGGGGAACTTCCAGATAAAGAATTCCTCCTGGCTCAAGGTGGCGTCGTGGCGCGTCAAGAAATTTCAACGGCTCGAAAACATGCTCGAGAACGTGAGTGATTTGGATGAATGAAAATCGATGTTGGGGGTCGAGAGTTGAAAGTTTGCTGACACCTTTGATGGGTACTCGATCTGAAATGTCATATACGTAGCGCTTGGTTGTCTGGAAAACATCGGGGAGCATGATCCCATCAGACCCTCCCCAGTCAAGAATGGAGTCCATCGCTGCTGTCTGAATGATCCCGGCCCCTTCCATCGTTCTCAGGTAGGTATTCATCGCCGCGAGGCGGGTTGCGGACTCCTCGGGGCCGCCGATGTGGCGGCCTGTGTTTTCAGTGTATCCCGGATGGAACCGCTCCCAATCCTGCTGATAACTCTCTGATCTGTAGTCGTGATACATTCTCGCAAGCAACGTGTCCGTGAATGGATGGTAAACAGTATAAAATTCGCAGGTTTCGCAGATCATTGCATCGATCACATTCCAGGAGGAAACCTCACAGTCGATGCAAAATCTTGCCAGTTTGGACAGGGCTCCTCCCAGCACTCGATCCACAAGCCTCAGCTTGGCCCCAGCCCTCAAGCGCGTGCTTGTCGCCTGTCCCCTCGTCTGTAATCCATACACGCGATAGGCCACAAACGGATCAAGGTCGCAGCCATTCGGAAGAATGGCCACATCGCTGGATCCGCAATTGCGACAAATTTTTTCCAGCATTTTCAGGAGCTTGGTTTCGCTGGCTTGGGGGCATCCCCACCGCGCAAGCCATCCAGAGGTGAATCGGAAAAGAAACGAATCAGGTCTGAAATGGAACTTGCTTTCTGGGCCAAGGATAGGAGTTGAGGCACATTCACAGCCATTTCACGGGTTGGGTAAGCCTTCAGAAAACCAAGGGCCGAAAGCGAGCCGTCTCCATCATCCATTCCCAGCACGACAGCCGAACGGAGGGCCGCGACGCCATCCTGGGGTGCGCGGGTGGGATGGACGATCATGGAGACCCGATCAAGAACGGCCTCCCCGATGCGGGTGTGCAGCAGCCGGCTCACCAGAGGGATGGGCAGGGTGACCTTTTCATTCAGAACCTTGCTGAGTTGGCGGGGATTCTGACGACCGAGGCGCAGCAAATCCCCGAGCAGGCCCGGTGCCTTGCCCGTGGTGGCCAGGGTTTCAAAATCCGTGATCGGAATCGAGCGGCGAAAGGCCCCCGTCATCAACACCACCCGATCGGCGGCCATGGCGCTGGTGGGTGCGGCGGCGATGCTCAACACGACGGCCGCTGCCATGCCCGCACGCTTCGAAGGGAACCACCTCCGCACCTTGCTGCCCATGGCGTCTCGCATCCTGACTGACGTTGAGAATGAAATCTAAGCGGACGTTCCCAGCTGGCTGAGGTGTCGCCCGCCAGCTCTCAGGCTGGAGTCACCAGCACATCGCGCAGCAAACGCACCACGCCCCGTTCCGCCAGGCCCCGGGCCACTTCCGCCCCCATCCGCCGCAGATCCGGTTCCCCAAGCAGGCGCGGGAGCCGCTGGACCACCATGCGCGGCTCAAAGCCCGGCAGATCCCGCAGAATCACCGTCAACTGCCGCACGGGCTCCAGGTCGAGCAGGGGACGGGGATCCAGGGCTTCGGCGCTGTTTTGTCGTTGCCGCAGACCGGGGGGCAGCAGGCGTTCGGGCAGGCGGCGGCCGAGGCGCAGGGTCATCCGCCAGGCCAGGTTGTCCATCCGATCCACCATGGCCTCAACCAGTTGACGACGGAGCATTCCGCCGCCGGGAGAGAAGAGGAAGTCGATGACTTGATCCAGCAGACCATCCACATCGAGCTGCTCTTGCAGGGCGGCGCTGCTGACCAACGCCTCCAGCCGTTGCCAGCGAAATTCCTCGCCATCAAACAACATTTCCCGCAGGCTCTGGCGCAGTTGCGGATCGGGATCCTCCATCAGCCGGCGGGCAAAATAAGGGTAGGCTGCTCCCAGAATCTTGAAATCCGGATCCACGCTCAAAGCGATGCCCTCCTGGGTCACCAGGGAACGGATGATCAGGGCGTAGTAGGGAGGCACGCGGAAGGGGAAGCGATACATCACGCCTGAGAGGTCGTCCGTGACCGCCTTGAAATCCATGCGGTTCACGCCCATTTCCAACGCTTGGCCGAACACAACCTCAAAGGCCGGGACGATCGGAGAGAGATCCACCTCCTCGCTCAGAAAGCCAAGGCTGACAAAATCTTTGGACAGGGAACCAAAATCGCGGTTGACCAGATGCACAACCGCTTGAATCAATCCCGTCCGGGCTTCGCGGCTGATGCTGCTCATCATGCCGAAATCCAGATAGGCCAATCGGCCGTCTGCCAGGGCAAGAAGGTTGCCTGGATGGGGATCGGCGTGAAAGAAGCCATGCTCCAAAAGTTGTTGCAGGCTGCAGTTGACGCCGATGCTGACCATTTCGTCAGGATCCACACCAATCGCTTTCACCGCCTCCAAGTTGGTCAGCTTGACCCCATCGATCCATTCCATCGTCAACACGCGACGACTGGTGGCGTGGCGATAAATAGCTGGAACGGCAATGTGTGGGTTGTGGGAATGGAGCTGCTTGAATCTCTCGGCATTGGCTGCTTCATTCATATAGTCCATCTCCTCAAAAACTCGCGTTCCCAGCTCGTCAATCAGGCCCACCAGGTCGCTGCGAATCAGTCGGACATTCCTGTTCAGCCAGGCTGCGACGTTGCGGACGATATAGAGATCTAATGTGATTTGCTCCCGGAGGCCGGGACGTTGCACCTTCACCGCGACCCTCTCGCCATTCTTCAACACGCCGCGATGCACCTGCCCGAGGGAGGCTGCGGAGATCGGTTCTTGATCCAGCTGGCTGTACACCTCCGCCAGCGAGGCTCCCAGATCCTCCTCAATGCAGGCCATCGCCAGGGCCGAATCAAATCCGGGCAACTGGTCCTGCAGTTGGGCCAGTTCCTCCAGCAGCACCGGCGGCACGATGTCGGGGCGGGTGGAGAGCGCCTGGCCGGCCTTGATGAAGGCGGGCCCGAGGGCCGCCAGCAGTTCCGCGCACTCTCGGGCGCGCGCACGGGCACACTCGGGGTTGCCGAGACGGCCGGTCAGCCGGTCGCTGGTCACCCCGAGCAAATAGAGGCAGATCGGGACCAACGTTTGCCACAGCCGTCGCAGCAGCCGCCGGGGATGCCCGGCATAGAGGCGGGTGTTGGCCGCCGGGTCATAGACCAGCAGGCCTGAGACTTCCAGAAAATCCTCCACCTCCCGAGGCTGGCTCGCGGGACTCTGGTTCACCGGAGCCGAGGCTTGGGAGGGGGAGCCGATGCTCGGCAGGACGGGCGGCGCTGGAGCCATCGGGTCGGTGCCAAACACGGAGGCCCGCATGCGCGCCAGGGCAAGCTCGACGGCGGTCGCCTCCGAGGGCGGCCCACCGTCGGTGGGGGAAGGGGCACTGACAGGGGACCGCATCGGTTGTCACAGGCCGCGGAGCAGGCGCTGATTCTGTCTGTTGGCGGTGGAGGGTGCGCCAGCCGCCAGACAAGTCAGAGTGTGGAGGAGAGGTCCTGATCCTCCAGCTCTCCCTCCGCGTTGGTGCCCAGGGGCAGGAGCCGGATCTGGCGCCGACCGAGCTTGATCTCGAACTCATCGCCTGGCTTGAGGTCGAGCAGAGCCGTGTAGGCCTTGCCCACCATCAAGTTGCCGTTGAATTGCACCTTGGTGTTGAAGCTCAACTTGCGCCCGGGCTTCGAGCTGTGGCTCGTGTCTCCAAGGTGCATGCCCTTGGCTTCGAGCAGCGCCTCGTAAAACGCCGTGAAGTTCAGGCGTTCCGTGCCGTCCTTCTTGGTGCTGACATACCCGCAGCTGCGCACGAGCTCCGATTTGGAAGCGTCGCCCAGTTCTTTGACTTTGGCGAGCAGTTCTGAACCCTTTAATTCGGAAGTCATTGTCGGTTTCTTGGAGGGAGAGGGGGGTGGTGGGAAATTTTTAACAAAGTGGCATCCGGCTTAGATGCCGCCAATGAGACGGTTTACCGCCTATTCGGTGGGACATCGGAAGAGGTGTTGGGGGTGTCGCTGAAATTTCGGAGATGAATTCCTATCTAATCTAGCAATGGCCTGGCCCCATCTCGCCACAGACCTGTTGTTTTTATTCGTCGGGAGCTCGGAGCCAGTGGTTCCCCCTCAGCGGCTGCCTTCCTCCCCCCTTGTCCCTCCGGCGGTCCTTCACTTCCCCCCTGTTGTCTGTCGGGTGCATTCGCTACGGTTCAGTCACGCTCCGCGAAGGAACGCCAGTGCTGAGAGGGCTGCGCCTGCAGAACATCGCTCTGATTGAGGAGCTGGAGTTGTGCTTCGAAGCGGGCTTCACCGTGCTCACCGGCGAGACGGGAGCGGGAAAGTCGATTCTTCTTGACGCCCTTGACGCTCTCCTCGGGGGGGCCCAGGGAGCCCAGGGGGCGCGTCTGTTGCGTCGCGGCTGCGAGAGGGCTGCCATTGAGGCCAGCTTCGCCCTCACCGCCGCCACGCGCACCTGGCTGGAGGGGCAGGACCTCGCGGTGGACGAACCCGAGGTGCTCATCAGCCGGGAATGGCGGCTTCAGCAGGGCCGCTTGACCAGCCGCCATCGCCTTCAGGGAGTGGCCGTGAGCCGCGCCCAGATTCTCGACCTGCGGCCCCTCCTGCTCGATCTCACCGTCCAAGGCCAGACCCAGCATCTGGCCCGTCCAGGGCAGCAGCGGCGTTGGCTCGATCGCCTGGCCGGTGAGGCCCAGGGGCCCGTCCTGGAGGGGGTCCGGACGGCCCATCGCACCTGGAAACGGGAGGCCCGGGCGCTCGCCGCCGCCCGAGCCCGCGCCGAGGAGCTGCTGCGGGAGCGGCAACGCCAGGAGCATCTGTTGCGCGAGCTGGAGGCGGCCGGCCTGGAAGACCCCCTGGAGCGTCAGCGGCTGCAGGGGGAGCAGGATCGGCTCGCCCATGGAGTGCGGCTGCAGGAAGGGGTGATGACGCTGATGGGACGGCTGCTTGAGGGCGCGGAGGGGGCACCGTCCGTTCTCGATCATCTGGCGGCCTGCGAGCAGGAGCTGCGGGTCATGGAGGGTTTGGATGATGCGGGTCTGGCGCCGTTGCGGCGGAGCTGTGACGAGGCCCTCGTTCTCCTGCGCGACCTGACGCGGGATCTGGATCGCTACGGCGCCTCCCTGGAGAGCGATCCGGAGCGTCTCGCCCGTCTGCAGGAGCGGATCGCCCAGTTGCGTGCCCTGGAGCGCCGTCACGGGAAGGATCTGGCGGAGTTGCTGGCCCTGCGCGACCGCTTGCGACAGGAGCTCAGTCCGGGGGGCCTGGAAGCGGAGCTGGAGGCCCTGGAACGGCGGGAGGCCGAAAGTCGCGCCCGGCTCGATCAGGCCTGCGCCGACCTCAGCGCCCGGCGCGCGGCCACCGCCCGCGCCCTGGAGGACCAACTGATGGAAGCCCTGCGGCCGATGGGCCTCGCCCACGTGCGCTTTGCGGTGCAGATCACTCCCGTGGCCGTCAGTGAGGACGGGGCGGATGGGGTCACCTACCTCTTCTCCGCCAATCCGGGCCAGCCCCTCGCCCCCCTGGCGGAGGTGGCTTCCGGGGGGGAGATGAGCCGCTTTCTGCTGGCCCTCAAGACCTGCCTCGCCGCCGCTGAGCCGGAGGTGACGCTGCTGTTCGATGAGATTGACGCCGGTGTCAGCGGCCGGGTGAGCGGCGCGATGGCGGAGCTGTTGAAGCGGCTGGCTCGCTCACGACAGGTGTTTTGCGTCACCCACCAGCCTCTGGTCGCCGCCGCCGCCACCCACCATTTCAAGGTGGCCAAGGTGGTGGAGCACGGCGAAACCCACACGCGAGTGTCCCACCTGCGGGACACTCAGGAACGGGAGGCGGAGCTGGCCGAGCTGGCGGGGGGAGACAGCGGAGAGGCCCGCACCTATGCCGCCAGCCTGCTGGACAAGGTGGCCTGAAGGGGTCGGGCGCCTGCGGGGCCTGGCGCTGCGGAAGCACCAACTTTTAAGATTCATTTCAAAACCATTCTTCTGAGTGTCTGAGATCCTCCCAAGATCCACCGCCCGCTGGACCGCAGCCTCCATTCCCGATCAGACCGGTCGGGTGGTCCTGGTGACCGGTGCCAACAGTGGGCTCGGCCTGGAAACCGCTCGCGCCCTGGCCGCCCGGGGCGCCACGGTGGTGATGGCCTGCCGCTCGGGCCGCAAGGCGGAACAGGCACGCGAGCAGCTGTTGTGCGATCTGGCCCGCACCCCGGTGCAGACCCCCCACGGCGGCCTGGATGTGTTGAGCCTCGATCTGGCGGACCTAACCAGCGTGCGGGCCGCCGCCACCTCCCTGGCGGATCACTACGGCGCCCTCGATCTGCTGATCAACAACGCCGGCGTGATGGCCCCACCCCGCACCCTCACCCGCGACGGTTTTGAGCTGCAATTCGGCACCAACCATCTCGGACCTTTTGCGCTCACCCTTCAGCTGCTGCCCTTGCTGCATGTCCGTCCGGGCGCGCGGGTGGTGTTCGTCACCTCCGGGGCCCAGTATTTCGGGCGCATCGCTTTTGATGATCTCCAGGGAGAGCGCTCCTATGACCGTTGGCGGGCCTACAGCCAGAGCAAGCTCGCCAACGTGATGACCGCCCTCGACTTGCAGGAGCGTCTGCGGGCTCAGGGCTCCACGGTGATGGCCCTGGCCGCCCATCCCGGCCTGGCCCGCACCAACCTGCAACCCGCCTCCGTGGCCATGAACGGCTCGCGGCTGGAGGCCCTGGCTTACCGCCTGATGGATCCCCTCTTCCAGAGCGCCGCCAAGGGCGCCCTTCCCCAACTGTTTGCCGCCACCGCGCCGGAGGCCGAGCCCGCCGGGCACTACGGCCCCGACGGATGGGGGGGGATGAGGGGCCATCCCAAGGCTGTCCGCGTGGCCTCCGCCGCCCGCGACGCCGCCCAGCGCAGGCGCCTTTGGGAGGTGAGCGCGGAGCTCTGCGGTTTGTCCAGCGCCGAGCTTCTTTCCCTGATATCCAGCCCCCTGCCTTCCGCTGAACCCACGGGTCGCTGCTCCTAAAGTGACCGCCGCTGTTCTTCCCCCATGCCCCGTGCCCGCGCCGCGTCATCCCGCCAGGAGACGGGAGGCGACGGGCTGACCACGCGCCTGGAGGACGTGATCCGCGTGCGGGGGGCCCGCCAGCACAACCTGCGGGATGTGGATCTCACGATCCCCCGCAACCGCCTCGTGGTGTTCACGGGGGTGAGCGGCAGCGGGAAGAGCTCTCTGGCCTTCGACACGATCTTCGCCGAGGGCCAACGGCGCTACGTGGAATCCCTTTCCGCCTACGCCCGCCAGTTTCTCGGCCAGGTGGACAAGCCGGACGTGGACGCGATCGAGGGCCTCTCCCCCGCCATCTCCATCGATCAGAAATCGACCAGCCACAACCCCCGCTCCACCGTCGGCACCGTCACCGAGATCCAGGACTACCTGCGTCTCCTCTATGGCCGGGCGGGCACTCCCCACTGCCCCCACTGCGATCGGCCCATCAGCCCCCAGACCATCGATGAGATGGTCGACCAGGTGCTCACGCTGCCGGAAGGCACGCGCTACCAATTGTTGGCGCCCGTGGTGCGCGGGCGGAAGGGCACCCACCAGAAACTTCTCTCCGGTCTGGTAGCGGAGGGCTTTGCCAGGGTGCGCATCAACGGGGAGGTGCGCGAGCTGTCGGACAACATTGAGCTCGATAAAAATCACGCCCACTCCATTGAGGTGGTCGTCGACCGCCTCGTGGCCCGCGAGGGACTGGACGAACGTCTCACGGATTCCCTGCGCACGGCCCTGAAGCGGGGCGAGGGGCTGGCCATGGTGGAGCTGGTGCCCCGTGAGGGGGAGCCCCTCCCCGCGGGATGGGAGCGGGAGCGCCTCTTCTCGGAGCATTTCGCCTGCCCGGAGCACGGGGCGGTGATGGAGGAACTCTCCCCGCGGCTCTTTTCGTTCAACAGCCCCTACGGAGCCTGCCCGGACTGTCACGGGCTGGGCCACCTGCGCCGGTTCACGAAGGAGCGGGTGGTGCCCGATCCCTCCCAGCCGGTGTATGCGGCGATCGCCCCATGGAGCGACAAGGACAACTCCTACTACTTCTCCCTTCTCTTCAGCGTGGGCGAGGCCTTCGGTTTCGAGCTGAAGACCCCCTGGAACCAGCTCAGCGAGGAGCAGCGGCAGGTGCTGTTGCATGGCAGCCAGGAGCCGATCCTGATCCAGGCCGATAGCCGCTACCGCAAGGCCAAGGGCTTAGAACGGCCCTTTGAGGGAGTGCTTCCCATCCTGGAACGCCAGTTGCGGGATGCCAGCGGGGAGGCCATTCGGCAGAAGCTGGAGAAATTTCTGGAACTCGTGCCCTGCGGCACCTGCCAGGGCCTGCGACTCCGCCCGGAGGCCCTGGCTGTGCGCATGGGTCCCTATCGCATCCACGACCTGACGGCCGTGGGCGTGGATGAGACCCTGCGGCGCATCGAGGCCCTGATGGGGGTGGGCAGCGCGGAGAGGGAATCCCCCCTGCTCACCTCCCGCCAGATCCAGATCGGCGAGCTGGTGCTGCGGGAGATTCGCCTGCGGCTTCGCTTTCTCCTGGATGTGGGGCTGGACTACCTCAGCCTGGATCGACCGGCGATGACCCTCTCCGGGGGAGAAGCCCAGCGCATCCGCCTGGCCACCCAGATCGGCGCGGGCCTCACCGGGGTGCTCTACGTGCTCGATGAACCCAGCATCGGCCTGCATCAGCGCGACAACGATCGTCTGCTGGCCACCCTCCTGAAGCTGCGCGACCTGGGCAACACCCTGATCGTCGTCGAGCACGACGAGGACACGATCCGTGCCGCCGACCATCTGGTCGACATCGGTCCGGGCGCTGGCGTGCACGGGGGACGCATCGTGGCGGAAGGGGGCCTGGAGAATCTTTTGGCCGCGGCAGACTCCCTCACGGGCGCCTATCTGAGCGGTCGCCGCTCCATCCCCACCCCCGCCAGCCGCCGGGCCTCCGGCAGCCGCCGCCTGCGCCTGGTCAACTGCAGCCGCAACAACCTGCAGGGCCTCAGCGTGGACATTCCCCTGGGACGCCTGGTGGCCGTCACCGGGGTGAGCGGCAGCGGCAAGAGCACCCTGGTGAATGAGCTGCTCCATCCAGCCCTGGAGCATCAGCTAGGCCTCAAGGTGCCCTTCCCCTCCGGATTGGAGGAGCTGCGGGGGATCCAGGCCGTGGACAAGGTGATCGTGATCGATCAGAGCCCGATCGGCCGCACCCCTCGCTCCAATCCCGCCACCTACACCGGCGCTTTTGATCCGATTCGCCAGGTGTTCGCGGCCACCGTGGAAGCCAAGGCTCGGGGCTATCAGGTGGGTCAGTTCAGTTTCAATGTGAAGGGGGGCCGCTGCGAGGCCTGCAGCGGCCAGGGGGTGAATGTGATCGAGATGAATTTCCTGCCGGATGTGTATGTGCAGTGCGAGGTCTGCAAGGGGGCGCGCTACAACCGGGAAACGCTCCAGGTGACCTATCGAGGGCACACCATCGCCGATGTGTTGCAGATGACGGTGGAGCAGGCGGCGGAGGAATTTGCCGCCATTCCCCAGGCGGTGGACCGCCTGCGCACGCTGGTGGAGGTGGGTCTGGGGTACATCAAGCTCGGGCAGCCGGCGCCGACGCTTTCAGGGGGCGAGGCCCAGCGCGTGAAGCTCGCCACCGAGCTCTCCCGCCGAGCCACGGGCAAGACCCTCTACCTGATTGATGAACCCACCACAGGCTTGAGCTTTTATGACGTGCACAAACTGGTGGACGTGGTGCAGCGGCTGGTGGAGAAGGGCAATTCAGTCCTGGTGATCGAGCACAACCTCGATGTGATCCGCTGCGCCGATTGGATCATTGATCTCGGACCGGAGGGAGGCGACCGGGGAGGCGAAATTGTGGTCTGTGGCACGCCGGAAGAGGTGGCCGATCACCCCACCAGCCACACCGGGCGCTATCTGCGCAAAGCCCTCGACCAGCACCCCCCCGCCACCGTTCTGGACGCGGCGTAGCGGGGAGGACCGGGGGTCAGGGGCTGGGGACCTGGCCGCTTCCGCTGGGGTGGGCTTTGTTGCTGTCAGGCATCCAGTAGCTGAGGTCGTCCTGCCAGTAGAGGCGACCGGGGAGCCGCTCGGTGCTCATCTTCGAGCGGGCCATGTCGGCGGCCAGCTTGCTGATCTCCAGCGGAGAAAGATTGGTGTCGATGTCTTCGCCGGCGATCTTCAGCAGGGCGGGGAGTCGCACGAGGGTGCTGGGTTGCGCCAACTTGCGGAACACCTCGTTGATCACCAGCCGTTGCCGCTCCATCCGGCCGAGATCGCCGGCCTCGTCGTGGCGGAAGCGCAGGAATCCCTCCAGATCCTTGCCCTGGAGCGTCTGTCGTCCGGGATAGAGATCGATGTAGAGCCCCTGGGCGTTGTCCACGTAGTACATCCGCTTCGGCACATCCACCTCCACCCCACCCAGGGCTTCCGCCACCCGCTCCACCGCCCGCAGGTTCACCTTCAGATGCTTCGGCACCGTTGTGCCCAGCAATTGGCCCACCATCGCGCGGGTGGGTTCGATGCCGGAGGTGGCGTAAAGGGCGTTGATCTTCTGGGCCCCCATTCCAGGAGATTCCACAAAGGTGTCGCGCGGCACCTGGGTGATGCGGGTGAGGTCATCACCCACCCGAACGGTGAAAATCACGTCCGTGTTGCCGGACACCTGATCACTCCCAAGCACCAGGACCGTTGGCTCATTGGCTTGCAAGGGAGCGAGAAGGGCGCTCATGGCCTTCGGGCCGTGGGCCAGGCTGGCAAACAGCTCGCCGATGGCTTGCGGCGGCGCCGCCACCGCGTACCCCAGGCTGAGCCCCAGTCCAAAGGTCAGAGCGGCCAGGCGATGGCCTCGCTTGGAGGGGGCGACCGGCGCGGGCCGCAGCATGGAGATCACCTCCAGGGCCGCAGGTCCTTGCGAACGCCGCCGCCGGACCTTCTCCCGACGCTGACGGGGAGGCTTGCCCCTGGGTGGGACGGATGGCGCCTGACTCATGGGCTTCCCTAATGGGTCGCACAGTAAGGGTGGTTTGGCTCCCGCACCAGTGGCGCCAGGACGGTTTGTGGAGGCAAGCTGGTCGTTTCCACCCCTTGGGTCGTGCCTTTCCCCAGCACCCTGGCTTTTCAGACCGCCGGCGATGCCAGCCAGGCCCTCCCCTATGGCCTGACGGTGGACGGGCTGGAGCGCTGGGCCTTGATTTATCTCGGCCTCTCCTCGCTGGTGTTCGTGGCGGTCTGGCTGGTGGGCTATCTCCGCCGCTGAGAGCGGCAGCCCTTCAGCTCAGCATGGTCAGCTGCCGTTCGGGCGGCTCCTCGCTGATGAATCCGTAGGCCTCGAACACGGCGGGATCCGGGTGGGTGATCCGCGGGCCGTCGCTGGTCTGTTCGAGCCGGAAGCCTTCCGCCGCCATGCGGCGCATCAAGGCGGCCGACTCCTGAAAGCGTGAGGCCATGGCTTCCAGGCTTGCGCAGTCGGCGGTCAGGCCGGTTTCATTCCAGGTGAAGTAGGGCATGGACGGAAGGACATGCCAGCAAGTGAACCAACTTTAAGCGGGCAGCAGCACCAGACCCAGGAGAACCAGCAGGGCGCTCACCCCCCAGAAGCGGATCACCACCCCTTGCTCGCTGAGGCCTCCCAGTTCGAAATGGTGGTGGAGGGGAGCCATGCGGAAAAGGCGCCGACCCTGGCCATCGGGCCCCTTGGTGGCCTTGAACACCCATACCTGCAGAATCACGGAGAGGGATTCCGCCAGGAAGACCCCCCCCATCAGCAGCAAGGGCCAGAGGCTGTCGCTCAGGAGAGCCACGGCGGAGAGGGCGGCCCCCATGGCCAGAGAACCGGTGTCGCCCATGAACACCCGGGCGGGGTGGCGGTTCTGGCTGAGAAAGCCGACCCAGCAGCCCGCCATGGCGGCGCAGAAGGCGGCAAGGGAGGGATCTCCGCCGTGGCCCCGGGCCATCAGTTGCAGGGCCATGCCCGTGAAGACCACCGCGCCGCAGCCGGCGGCCAGGCCATCCAAGCCATCGGTGAGATTGGTGGCGTTGCTCTCGGCGAGGAAGACGAACAGGCCCAGGGGCCAGATCAACAGTCCGAAGGGGAGCACCCAGCCCAGGGGCAGGCCCACATCCCCGGGGGCGCCCCCTCCCATCCAGCCACCGAGGCCCACCCAGAGCAGAAAAAGCACGGCGGCCAGGGCCTGCAGCACCAATTTCCCGCGGGGAGTGAGGCCCGTGTTGGTGCGTTTGGTGAGGCTGCGCCAGTCGTCCATGGCGCCGATGGCCATGTAGGCCAGGGTGATGACGGCAACGGCCACCAGGCGGGGGTCGCCGGGGCTGGTCCAAGCGCCCACGAGCACCCCGACCGGAACGACGAGCAGGCCCCCCATGGTGGGCGTGCCAGCTTTGCTGAGGTGCCCCTGAGGACCCTCCTGGCGGATCACCTGGCCCAGTTTGAGCTGGCGCAGTCGCGGCACGCCCCAGGCGGCGATCGCCACGCTCGCCAGGGCTGAAATGCTGAAGGGCAGGGTGAGATGGGAATTGGCCAGCCGGGCATCCGCCAGCAGAAAGGCGACCAGCGCGGAGAGGGTCAGCAGGGCAGCCGTGGGGCGGCCATCGTCGAGACGCATGGACGGAGCGCTCAGTCTTCCCAGTCTTCCTCGGCGGGTTCCTCGGCCTGGGTGTAGTCCTCCTTCTCTCCCATCAGGGCGGAGAGCTCCTCCTCCTCCACCGTGCTCACATCCGTGCTGGCGGTCTCCTCGTCCGCCACCAGGCGGCCATTGGCCTCCAAAAGGCTCAGCAGGTCGGGTTCATCCCGCAGGGGCAGCACGGGAGCGGGCTCGTCCCGTCGGTAGCGGGTGAGAGAAGGATTGATGCTGTCCAGACTGCTCATGCCAAACCTCGTGCCAGTGCGCTTGGGAGTGTTGCCGCCGAAACCCTGGCTGACCAACGGGGCAGTCTTGCCATCCTGCCAGGCAGGGGTGGATCGTTCAACATGGATCCGGATGATCACCGTGCCATGGGCCCCCTCAAGCCGCGACACCTGGACAAGGGGCGAGAGGTGGCGCTGGTCTGGCTGCTCGCCTTCGGCCTGAGCGCTCTTCTGGTGGCAGCCGGCCGGCGCTGGCCCCAGCCGCTTCCGCTTCATGCCGGCTGGATCTGGGCGTTGCTGCTGCTCCTGCCCCTGGCCACCCTTCTGGCCCTCCTGTCCCGATGGACGCTGGGCGAGGAGAGAGAATCCTCAGGTGCAATGCAGGAGCGGCGTTGATGGCAGTCAGCGGGAACGGGGGGAACGGCGGTTCTCGGGCCCGAAAGGTGGTGCTGGCCTATTCCGGCGGCGTGGACACGAGTGTCTGCATCCCCTACCTCCTGCGGGAGTGGGGGGTGGAGGAGGTGATCACCTTCGCCGCCGATCTCGGCCAGGGAGACGAGCTGGAGCCCATTCGACGAAAGGCCTTGGCGGCGGGGGCGAGCCAGTCGCTGGTAGCGGATCTGGTGGACCCCTTCATCCGGGAGTTCGCCTTCCCCGCCATCCAGGCCAACGCTCTCTATGAGGGTCGCTACCCCCTCTCCACCGCCCTGGCCCGGCCCCTCATCGCCCGGGAGCTGGTGGCGGTGGCGCGCCGGCTGGGGGCGGACGCCGTGGCCCACGGCTGCACGGGCAAGGGAAATGACCAGGTGCGTTTTGATGTGGCCATCGGCGCCCTGGCCCCGGATCTGAAGGTGTTGGCTCCGGCCCGGGAATGGGGCATGAGCCGGGAGGACACCATTGCCTATGGCGAGCGCTGCGGCATCCCTGTTCCGGTGAGCAAGGCCTCGCCCTACTCCATCGATCTCAATCTCCTCGGGCGCAGCATTGAGGCTGGCTGTCTGGAGGATCCGATGGTGGAGCCACCGGAAGAGGTGTATGCGTTGACCCGGTCCGTGGACGCCTGCCCTGCCGAGCCCCGGGTGGTGGAGATCACCTTTGAGGGGGGTCTGCCGGTCGCGATGGATGGGGAGCGGCTGGATCCGGTGGCCCTGGTGCGCCAGGCGAACAAGGTGGCGGGCGACCATGGCTTCGGCCGGCTCGACATGATCGAAAACCGGGTGGTTGGCATCAAGTCGCGGGAGATCTACGAAACTCCCGGGTTGCTGCTCCTGATCCGGGCCCACCAGGAGCTGGAGTCGCTGACGCTGGCGCCGGATGTGCAGCGCACGAAGCGCCAATTGGAGGTCAACTGGGCCGATCTGGTGTATCAGGGTCTCTGGTTCGGCCCCCTGAAGGAGGCGTTGGACGCCTTCATCCGCACCACCCAGACCTGCGTCAATGGCACGGTGCGCGTGAAACTGCATCGCGGCAATGCCACCGTGATCGGGCGCCAGAGCACCACGGACAGCCTCTATGTGAGCGACATGGCCACCTACGGCGCCGATGATCGTTTTGACCAGCGGGCGGCCGAAGGGTTCATCTATGTCTGGGGCTTGCCAACGCGGGTCTGGTCAGGGCGGCACCGCTGACGCGGTGCGTCGTCTTCAGCAGTGAAGGCGCCGCAGGGCCCGCCTCAATCCCAGACCCTGGGTGATCGGTGAATCCTGTCCCGGCGGCGTGGTGTCCGCAGCAGCCTTGGCGGAGGGTTCGGCCACGGGATGGGAGGAGGCCTCTGGAAGGGATGCTCGCGTCAGTGCCGGCTCCGTGCCGCTGACCAAGCCGAGAAGGTGTTGCCGCAGATGGGCGTTGTCCTGCTCCAGCTGCCGCTGCTCGCTGAGCAAGATCTGAAGCCGTTGGCGAAACTTGCGTTCCAGGATGGCGGGCAACTCTTCCAGCAGTTCCCGCAGGCTGCGGGCTTCGCCGTGGGCGGCTTCCAACTCCCGTTGCAGACGGCGCAGGGCGGGGGAGGGAGGCGACGGGGAAGACGGGGACGAGGACAAGCTGGCCAGGAGCGCCTCCCCTCCATTGGCCACCAACCGCAGGGGCCGGTGATTGGGAGCGCGATTGTCCTCGGGTTGGGGATGTCCGTTGGCCATGGTTGCCTGTTCTCCCGCCTTGCCAATGGCTCGCAAACCTAACCGCCCCGTGCGCTTTCAACAACTGTTCACCGACCGGATGGGAAGGCTGCTGAGGCCCCTCTCAACCCTCTCGACAAAAAAAACGACCACTCCCATGGAGCGGTCGGTCTTGTCAGACAGGAGGACGGGGTGTTCTGGGACCTCAGTTTTCGGGCGAGGAGGTTCCGGCGGGCGCGGTGGCGGCGCTGGCGGCCACCGCTTCGGTGGCGACAAGAGCACGGGGCGGAGGCATGGGACCGGTCTGCTTCACGGTGAGGTAGCGGATCACGTCCTCGGAGAGACGCATGGCCCGTTCCAGGGGACCCACCTGCTGTCCATCGCCATTGTGATTGAGCTGCACATAGATCCCCTCCCGATGTTTGGTGATCGGGTAGGCCAGGCGCCGCTTGCCGCGCATTTGGGTGTCGAGAACCTCACCACCGGCCTCGATCACCAGGTCGCGGTATTTGGCGATGTGGCTGTCGACTTCCTCCTCCGGAATGTCCGGCCGGAGGATGTACATCGTTTCGTAGTAGGGCTGAGTCATGGGGGGGACGTCGTGGTCGCCTCGAGACGGGATGGGCTCGAAAGGGGCTGGCGGCTTGAACCTGTCAGCGACGGCGGAAGGGCCAACCTACCACCGGAGCTTGACGGCCCCCCTTAATGTTTGGTGCACGCTTCGTCTTCCACCTGTCTCGGACGTCATCCAGATCACGAGTGTTGCTGGGCCTCCTGTTGGCTGCGGCGGAGAACCTTCCCGCTCTCGCCACCCCGATTCAGCACTCCTCTCCCTCACCCACCTGGCGTGTGGTGGGAGCCTCTGACTTTTCTCCGCGGACCACTGTGTTGTCCGTGGATGGTGGTTCAGCGCCCCGATCGACAATCATTCCCGTTCCGGCCGCACCCCTGGGACGATCGCTGCCGTTGGACGGTCTGGCGGACCAGGCGATGCCAGCCGATGCGCAGATTGTGGCCGCTCCCATCCGCCCCCCCTATCTCATCCGGCCCGGATTGAGCGGCGGCATTCCGACAGGCTTTGTGTCCAGTTGGGGCGATTACTTCCTTTCGGGCTCAGCGGGAACCCCCGGCAAGGGGCGCGCGGGGTCCCCCGACGGTTCCATCAACATGGGATTCGGACTGGGTGATCCCAATCGTCTGCTCGGCGGGGAGCTGTTCTGGGGGATAGGAAGCATCAAAAGGATCAATTCCAACGGCGCCTTCGGCGGTGCGCTTGGTCGCGTGCTCGTCAATCGTCCTGATCTTCAGATGTCCGTGGCGGGCGGGGTGATCGAGGCCTTCCCCTATGGCTTTGAACCCAATCCCCAGCCCACGAACGGCTACGGAGCTCTGTCGGTGGCCCTGCCCCTCCGCCCGTCCGATCCCACCTTTCAGCGGGTGCTGCAGGTTTCGGTTGGCGGCGGCGGATCCAGCTTTGCGGCCATCGACAGCACTTTTCAGAGCGCTCAAAGCGGCTTTTTCGGCGCGGCGGGGGTGGAGCTGTCCCCCAACATCGGGGTGTCCGTGGGGGTGAGCAGCCGAAGCACCAACATGAATCTGTCTTGGATTCCCTTCCGCACCCTCCCGATTTTCGTCAATGTGCTGGGTGCTGATCTCTTCAGCGTCACGCCGTTCGGCACGATCGGC
Organism: Cyanobacteriota bacterium; assembly: GCA_046340375.1. GTDB lineage: Bacteria > Cyanobacteriota > Cyanobacteriia > PCC-6307 > Cyanobiaceae > Cyanobium. Next base: position 33,175 of record JBKDSZ010000148.1, on the reverse strand, counting down.
GTGCTCAGCGTGGGTTGGGGGGACACTTTGCGAACTGGCTTTGTCACAAGGTGAGATGCGTTGGATTCGTTGCAAACCCTGATACTGTAGAAAAGCTTAAGCTTTGTCCGCACATCCCCACTTTCCATGCATTGAAATTTTTTTCAGGCTAATTTTTGTTCGTTTAAGCTTGCTTGAAATGTTTTCGCGATTCGGCCTGGCTTCCAGGTTAATTGTGTCCGTCTTGGCGATTGGCACGATGTTCTCTCTCCAGCCAGCGTTCTCACAACGTCCGCCCGCTCCCGTTGACCCGACCCCCCCACCGACGCCGGTGGATCCCCTGCCACCCAGACCGTCGGCCAGTGGAGTTGCGCAAAACTCAGGCGGCTTTGTAACGACATCTTTTCCACGCCCCTCATCCAACCAAATAGCCCCCACGACTGCGGGTCAACCCTTTAACACTTTCGCTAATTCCACGGATCCCTGATCCATCTTTCTTCCGCTATCCTCACTCTTCATGAACTTGTTCGCAAAAAAGGCGACCGTTGCTCTCGCGTGGGCAACTTTGGCTGGCGCAGCCTCAGCCGGCATGACTTTGGGGGTAGCTGCCCCGGCTCGAGCCATCACCCCTGGCCTTACGGTCACCACTCCCCTGGGAGCCTCTTGGGCCAGTAACCCTTCGTCCTTCGGGTTCTTTTTTGATACCACATCCAATATCTCAATTGATGCCTTGGGACTGGGTTTTCAAAACAACTGGTCTTCTGTAACATCAAACTACACTGTAACTCTTTGGTCCTTTGTTGCTGGAGGTGCAGCCGCAAGTAACTACACGCCAATCGTTAGCTCCGTCTTTAATGGCGGACAAACTTATACTTTGCAAGATGGGTACTGGTGGAAGGGTATTACGCCAATTCTCCTGCCCAACACATCCAACCTGGTAGATCCCACCTCTCAGTTAGGGTATGTGGTTACGGCTATTGGCGATTTTTCCGGTGGTGCTTCTACACTCAAATTTGAGTCGGGTACTCCAACAATTAGTCAATACATAAGTCTTTTGGGTAACGGCTATAATTCCAGTGGAAGCGGCCCAGGAGCGAGCTACTGGCCCATCCCAATTCTCTATTCGAGTGCTGTTGGCAATAATGGATATTTTAATCCCAATCTATCCTTTGTTCCTGGCCCCTTGCCTGTTCTTGGTGTTGCCAGTGCCTTCAGTTTCTCCCGTCGCATGAGACGGCGCATCAAAGCGACGAATCAAGCTTGATTCTTCAGCGCTAAATGAATCAGCGGGGGGATCACCCCTCGCTCATTCATCAACTATAGAGATTTAACTTTAGAGGAAATTTGCCTTTCTAGGCAGATTTCCTCTTTTTATTTGCTACAAATTAGGGGATCAGTTGTTGTTCGTATTACTCAGGATTTGTACTAAAGCTAGAATATTTGCTAGACCGCTGACCGGTTGGGTAAGAGCGTTCAAGGTGTCCGTTCCAGCGGCCAGCACGCTGCGATTCACGATGATGCTGTCACCATCTCGCAGAGGTGGATTGCGAGGTCCACTGACACCCAGTTTAAAATCAACATTATAACGACGCAGGGTGGCCGTTCCATCGCGATTGATGCGGACCAGCTCCACGTTGCTGCGGTTCGCGCGATAAGGAAGTGGACCGCCGGCTGCGAGCAGGGCCTGCATCAGTGGTGTTCCCGCACGCAACTGCAACCCGCCAGGGCTTTTGACCTCTCCCACCACATTCACACTGATGGTGGTGGGAGAGAGATTGGCCGCAGCCAGGTCGAGCACTTCGTTGGGTGGTGGAGCCGGCGCACGGCTGATCACGATTGTGTCGCCATCAAAAAGGAAGGGATTTTGTCGTTTGTCGCCTTTCTGGAGCAAGGCCGTCAGGTCCAATTGGGTTTCGCGGAGCTGGGCTCGGTCTCCCGGGAGTCGGCGTTGCAGCCTCACATCCCGCAGGTTGGCGTTCAGGGTGATTCCCCCGGCCTTCTGAATCGCACTCACCACCGTTGGCAGACCCGGAATGCCGGTCTGCTTTCCTTCGACGCTTGACCCTTCGGCACTGGGGTTCAGCACGTAGAACCCCGGGGTCTCCACCTGGCCGATCACGGAAATCTGCATCGGGCGGGGCTGGACCACACGAAGGGTGAGCTCGGGCTGGCGCAGGTAGCGGCGATACACACTGATCAGCCAGCGGTTGGCTTGATTGAGGGTGAGACCGCTGAGAACCACGGATCCCACCATGGGCAAGCTGGCACTGCCATCGTTGAGAAGCTGGAAGGAGCCACCCAGCGAGGCGTTGGCGGTGGAGAGGAACTGGAGTTGGAGGGTGTCGCCCACGCCCAGGATGTAGGCGTCAAAATCCGGGAGAGCGGCCTCTTTGGAAGGGGTTGGAGCCCCGGGAGCCCCAGCGGCTGGAGTCGAAGGAGCCGGGGCCGCCATGGCCGAGAGGGGCAGGGAGGAGGCCAGCAGGAAGGCCGCGAGGACGTTGGAGAATCGGCGGCCGGGAACCATGAATGCAAAAAGGGGGCCTGTATGCTACTTCTTTTTCCCAGCCCGAAGGCCAGTCCGGCGTCCGCCTCACTTGACGGGGGTCCTTCAATGTTTTCATGGTAGATTTATTCTGTTCATCGGAGATGCTGGAGCTTCGCTCGCATCCCGCGTGATCACAGGCTTTCGCATGTTTTTATGTATATTGTAAAACTATTTTCCCCATCAGAAGAGATTGCTGATAAACTGTCCTCACTTACCTTTTTTAAAACAGCCTTGGCCCTGGACCAGTCCAGTTTATGGCAGTATTCTTGCGGGATTTTTTGATTCCACGAGACAGCTTTTCGCAGATCTTTCCCCCGAATCACTTTGATCAGTAACGTCCCCAGCGGTAACCCCACTGGCTACAACAGACGGGATGCCGAACCCCCCCCGAAAGCCGCCGCTGGGGCTGATCAAGGCGGTGCAAAAGCCGTCGATGCTGAGCAGGCACAGTTTGGCGATCTCCTTCAGGCCCTGGCACGTCGCAAGCGGCTGGCCCTGGCCGCCTTCGCCACAACCGTTCTGATCGGTGTGGGTCAAACAGCCTGGGAGCGGACCTATAAAGCGCTCTATCAGGGGGGCTTCAAGTTGCTGGTGAAAGATCCGATCAACGCGGAGGAACGCCCATCCGCCGACATTGGATCCGTGGCGATTCAGGGTAGTGGATCCACCAATACCGCCACCTTGATTGAGGTGCTCACCAGTCCCCTGCTGCTGGCACCCATCGAGCGTAGTCTGGGATTGACTCCAGGACAGTTGTCCGGGATCATGATCACCCTTCCCAAAAGCAGTGGCGGTGAAGGAGGAGTGCTGGATGTCACCCTCAATTGGCCTGACCCTACGCAGGGACAGCAGATCCTGGAAAAAGTGAGCCGGGAGTATCTGGCCTATTCTCTGCGTCAGCGCCAGGAGAAACTCAACCAGGGCCTCACCTTCCTGGATCAGCAGGCGCCGGATCTGCAGGCCCGGGTGGCGAATCTGCAAAATCAGTTGGCCACCTTCCGCCTGCGAACAGGGTTTGTGGAACCCACGGAGCTGTCCACTTCGATCTTGAGTCAGCAACAGGATCTGAGCACGACACGAAAAGATCTGGAACAGCAGCAGGCTCGCTTGGAAGGGCAGGCTCGCATGTTGCGTCGGGGCGAGTTGAGCACCACCGCTCTTGAGAGTTTCACGCCGTCCCAGCCGGCCCCTCCAGGTGACTCTTCTCCAGGACTGCCCGGTGGCAAGTCGGCCATCAATCTGCCACAGGATCTTGTCGAGTTGGAGAGAAGTCTGGCCGAAGCGGAAGCCATCTACACGGACGATGCACCTCAGGTGCGAGAGATCAGGGCCAAGCGCGACAAGTTGCGCCCTCTCCTGTTGCAACGAGAGTTGGCAAAAGTCCAGGCCAGCCTGAATGAAAATCAGGCCCAGTTGCTGGAGATCCGCCGGCAACAGGAACGGCTGGCTGTCCGGTTTCAGGCCAATCCAGCCCAGATCAAGCAGTATGAGGCCCTTCAACAGCAGTTGGACGTGGCGCGGGATAATCTCACCTCTTACATCAAGGCCAGGGAAAGTTTCCGCCTTCAGGTGGCCCAGCGCGCCGTCCCTTGGAGTGTCTTGGTGCCTCCAGGATTTATGGATCGGCCGGTGAAGCCGAATGTCTCCGGCAATCTGCTGCGGTCGATCTTGGTGGGGGCCGCCGTCGGGATCGGCCTCGCGCTCGTGCGCGACCGTTTTGATCACGTCTTCCATAGTCCGCGTGAGCTCAGCGAGGCCCTCTCCATGCCCCTGCTCGGTGTGGTGCCCTTCCTGCCTAGGAAGGAGGGCGACACGATCACTCAATCCCTTGAGGCACTGGAGGGTGGCGACCGGTTCGCGATCAAGGAGTCCCTGCGCAATCTTTTCGCGAATTTCCGTTTGCTCAGGGCGGACAAGGCGGTGAGGGTTGTGGCGATCACATCGACCACGCCGTCCGAAGGAAAGAGCACCACAACAGCCCTTTTTGCGCAGACCCTGGCCCAGCTTGGGCAGCGGGTGTTGCTGGTGGACGCCGACATGCGCCGACCTCGTTTGCACCGCTATGTGGGAGCTGACAATGGAGAAGGCTTTTCGAGCCTGATCACCAACTCTCAGTTGTCCCTCGACAGCGTAGTGAAGCGGATTCAGCCTGGACTTGATCTGCTCCCTGCCGGTCCTGTACCCCCGGATCCGAGCCAGTTGCTCAGCTCAGAACGGTGCGGAGCGGTGGTGGAGGTGATTCGTCAGTTGCCTGGTTATGACCTTGTGATCTTCGACACGCCTCCCGCGTTGCTGTTGAGTGATCCGGTGCTTTTGGCGGAACATCTCGATGGACTTCTTTTTCTTGTGGCCCTCTCCCGGGTGAACCGTGACCTCCCCGCACAGGCCATGCAGCGCTTGCGGGATACGGGCGTGGATGTGCTCGGGGTGGTGGCCAACCAGCCGGTGCCCAGGAGAATTGGAGGTCAACGATATGGTTATGGCTATCGCTATGGCTACGGCTACGGCTATGGACCTCAGGCTGACTTCGAGGAGTATGCAGTTCCAGAACATACGCAAAGCTGGGATGAACTGCTTCAAAAGGAAAATCCTGAGAAACAGGGAAATCTTGAGCAGCCATTGGCGTCATCTGCTGTCGGGGGCCTCCGCCCTCCCGCAAAGAAGACGTCTAAGAAAGCTAGCCGCAAGATCCTTCAGATCCTCCCGCGTAAGCTGATGCATTGGTTGGATGAGCGGATCAGGCGATGAATCAAAATATGGTTTTTTGGGCTGACTCTAGGAGATCATTGATCATTTCTCAATGATCAAAACAGCATTGATTTGTGGCGCAACCGGCCAGGATGGTGCCTATCTGGCCCATCATCTGCTGAGCCTGGGCTATCGGGTGGTGGGAACCAGCCGCGATGCCCAGATGGCCGACATATCCCGACTCGAGAGGTTGGGAATCGCAGCGGATGTTCAGCTGCTCTCCCTGGCACCGATCGACTTTCGCAGTGTGCTCAAGGTGGTCTCTGGGGTCTTGCCCGATGAGATCTACAACTTGGCGGGTCAGACCAGCGTGGGGCTTTCCTTTGAGCAGCCTGTGGAGTGCATGGAGTCCATCTCCGTCGGTACGCTGAATCTGCTGGAGGTGATCCGCTATTTAGGAGGAGGCATCCGTTTCTTCAATGCGGGTAGTTCGGAGTGCTTCGGCAACACGGGGACGCTGCCAGCCAATGAAGATACTCCCCTTCGCCCTCGGAGCCCGTATGCTGTCGCTAAGGCTGCAGCGTATTGGCAAGTGGCCACGTACCGTGAGGCCTACAACTTGTTTGCTTGTACGGGTATTTTAGCTAACCACGAATCACCCCTGCGCCCAAAGCGGTTTGTCACCCAGAAGATAATCAGTGGGGTACGTTCTATCCGTGCCGGCAAGCAGAGCAAAATTCAATTAGGAAATCTCGACATTTGGCGCGACTGGGGTTGGGCTCCAGATTACGTGCGAGCCATGGCATTGATGCTGCGGGCGGAGACGCCCAAGGATTATCTGATTGCTTCGGGCACGACCAGCTCGCTGCGGCAGTTTGTTCACGAGGCTTTTGCCGTTGCCAATCTAGATCCAGCTGATCATCTGGAATCGGTTGAGGAATTCAAGCGTCCGGCTGACTTGGACTATTCTGCAATCAATCCTGAGCGAATCAAGGAGGACATTGGTTGGTCTTCGCAGCGGTCATTAAATGAAATCGTGACTTGGATGTATCGTGAACAGCTATTTTGAGCTCGGGGCCAACTCCGTTGCTCTTTTGTGAACAAATCTCTATCTGAAGGGACGGCTTGCTGGAGGATGGGAGTAGCAATAACTTTATTACTAAAGACAGTCCTTTATTGATCTTATGACAACATTCATCCAACAACCACTTACCTACCGATCTGTAAATAGAATGGTATTAAAGAATATACCAAAAAATGCCCATAGAATTCTTGAAGTGGGATGCGGAGGTGGTGACTTAGGAAGTGCTATCAAAAACCTGCAAGATTGCTCGATCACAGGCATTACTTTTAACCCTGGTGAAGCTGAAGTAGCCGAGAGCAATCTGGACCATGTATTGATTGCAGATCTAAATTGTATTGATTATAAAAAACTTGGACATTATGATTGCATAATATGTTCTCATGTCCTTGAGCACTTGTATGAACCCCAAGAATTCCTTTACGCTCTGGTTGCGAATTGTTTGGCGCCCAACGGCACCGTAGTTATTGCGCTTCCTAATATTCTACATTGGAAACAAAGGCTTAACTTTCTACGCGGGAGATTTAGATATACTGATGGAGGTGTTATGGATAGAACACATTTCCGTTTTTTTGATTGGCAGACTGCCGCCGATCTTATCCTCAACACTGGGCTTAAACTTGAGTTAAAATGTGCTGAGGGCGTTGTTCCTTTTTCTCGTTTCTTGGGTCCTTATAGTTTAAAAATTGACCAAGCGGCATGTTCCTTGTTGCCTGGATTATTTGGATGGCAATTTGTCTTGATCGGCAAGTCAACTCAAGGTTGAATCCATCTCTGAATTAAGTGTTTATTGGGTCCTTTCTGATCCTGATTAGATGAGCATTGTCTGAACATCACTTCTTTTATTCTGATGTGCCCTACTTTACCCAGGTGCTTATTCCTGTTGGGACTTGAAGTTCAGCGTTTTTCCCGGTTCATGTTCCAGTAGCAAGCTCAGATCGAGGCAGTTTTCTCCTTGTGGTCTGTCCCACTAAGGTTAAATTCTTAACTGATCTACTTAATCCTGCAGTTAATTCGATGAAGATCTGATTCTATCTCTCTTGTTTTTAAGTTATCGGATGTTTTTTGCTCTGAGACTTTATTTGAAATCGTGTTTTCTAACAGTCCTCTGATAGGTGCATTTTATTCGAGTCAATAACTTTTGGCTCCCCCCATGGTTGGTTTTCTTTGTCAATTGAATTCTTCTTTTTGGTTGTCAAGCTGGGATCTGAATTTTCATTTCTCTGGGAGTATTTCCGAGTGAGATTCCTTGTTTCTGTCGATACAACATCTAACTACTGATGCGGTGAGACTTTTAATACTCGTAAATTATTGTGCGCTGATTGGTTCACCCTGTATGGTTCCAAGAAATTGTTTTTTGATTCCCGCCATTGCTTCCCTCTCGCTGCTTCCATTTGCGTGGACGTTTCATTGCTCGTTTGACTTGCCTACCCATCGCCTAGTACAACGCTGGCGACTTCTGAGCTGGCGACTTCTGATCCAGGAGAGAATTTGAACACTTCCTCAACCAAAAAAACTTCTTCAAAGTCATCAAAAAAGTCAGGCTTTTTGAATAGTCTTCTTGCTCCCTGGCAGTCCCAAGATCCTGCGTACCAACTTATTCGGAACACGGCTCGGACGCAATGGCGCTTGATCGCACTGAATATTGGCAGTGGTTTGCTGCAATCCTTTAGCGAGGGCGTGACCTTTGGAGTTGTATTTCTGGCGGTGAAGGTATTGTCCACCCCAGTTGGATCTACTGGCAGCTTGCTGGGCCCGCCTTTGAATCAGTGGTTTCCTTCAGTAGCGTCATGGCTTAATGCACTTCCTCCAACGAGCGTTTTTCTAGCTCTTCTCTTTCTCGCATTACTTCTGCAGGTCATTCAAAGTTTTACGCGCTATGTGAATGCAGTGAGTGTGGGGTATTTTTCTGCACGTTGTAAAACTCTTGTCAGTTCTCGAATTCACCGCCAGGTGTTGGCCTTGAGCTTTCCTTGCGCAAGTGGATATAAGGTTGGTGATTTGGCAGACAATACCAAAGAGGGACCAGAGGCCATTCGAATTCAAATTGAGCTGATCAGTTCTTTAGCACTCGGATTCCTTTTGTTGCTCACCTACTTAGCTGTATTAGTGAGCATTTCCCTTTGGTTGCTTCTTGTGGTTTTGATCATGGGAGTGATCATCATTGTTCTGCAGAAGAATCTTATGCCGAGGATTCGTGCAGGATCTAGGGATGTAGTTAATCATCAAATAGCTATAATTAACCGAATTACAGAGGATTTCCAAGGCCTTCGCTTGTTACATAGCAGTGGTCAGCTCGACGAGGCTGGCAATCGTTTGAGCAAGGAACTCTCTTCCCTTGAACATGAGTTGAGGGCTCATACGAGGCGAATGTCAGTGACGGGTCCCTTCACCAGTTTTCTTCCTATCCTTGCCATTGTCTTTCTTGCGGCATTGAGCATTCTTGTTTTTGGAGGAAGGAGCAGTGGCATTTTGCCAAGCCTGGTGACATTTGTGTTTGCCCTGCAGAAGTTCAATGGACAAATGAGTATCTTTAATATAAAAGTAAATATGTTGGCTGAGAATAGTGGTCGCTTTCAGAGGCTAAATTCTTTGCTCATCACAAACGACAAGCAGTTCCGTCATCAGGGAGGAACTCCTTTCACCGCATTGACTCGTGGGATTAGATTTGAAAATGTAGAGTTGAGCTATTCCCCTGGTCTTCCACCTTCTCTTACGGACATAAAATTCACTCTCTCACGAGGTTCGATGTTGGCCCTCGTAGGACCAAGTGGAGCTGGGAAGAGCTCGATTGCGGATTTATTGACCGGTCTCTATACTCCAAGCTCAGGGCGCATCCTGATCGATGATCAGCCATTGGACACTATTGATTTGGCAAGCTGGCAAAAAAGACTTGGCGTGGTAAGCCAGGATACCTTCTTATTCAATGCAACAATTGCAGAAAATGTTGCTTTTGGAACGCATTGGGCTACCCCTGCTCACATCGAAGCCGCCTGTGCAGCAGCCCAAGCGTCTCAGTTCATCCAAGCCCTTCCCAACGGTTATGACACCTTGGTGGGTGAGCGTGGCTATCGGTTGAGTGGGGGCCAGCGCCAACGTCTATCGTTGGCGCGCGCCATCTTGCGCAATCCTGAGCTTCTCATCCTTGATGAGGCAACGAGTGCACTCGATTCTCAGAGTGAACGGCTTGTCCAGGAGGCTATTGATCGGTTTGAGAGGGATCACACCGTGCTGGTGATTGCTCACAGGTTGAGCACGATCGTGCAGGCAGACCACATCCTTGTTTTGGATCATGGCCGAATCGTTGAACAAGGAACACATGCCAAACTGTTGGCCGAGGGCGGACTCTACGCTTCGATGTGGTTGATCCAAAGCAGCCGAAAATTGGCCACCTCCCCATAGTAAAAATGGTTTCGGAGTATCATGCGATCGTCTTTGCTTCACCTTCTTTCAAGGCGTTCATTAATTGTTCGAAATCCTCTTGCCCATGACAGGCTTGTAACCAACTTTTTTTAATTCAGTTCTACGGTCCAGTTAAAACACTTTCATGTTCTTAACCCAGCGAAAATCTCTATGGCTTTAAAACATTTTGATTGTTCAGATCTTACCATTGTCCTTGGCTGTGAGGATCTTTCGTAGTGCATCCACTTCGCTTATTACGTAAGCAGGTCTCAAGTTTACTAAAGATAGTAAATGACTTCCGGTACAGTACTTGCAAAAAGCTTCTCCCACTTCTTCCTGATACCCCGCAAAAGATATACGATTGCTTTTTGTTTAACAATGAGTTAGCTCTCTTAGAGATAAGATTTGCTGAGCTTGCTGACCAGGTCGACTATTTTGTCATCTGCGAATGTCCAATCTCGTTCTCAGGATTCCCAAAACCTCTCCATTACCACGAAAACAGACATCTTTTTCGTAAATATCATGCTAAGATTATCCATTATATTATTCCTGAGCCGCCCTTAAATGCATACACCACAAATCCAATTAATCCCGGGAAAAAAATCTGTCAATTTTGGCAGCGCAATCAGATTCTAAAGGCTATCGAAGCTGTTGACTCTCATGATCTCATTATGGTTTCCGATGTTGATGAAATACCTGATCATAAAATCGTAAAACCTCTGGCTAAGCTCTGCCGATGGTCAAATCGTGTTATTTACCTCAGGCAGTTCTGGCATTTGCTTTTCTTAAATATCAGAGTTCTTTCCAGAGAAACGGCTGTTTTTGCAAACAAGAATAGTAATGATAACCCAAACAATAGATATTGGATAGGAACGTTTGCTTGCACGAAGAGCTGCCTTAAGCATAAATACCTGAATAATATCAATGGAATCTGGTCTCGAAAATGGGGATCCCACCGTCTACTTGATCCTATTTACTATGGTGGTGGTTGGCATTTAAGTTACATTGGCGGAATTGATCAACTGCTAGTTAAAATACGTGATAATGGAATGCCTGGTTATTCTCAACAGGCAGTAGATGATCTCAAGAGTGGACGTTTTCTTGAGTGCCACTTAGAGTTTGCCATTACGGATCAATCTTTTCCTTCTGCGATCCAACGTGATCAAGAAGCTTGGCAGCACCTCATGGCGCGTCAACAATCTTTTCATGACCTTGCACAACAACTGGAGTCTCTATTATGAAGCTGAATAAAAACTACAAAGCACTGTCACCTCGTCAAATTCTTGATGTCTTGATGGCACGAGTCGCTGACTCCATTATTAATAAACTGAATAGGTCCTTTCAGCGTGGTCTTGAATTAGATCAGTTTATACGTTTGGCAAATCACCATCAGTTTTCTCTTGAGCGCGAGCCCGGTCTAGGGCTCCTTTCCATCCGTTCGTCGCAACGATCAGAAGGAGGCGCTTCTACTATCCATCTTCGGGAAGGAACTAGTGATTTTGTTGTTTATGCAAGTTCTGTTTGGGGTGAAGACTATCAAGGGCTTGACGAACTTCTTTTGGGGATGGAAAAGTCCATTCATTTTATTGTTGATGCAGGCGCCAATATTGGCACCACAAGTCTTGCATTCTCACGTAAGTATCCCTGGGCTCAGATTATTGGAATTGAAGCTGATATCAGCAACTGGAAACTTTATGATACGAATATGAATCTTAATCATTGTCAAAATGTTAAACGATTGCACGCTGCACTCTGGGGATCCCACGAAGAAGTTGTTCTTTCCTTGTCTCGACGAGAATGGGGCTACCAAGTGCGCCCTCAGGGCAAGCGCTCTTCCAGATCTTACAAAGTTGAAACGTTAACATTGCCAGAACTCATTAAAATGTCACCAAATGGTATTATTGACGTTTTAAAAATAGATATAGAGGGTGCCGAAGAAAATGTGTTTTTGTCTGATCCTGAATCTGTCGCGCAGTCATTGCAGCATGTCCGTTTTTTGGCCATTGAGTTGCATGGACCCGTTCTTGATAGAGAGATCAAGAAATTATTGAGACAATGCGGTTTTGCCCTCTTTCAGACAGGCGAAACCACCTACGCCCGTAATCTATCTCTGACGCCTAAGAAAGAGTAGTAAAATATATGATGTGTTTAGATTCCCGGCCTTGCCTCCAAATGTATAGATGGAAAAGACCTCTCTTGATTTCATGTTAACAGCAAGGTTTCGTGTACTCAAATCAAAGTCATTAAGGATTTACAATCGCAATAAATTCAGGACCTTTTTGATCGGGCATAATATTTCACGTGTCATTGTTGTTATTGTCGTTCCCGGCCTCTCTCATCTATGTATCCCCTGCGTACGCTTAGTCGAGCCATTCGCTCGTGTTGTTCTTGTTGATAATGGTCTTTCGTTGATGGAAAGGGAGTGGCTTGCCTCGATGCTTCCAGGAATCCCTTTTTTCAGGTTGGTCACATCGATGCCGTGGAACCCTAGCTTTATGACATCTCATGGAGAAGCGATGGATTCATTGGCAGGTGTACCCGGTGAATCAATCATCTTCCTTGATCCAGATTGTTATATCTTTGAACCATCGCTTATTCAATCCATGTTTGCAGGGCTTGAAAGCGTGGCCATTACCGCTTTGTTCTCGGAATACAACGATAAGCTTGGCCTGTCTATTCCAGATACCTTCTGTCTCGGAATCCAGTCTAGATCGTTGAAGAATCTGAGACGACTGTATGGTATTAGGCTTGGGACTTCACCGCAGCTGGATTCTCCTTTGCGCGAACAAGCTGTAAAAAAATGGGGCAATCCTGTCCCATTTCTACATGCCAAAAAGGATTTCTTTGATACCATTCATGCATTAGTCTTGGCGGCGAATCTCTCAGGAGAAGAGGTTAGAATCCTTCCATCCGCTGATGGGGACGCCTTCCATGTCCTCGGGACAAGTTATAATAGAAACAATTTTCAGCCCCCTGAGTCCACTACAATTCTTCTGCTGAATTCCCATTATTTTCATTGTTCAATAGTGGAAAGATTGAATCAGTCAGTGCCGAACTTAATCATGGCTGATCTTCTTAACTACTATGGTGGTTCGCGTGGCTTGCTTGATCGGTTTCCGCAATACAAAGACTCAGACCAAAAGCTGGTCACAGACAGGTTGCTCTTGTTATTGGCAAATCGAGGTGTAATCTGAATATGTCGAACTACCATGACGGTCCAGTTGTGAATGTTGCAATTATAGGATGTGGAGCTATATCTGAGCTTTTTTATGCACCAGCGATCTCCGCTTTAAACGATTTGCTTCCCGTACGCGTCACAAGCCTTGTAGATCCAGACCCATACCGTCTTTCTGTTCTTGGTAAGATTTTTGATTCTGCATCTCAATGCAAGCAGTTAGATCAACTTTCATTTTCAAATCTTGATCTTGCCGTTGTGGCATCACCGCAGCGTTTTCACGCCAAGCAAGTTGTCACTTTGCTGCAAAATCATGTTCATGTCCTATGTGAGAAACCTCTTTCCTCCAATCTTGACGAGGCATCTGTAATGCTGGCAGCAGCCGAGACAAGCGATCGCTTGTTGGCTGTTGGATTGTTTCGCCGATTCTGGCCTGTGACACGATATATTAAAGATCTAATTACTGGTCGAGATTTGGGTGATCCTCTACGTTTTCACTGGGCCGAAGGCGGTCTGTTTAATTGGCCAGCTGCCACCCCATCCTTCTTTCAAAAGTCATCCAGTACGGGTGGTGTCTTTGCAGATCTAGGATCTCATGTGCTAGATCTACTCCTACATTGGTTTGGGGAAGTGGCTGAATTTGAGTATCAAGACGATGCTATGGGCGGACTTGAAACCAATGCTGCTGTAGAACTCCGGTTCACCAGTGGTGTGACAGGTCAGGTGAGGCTTTCTCGGGATACCCCAATTGCAAATGTGGCTTGGATTGAGTTCGAGAGGGGATCCGTGTCTTTTCAGCCTGGGACCGTCGCTGAGATCACGCTGCAGATGAAGCACTCCGATTTGGCTGCTGATGCTTCACTGCTCCCTGCTCAAACCTATACACAGTGCTTTGCTGAGCAGATCCGCAATATCTGCCGTGCGATTCATGGCGAAGATAGATTACTCGTCCCTGCCAGAGAGGCCCTGCCAAGCATGGCGCTCATTGAGCAGTGCTACTCCAGCCGTCGCCTCATGGAGCAGCCATGGCTGAGTTCAGAGGAATGGAAGACGGCCCAAGTGCTGGCAGATTGACCCATGACAGAACGTGTTGCTGTCTTAGGTGCCGGTGGCTTCGTCGGCAGTCGATTGGTTGAGGTCCTGCATCTCACAGGTGCTGCGACCGTCATCCCAGTCGTTCGGCGTGTGCCCGCCATGGCACGATCCAGTCGGTTCGATCTACCTGTGGCTCTTGCTGACACCCGTCACTCAGAACAGCTGACCCGTGTGCTTGCAGGCTGCACCTCGGTAGTGGATTGTACGGTGGGCATGCCAGATTCCATCGAAGCCTCCGCTCGTGCCCTGATCCCAGCAGCGAAGGCTGCCGGGGTTCGTCGAGTCACCTATCTCAGCAGCGCTTCGGTGCACGGCCAGAATCCTCCGCCAGGTTCAGACGAAGATTCGTCCTTGAGTGATCGCCAAGAAATGGCTTACAACAATGCTAAAGTGCGCGCAGAAAATCATCTGTTCACAGATGCCAAGCAATATGAAATGGAACTCTTTGTTTTGCGACCCTCGATTGTATTTGGCCCTCGAGATCGGTGGCTTACCTCTCTCGTCGAGGAGTTGAAGTGTGGTTCGGCCTGGTTGATTGAGAATGGCCAAGGTATCTGCAACAGCATCTACGTTGATAATTTGATCGAAGCTATTCTGTGTTGCTTGCGTGCACCGGCTTCCGCTGCCGGAAGTCCCTATCTTGTTGGAGATGCTGAAGAGGTGACCTGGGCAAGTCTTTACAGGCTGACGGCGGCAGCCTTGGGACTGGATTATGTAACGGTTCATCAGCTCCCCGTGCCGCCTGCGCCCCTTCGCTCTCCTTTGGATGCCTTGAATGATCTGCGTGCACAACCAATCTCTCAGCGCCTGATTTCTGTTGTTCCCTCTTCCATTAAGCGTGTCTTTAAGGGCGCATTGTCAGGCCTTCAACCCGTGAAACGCCCTAATCCTTGGAACCTCTCTAGTGGCAATACTCTTCCTTCCCCTAGTCGTGAGATGGTGCTGCTTCAGCAGTGCAAGTATCGCTTCCCCTATGGGAAGGCTGCCCAGGCTCTGGATTACAAGCCCGTGATTTCCTTTGAGGAAGGCCATCGGCGCACGCTGCAATGGATGGCTTGGGCGGAACTGGTGTGAGCGTGTCTCACTTTTCCTTTTCTCGTTGGGCCGTTTATGCCCACAAGGATGATACGGGCTTTGGCCGGATGGCCTCTGATCTCCGATCCGTCCTTGGGTTAGGCCATCATCTGGTCATCCCATCGGAACGGCTTTCTGATCATCCCTTGGATCAGCAAGGCGAACGGTGGCTTTCGAAAGAGGCTTCTCCTGAGCTGGTTCGCGGACTTTTGGCCGGCTTGGAAGGGATCATTTTCTTTGAACGACCTAATTGGCATCCAAATGTATTGCAAATTGCCCACGAGTTGGGTGTTTGCACAGTATGTGTGCCGATGTGGGAGTGGTTCAAGGGAGATTCTCCAGAATGGCGTTTTTGTGATCTATTTGCGTGCCCTTCAAACTATACTGAGAAAATTGTACGATCCTATGGATTTCAGAACACAGTCCAGATTGCTTGGCCGGTTGATATAGCCAAGCTTTATCAGCGGCATGTGTCCGGACCAGCCCGCCACTTCATCCACAATGCTGGTCTTGTGGATCCCGACGATCGGAAAGGCACCAGGGACACGATCAAAGCCTTTTGTCGGATGAGTCGTCAAGATGTACGGCTAACCGTTCGTCTGCAAAAGGAGGTTCCTCTACCTCCGGTGGATGGACGGGTCGAAATCTTGATCGGTAATCTCGCCAACCCTGCTGATCTGTATGCCACCGGTGATATTTGTGTTCAGCCATCAAAAATGGAGGGGATTGGATTTATGGTTCTTGAGCCAGCCTGTGCTGGAATGCCTGTGATAACCATCGATTATCCACCGATGAGTGAATTTATTCAACAAGCTGATCTGCGCTGCCGTACACGCTGGCGGAAACGAAAGGCATTCCCTACCGCCTGGATCCCCCATTCGCATCTCAAGCTCCCATCCATTCCTGACCTCACAAGACGGATGGAATGGGCTGCCGCCAACGATCTTGCTCCAATCTCGACCGCCAATCGCCAATGGGCAGAGCGTACCTTCGATCCGATCATTCTGAGACGTATTTGGGAGGTCGTCCTTACCCAGATTCCCAAGCGCGTTCTGCAGAGTTCTCTTTGATTAAGTTCTCTTTCTGGGGATATTCATGCACATCTCAGCTTACGTCCCTTTTTTTAACAATCGACAAACTATTCTTCCTGCGCTTAAATCACTTCAAGCTCAAACCATTCCCCCCACTCAGCTCTTTGGGCTGGATGACGGCTCTACTGATGAAGGACCTCACCTTCTGCGAGCTGCGGGTATTCAATGTCTTCCTCAGTCTTGTAATCAAGGCAGAGGATCGGCGCGTCGCCGTTCTTTCCTGGAATCGACCGGTGACCTCGTCGTGAGTTGTGATGCCACGAATATGCTTCCACCCAACTTTGTCGAGCGTCTTCTTCCCTGGTTTGATGATCCCAAGGTGGCCGCAGTTTACGGCTGGATTCAGGATCCTTGTCCACAAGGAGTGGTTTCAAGATGGCGGTCTCGTCATCTTTTCAAGTCCGGACTGCCGTTGCAGATCAGCAGAAATGCGCCACTGATTACGTATGGAACTCTCATGCGGAGATCTGCCGTTCTGGATGTAGGCAACTTCAATCCTGCACTCTTGCATTCTGAGGATACTGAACTGGGAGAAAGGCTTTTGGCTGCAGGTTATGACATCATCTTTGATCCTCGAGTGCCGGTTTTCTGCAATGTCCAAAATAGTCTATCTCAGGTGTTGGAGCGTTACTGGAGATGGTATGTTGGAGTTGGTGAGAAGATCTCTTGGAAGGGATACCTGCGTTCTATTGTTTTCTCCCTAAAAGAAATGGCACTCCGGGATATCTCATCTGGTGATCCGTTCGCTGCACCTATTAGCCTTCTTTGCCCTCACTATCAGTTTTCGATGACCATCTTCAACCAACTTTCTAAGCGATGATGACTTCTGCTAAGCACTCCCGTGGCCTCATGCTCCAGAAGACCCTTAGGTCTCTAGTCAGATATAAGGGAGGCACGCGTCTTGCACGCTTGCTTGCCCGTAAGGCAGACAGTGCCTACTTCAAGGGACAGTGGTATGCTCAGGCAAGAGAACTTCATTATCTGCTTGATATCAAGTCCGAGATCGAGCTACAACTCCTACTGTATGGGGGATTTGATCAAGGTCTCCTGAGTTATTTGGGGAGCAGCTTGTCTCCTGGCGATACATTTATTGATGTTGGCGCTAACATTGGAGCGGTTTCTCTGCCCGCTGCCGCTATTGTTGGCACTGAAGGACATGTGTTTGCTTTTGAGGCAGATCCTCTGATCTTTGATAAGCTTAATACAAATATAAACCTCAACTCTTTTCCATACCTGGAACCTTTAAATCAAGCATTGGGGTCGGAAGCTGAGACGAAGACCTTCTATCGGCCACCTTCCAACGGTGTTTTTTCTGAAGCTGTCGGATCTCTCTATTCCAGCGACTGGCACTCAGGTGGCTCAGCATTTCAGGTCGAAGTTCGTACGCTTGATTCTGTATTACACGCTCTCAATGTTTCTCAAGTGGATTTTATAAAAATTGATGTTGAAGGTGCCGAGATTGATGTCCTCAAGGGCTCTCTTCAGACCATTGAGGCCCATCGGCCCAACCTTTGTATAGAGGTTTGCCCGCATACATATTCTGCCGCCGGTTGGACCACGCAAGATCTGATGGAACTCCTCTTGCCGTTTGGGTATCGCTTTGAAGTGTTGGATGGTCATTCCGGACAAACGAGGCCCCTGATCTCAAGTACTGATACTGATTTCCTCAACCTCATCGCACGAGCCAGATGAAGATAATCAGGGTTGGACTGGTCAATACGTATCTGCAAGGAAGACAGAATCTTATCCAGTCTGGCCAGTATCCTGGTCATCATCTATGGGGAGTCGACTATCTACCAAGGGCAGAATTTGATGTTCAAATTATTTCACCTTCTGGGAATGGTCTCTTTAATTCCTTTGCTCGCTGTTTTAATCGTCTAACACGTCATCGTTTTGGCGATCTTGATCAGGAGTTGGAAATATGGAAACGAAGGAATGAGATCGATATCGTTTATGTTGCAACGGGTGGACTGTTCTGGTTGTTCCTCCTCAGGTCACTGGGTTTCTTCCGACCTCTCATTGTTCGATGGACTTATGTCCCACGTCGTCGATTTCCTTGGTGGACTTTTCGTGAGCTAAACCTTTCTCTCTTTAATCGAGGCACGGATCTTCTTCTATGCCTTACACAGCGATGCGCAGCAGCCTATCGCAGAGACATGCCCTGGTTGCGCGTTTGCCAAATGGATTGGGGAGTTGATGACGAGCAGTTTCAACCAGGCCCGAGAGATCAGGGATTCTTCTTCGCCTGTGGAAAAACAAACCGTGATTACGCCACCTTAATCACTTCTGCCAAAGATATTCCTGCGCCGATTCATCTCGTTGTTCACGCAGGATATCTGGGTGGTCTCAACCTACCCAATAATATTCAGCTTGCCTTAGGCTCACCAGATGGAAGCACAGATCGTGGTATGTCCTATCCTGAGCTGCGTTCCAAATACTTTCATCGCGCGTTAGCTTGTTTAATCCCTTTGAAGAGTATCGAGGATGATGCCGCTGGCATGACGAATCTCTTGGAAGCCATGGCCTGTGGTCTTCCGGTCGTTATGACACGAACTGGCGCTATCGATCTTGATGTGGAAAAGCTCGGGATTGGTCTCTATGTAGAAGCTGGCGATTCTCAGGGCTGGGTGCGTGCATGTCAGTGGATGCTTGATCATCCTGACAAGGCTCTTGCTATGGGTAACCATGGCAGGAAACTTGTTGAACTTCATTATAATACAAAGAGGTTGGGCTCTGATCTGAGTTCTTTGTTCCACCAACTGGCATGAATCAGCCAATATTCAGTGTTTGCATCATCACATTTCGTCGTCCCGCTCTGCTCAAACAGTGCTTGGATCGCCTCGCGCCGGAGCGACAAGTCCTTCCCTCCCACCTTTACGAGGTGATTGTCAGCGATGATTGTCCTGATGCAAGTGCCCGGCCCACCGTTCAGGAGTTCAGTTTTGCACGCTGGATCCAGGGTCCATCCCAGGGAATCGCGGCAAATCGTAATCATGTTGCAAGGGCATCACTGGCTGACTGGATCGTCTTTATTGATGATGATGAATTACCAAGCCCTGATTGGCTTGCTCAGATCTATGAATTGGTTCGTTCTGGCAGCTGGGACGTGATTGAAGGCAGGGTTGAACCTATTGATTACCCTGACAGTATTCTTTGGTATGCCCCGATGGTTCGCTCGGCGGGTATGTTCTGTACAGCCAATCTTGCCATTAAGCGAGAGCAATTCTTTTCTGTTGGTGGTTTTGATGAGAGGCTGCGCACATCGCATGAGGATATTGAATTAGGGCAGCGGATTAAGGCGGCTGGACTAAGATCGTGTTTCTTAGAATCTGCTTGTGTTTTGCATCCGGCAAGACGCATTTCATTTTCACAGGTTCTCAAGCGCACCATTCAACAGCAGTGCCAGAGCTATCTTCTGCCTAATCGGAAGAACAAAACTGGCTGGCGCTCTTCTCCAACCATCGTTGTCTGGAGCCTAAAATATCTGGTTCGTACATTCCGAATGCAGACATCTGTCGAGGGCTTTTCTCGTTGGCGGAGCCTGCTGATGGGTGCTGTAATCCGAACATTTTGTTGTCCGTTTGCCTGTATCCGAATCATCTGTAGTTAGCTCCCCCTCTCCCTAGCTGATGTCTTGCGACCCACTTTCCCAACCTTCTACTTGGAATAGGATTCTCTTTGTCTGTGGTGCCATCCATCAGCAAAAAAGCGGCGTTGCAGATTATGTTTTGGCTCTGGCCCAGGAGTTGGTTCGCAGGGGCTTCGAACCATCCTGTGTCTCGCTTCATGAACCGTTGGCTGACGATGAAGGAGGCTTTGCTCGGAAGAGCCTGAATGGTATTCCTGTATTATGTTGCTCATCCAGCCTCTCTTGGGATAGGCGGGCTGCTTTGCTCCAACAAGAAATCCAGACGTTTCAGCCCGACTGGATGTCTCTCCAGTATGTACCCTATGCGTTTCACTCCAAGGGACTTCCCCACCCTCTGATCCGCTGCTTGTCTTCACCCAGCATCAGAGCACGTTGGCATGTGTTTGCCCATGAGTTATGGGTGGACCCAACCGCAGGTTTACCGGATCGGATTCTTTCCAAGGTTCAAAGAGAAATCCTTCGCCTGTTGTTACGACGCTTAAAACCAAGTGTCGTTCACACCACGAACTTCTGGTATCGCAATCAGCTCCGATCGATTGGACAGTCTGCAGATGTATTGCCACTGTTTAGTAATATTGGTCTTGTTCCAATGAGCCCTTCAATCCTTGGTCAAGTATCTCAAGGATGCTCTGTTTGGAGATTTCTTCTCTTCGGTTCCATTAACAAAGAGTGGAGGCCGGAGACACTGCTTCAGGCTGTCAAGGCAGCCCAGCTGGCTAATGATATCGACACTTGTCATTTTGTTTCTGTCGGTCATTTGGCGAGTTACGCTGTGACTCTATGGGACGCGATGGCTGAATCCTGTAGTGATCCTTCTTTTATGTTCAGTCGCCTTGGCGAGCTATCACCTGAACAGGTTTCTCAACAAATGCAGCTTGCCGATTTTGGCATTGGCGTCACCCCTTCTCATCTGATCGGCAAGAGTGCTTCCGCCGCTGCCATGCTTTCGCATGGGTTGCCAATCATCATTGATAGATTGACTGATCATTGTGATGAGTGGCACCAACACTTAAAGTCATCTGGAAAATATATTTTGGTTGATTCTTCTTTTCCAGAGCAGATGGCATCTGCAACGAAGTTTGAATCTTCCAATTGTTTGGCTGAGGTGGCTGATCAATTTGTAAAATCCTTGCAGGCGGCAATGTGAATATCCTTTTGACTTCGAATCGGTTTTTCCCTGATATAGGAGGTATCGAAACCATTTCTGATCTGCTGGCGAGATATTTTGTTTCTGCTGGCCATTCCGTCCGCGTGGTGACCCAGACGCCTTCCGGGGATGTGCAAGGCCAGGAGGCCTGGGCATTCCCTGTGATCAGACGGCCCTCTCCGAGAGAGCTGCTTGCTTGTTTCCGCTGGGCTGACATCGTGTTTCAGAATAATGTTGAAGTACGGATGTTGTGGCCGCTCGTCTTGTGTAGGCGCCCCTTGCTTATCGGTTTGCAAACTTGGATTCGGAGTCCCCACGGACGACGTAGCCGTGTTCATCGCTTGAAGAAACTCTCTCTCGACCTTGCCGATCAGGTGATTGCCTGCAGTGAGGCCATCCGCAGGGATTCCTGCAGCCGAGCCTGTGTCATTGGCAATCCCTACAACAGCGATCTGTTTCGTATCGTCTCCGGTGTTTCACGTTCCAGGTCAATTGTCTTTCTTGGGCGTCTGGTGAGTGATAAGGGTGTTGATCTTTTGTTAAGGGCTCTTGCCTTGTTCCCTCGACCACGGCCGCTCCTGACGATTATCGGCTCCGGACCTGAAGAGGCCACACTGCAACTTCTGGTCCAAGAACTGCAGATGACCGACACGGTCACGTTTCTGGGGCCTTTGCGGGGAGAAACGTTGGTTTACGAACTCAATGCCCATGAGGTGATGGTGGTGCCCTCGCTTTGGGAAGAACCCTTTGGTGTTGTCGCTCTGGAAGGGTTGGCCTGTGGCTGCGTGGTGTTGGCCTCGGACGGTGGCGGTCTTCCAGACGCGGTTGGTCCAGCTGGCCTTTTGTTTCGTCGAGGGGACAGGGTTGATCTCCATCGCCAACTGTCCAGGCTGCTTTCTGATCCTTCTTTGCGAGCACGCCTGAGGGCGTGTTCTGTTCGTCATCTTCCCCAATTCCATCAAGATGTCGTCAGCCAGCGTTATCTGGCTGCGATGGAGGAGCTGTTCCATGGTCGTCAGATGGTTTCGCCTTGATGGCACCTCGTAGAGTACTTGTCATCGGCAACTATCGTCTGGACCGGCAGCAGAGCATGCTTCGCTTTGCCGAGTTGCTGCGCGATATCTATAATGCTGACTCCACTGTCAAGGTCGTTCACCCCTCTCCTTTCTTCGGGTCTCTAGGCTTCCTGCCCCTCCCTGTTCGAAAGTACCTGGCATACATTGATAAGCTTCTCATCTTTCCTGTCAGACTTCTATTCATAGTCCATTCCTATGACAGGATTCATATAGCCGATCATAGCAATGCCTTTTACTCCTTTTTTTCTCCGCCGGGCCGCTGCCTGGTGACCTGTCACGACCTTCTGGCGGTTCGCGCTGCTTTTGGAGATTCCACTACCGCCTGCGAAGCGTCCCCGATCGGGATCTGGCTTCAGCGACTGATCATGGCCGGACTGCGTCGGGCGGATGCCATTGCCTTCGTTTCCCAGGCGACATTTCGAGATTTTCAACAGCTGATCGGTTCGCCCAGTGGGCAACGTCATTCGGTCATCCCCAACCCACCCAATGCTCCTTTCACACCCGATCTGGCTGTCTTTCCCATCAGCGCCTCTGAGGCAGCTCTGATCCCTTCGCAGCCATTTCTCCTGATGGTCGGGTCCTCCCTCCCGCGCAAGAATCGCGACCTGGCCCTGCGGTTGTTAAATCTATTGGGCTCTGACAGCCCTTATCGGTTGGTCTTTGCTGGAGATCCTCTGACTGAGGCGGAACAGTCCTTCCGTTTGACCCATCCTCAGGGCCAGCGATTGGTTTCCATTCCCCATCCCGGTCATGCTCTGCTCAATCGGCTCTATGGCTTGGCCCATGCTCTGCTCTTTCCTTCTTTTTCCGAAGGCTTCGGCTGGCCTGTTCTGGAGGCCCAGATCTGTCATTGTCCCGTCATCGCCAGCACCACGACATCCATCCCTGAGGTGGCCGGTCCCGGTGCTCTCTTCGCAGACCCTTCTGATGAGGCTGGCTTCGCTGTCCATGTCATCGCCTTGGAAGATCCGTCCGTGCGCAGCCGCTTGATCCACCGCGGTCTGGAAAACTCTCGCCGGTATGACGCGGAATCGATCGCGTTGGCCTACCGGATGTTTGCGTTTCAGCCATGAAGGTGATGCGTCTTGCCGGGATGGCCTTGAAGGCTTTGATCGTCCCGTTGCCATGGCCTCTGAAGCGGTTCTTCCTTCAACGTCTTTATGGCTATCGCCTGGATCCTTCCGCCCGCATCGGCTTGGCCTGGATCTATCCCCGCCACCTCTCTATGGAAGCAGGCTCCCGCATCAATTCTCTCACGATCGCGGTGAACCTGGATCGTCTCCAGATCGGGGAGCAAGCCACCATCGGTCGCGGGAACTGGATCACCGGCTTCGCCACTGGAACGGACTCCCCCCACTTTGCACACCAGCCCGACCGGCGGGCCGAGCTTCTGCTTGGAGCCCATGCCGCGATCACTAAAAATCACCACATCGATTGCACCAGCCGTGTGAGCATCGGTCCCTTCACCACTCTGGCTGGTTATCACTCCCAGATCCTCAGCCATTCGATTGACCTCCAACACAATCGACAGCACAGCGAACCGATCAGCATCGGCTCTCACTGTTTCATCGGGACAGCGTGCGTGATTCTTGGTGGCAGCGTGCTGCCCGATCATTGTGTTCTTGGGGCACTCTCTCTTCTCAACAAGTCGCATGACGAATCTTGGAGCCTTTACGCGGGACAGCCCGCCCGTCGGCTGAAGTCCATCGATCCCGGTGCAGCTTATTTCAGCCGTCACCAGGGCTACGTGGTTTAGTCCCGTGCTTCTGCTTTCCCACCCCACCGGCAATACATTCAGCCGTGCAGCCGCGCGAGCCTTTCATGCCCGTGGTTTGCTTCAGGAATTCGACACCTGCTTCATTTGGAATCCCGACTCCCCGCTGGCCCGGCTGCTGCCCCCCTCCCTTGTCGACCAGCTGAACAGGCGATCTTTTGTGGAGATCCCTGGCAGGCTCCAGCACAGCCATCCATGGCGAGAGTTGTTGCGCTTGTCAGCTGTTCACCACGCCCTTCCCTGGCTCAAGCGTCATGAGCGGGGTCCCCTCTCCGTGGATGGCGTTTATCGCAGCTTTGATCGCCATGTGGCGGCCCGCCTTCCTTCCCTGGAGGGGCTTCAGGCGGTCTACGCCTACGAAGATGCCGCATTCCACACCTTCCGATCCGCTCGGGCCCTGGGCTTGCGGCGGTATTATGACCTCCCGATCGGCCACTGGCGTTCCGCTCAGCGGATCTTCGCCGAGGAACGTGATCTCCAACCGTCCTGGGCTTGCACGCTGACAGGTCTGCGCGACAGCCCCGACAAGTTGGCCCGAAAAGATGAAGAGCTTGCCCTTGCGGACAGCGTGATCGTGCCAAGTCAATTTGTGCGCTCCACGTTGTTGGACCATCCCTCCTTCTCTTCCCCTGTTCATGTGGTGCCCTTCGGTTCGCCTCCTGCCCTGAGGGAGCCACCGCCCACTCCCACGAGCGGCCCCCTGAGGGTTCTCTACGTTGGCTCCCTCGGCCAGCGCAAAGGTCTTTCCTATCTCCTCGATGCCATCAAGGCTTTGGGGTCGCAACTCAGCCTCACTCTGATTGGGCGCCCCACCAGCCCGGACTGCGCACCTTTGAACGCTGCTCTCCAGAGTCACCCATGGATTCCCTCTCTGCCCAACGCCGCCATTCTTGCCCAGATGTCCAGGCACGACGTGTTGGTGCTTCCTTCTCTGTTCGAAGGCTTCGCCCTTGTGATCAGTGAGGCGCTTTCCCAGGGGCTCCCTGTCATTGCCACACCCAATTCGGGTGCCACTGAATCTGTGCGGGATGGTAAAGAGGGGTTTCTTGTGCCGATCCGCAGCAGTCAGGCCATCGCCGAGCGGTTGCAGTGGTTGGTGGATCATCGTGAGCAACTGGCTGCTATGCGAGAGGCCTGCCTGGACCGGGCGCGGGAGTTGAGTTGGACGGTGTATGAAGACAGGCTTTGCGCCTCGGTCCGGCAGGCTGGTGAACCTGCTGCCCCCCTCGGATGACTCCCGCCCGGCGCAAACAGATCCGCCAGCTGCTATGGCTCTACTTCTGGCTGTTGATCTTTGAGGGGGCCTTGCGCAAGTGGTTTCTCCCGAGCCTGGCCAATCCCCTGCTGCTGGTTCGCGATCCCATTGCCTTAGTGGCTCTCGGCTTGGGTTGGCCCCTCCTGATCAAACAGCCTTGGCGCGCATGGACCCAATCCGTGCTGCTGATCGGTGTGATCGCCTTTCTGCTTGCGGTCACAGTGGGCCATGGCGACTTCCCCACGGCCTTCTTCGGCGCCCGAGTGATGGTGCTCCAGTTCCCGCTGATCTTTCTCTATGGCGCCGTCTTTGATCGGAAGGATGTCATCCGCTTCGCCTGGACCTTGCTTGTCATCTGTATCCCCATGGCGATACTCATCGCCATGCAATCGAATCTGCCTGACACCAATATCTTGAATGTCGGTGTCGGGGGCCAGGGAACATCAACATACGATGGAGCCATGGGACGCTCGCGGCCACCGGGCACGTTTTCCTTCATCTCCGGCGTCGCCTCCTTTTTCCCCTTAGCCGCTGCCGCTCTCTTTGTTCAGCTTTACAACAACGTGCGGCTCACCAATTTCCTGCGGATCTTTTGCTGCATTGCGGGCATTGCCCTCGTGGTCGCCTTGCCGGTGTCCATCAGTCGAACGCTGCTGTTCGGCTACTTGATGGTATTGGCAGCCGTGATCGCCGCCCTTGCGATCTCACGCACCCGGATGAGCTCACTCTTTTCTGGTCTATTCGCTGTTGCTCTCGCCGTGGGCCTGGCCACCACAGTGCCCGCTTTTCAGGATACCTCAGCTGCTTTCATGGCCCGTTGGGCCAAGGCGGCGGAAGCGGGGGATCGAGGCGTGGTCCGCTCAGAAGTGGGGGATATCGGTGTCGCCGCCTCACAGTTTCAGACCAGGGTCTTGCCTGGTTTCTTGGCACCCTTTGATCAGATGGATCGAACCCCCCTGCTGGGTTACGGGGTTGGGATGGGGAGCAATCTGGGGGCTTCGAGGATTTTTGGCGTGATTGGTTTTCTGGTCGGGGAAGGGGCCTGGGAGAACCACATCGGGGAGCTGGGTCCCATCCTTGGTCTTGCCATGATTTTTTGGCGCATTGCCCTGGCGGGTTGGATTCTTCGACTCTCCATCGCCGCCTCGGCTCGGGGCAACAGGGTTCCCCTGATTCTCGCGGGCGCCTCCTTTTACGCCGTGCTGATCGGCCAGATCGCCCAGCCCACGGGTCTGGGGTTTGTCGTGCTTTCGGCGGGTCTCACCCTGGCGGCCTTGAATGCCGGCCCCACGCCTGCCTTCCGCTGACGGATGAGGATCACCATCCTGCAGGGTGCTTTTCTCCCGGTTCCACCCATCCGAGGTGGAGCCGTGGAAAAAATGTGGTTTGTTCTGGGCCAGGAATTCCAGCGTAAAGGCCATAGGGTTGTTGAGATCTCCCGCCGCTTTCCTGGTCTGCCACAGCGGGAGGTGATTGAGGGAGTGCAGCACTTGCGGCTTCCGGGCGCGGATATGCCAGCCAGCCTGTTGCGTCTCAAGTGGCTGGATCTTCTTTATTCCCTCCGCGCCCTCCGCGCCCTGCCGGCGGCGGACATCCTGGTCACCAACACCTTCTGGATGCCGATCCTGGCGGGTTGGTTGCGTCGCGATGCGGGCTTGATCCTGGTGGATGTGGCACGGATGCCGAAGGGGCAGATGCGCCTGTATGGCCGCGTGTCTCGCTTGCGTGCCAACAGCACGGCGGTGGCGCAGGCGATCGCCCGCGAAGTCCCCGCGTTGGTTTCCCGGATCCGCACCGTTCCAAACCCGCTCCCCTTTCTGCCCCCAGCGGAACCGGTCCACAAGTCAGGCCAGCTGATCCTGTACTGCGGCCGTCTTCACCCTGAGAAAGGCATTGCTCTGCTCATCCAAGGGTTTTCAGAGGCTGTGCGCTTGGGCTTGCGGGGTTGGACCTTGCGTTTGGTCGGTCCAGCGGAGGTGTCCGCCGGTGGGGGTGGTCAGGCTTGGCTGGACAATCTTCTGGAGGAACCTCGAGCGGTGGGCCTGCCCATCGCGTGGCTGGGGCCGGAGTATGTCGAGCAGGCTCTGCGGCGCCACTACGAGGAGGCCTCCATCTTCGTGTATCCGTCTCTTGCTGAGCAGGGGGAAACGTTTGGTCTGGCGCCCCTCGAAGCCATGGCGTTTGGAGCGGTGCCGATCGTCAGTGCTCTGGCCTGCTTCCGTGACTTCATTTCACCCGGCGTGAATGGACTCGTGTTTGATCATCGCCGCCAGGATGCGCCAGCCCTGTTGGCCCAGCAGATGCTGGTCTTGGCCACCCAGCCGGGGCGGCTTGAAGCGATGGCCCGAGAGGCTCGGAGGGTTTGTCAGACGCACCATCCCAGCGCGATCGCCGATGCTTTTCTCGCCTGCTTCGCGGACATGCTCCCTCTCCACTAACTTATGAAAAGCCTCTTTTACAAACTCTATTATGTCTCGATGCCTCTGTACGTTCTCAGAGGAGTTTTGCATCTTGGCTATCGCCATCTTCGTTACTCAGGTTTGATGGGATACGGATCTGAAAACCGCTCTGTTGGCAAACTGATCGCTTCTTATCACTCCATTGAAAAGGGCCTTACAATGCCTGACTTCCGTCCAGGCTTTGGAGAGGGAGCCATCAATAGCCTGATTGCTCATTGCAACACATTTATCGATTCCTATAATTCCACAAACACCCATCTTCTCCATTCTGTCCAGGTCATTCTGGAATACCAACAACTGCATCACGAGCTGGGATATGATCTCAGTGAAGAATTGCTTGGCAGCATTGCTTCTTTGAAGGCAAAGATGCGGCTGGATCTGGCCTCGGCGATGCAAAATACGACCACAGCAGATCAATTCTTTTCACGGTCTCACTCTTCCTTCCCTGAATTTGTTACCTCAAGAGCAAGCATCCGCAACTTTGATCAACGCTTGGTTCCGAGCGATGTCATCCTGCAGGCTGTTGAGCTTGCAAAGTCGGCCCCATCAGCCTGTAACCGTCAATCTGTACGCGTCCACTATCTTCAAAATCCCAGCATCATCACCCAGGTTCTGGCCATTCAGGCTGGCAGTAGAGGATTTTCTCACAAGGTCTCGAATCTCCTGATCCTTACAACGGATATCGGTGCTTACTTTGGTCCAAATGAGTTGACAATAGGGTGGGTCGATGGCGGCATGTTTGCAATGAATTTGTGCCTTTCTCTCCATTATCTAAAAGTGGCTACATGTCCGCTCAACTGTAGTTTATCCGTTGAGAAGCAGCGCTCTCTGCGACGCCTTCTGCCGATTCCTGAAAACGAGTCTTTTGTTGTCATGTTGGCCGTAGGTTATCCTCCGGCTGAGTTTAAATACACCGCTTCAAAGCGCTATGACTCGGATGAAATCTTCGTTTTTCACCAATAACTTATCAACCGTTTTCCATGACAAGCCCTAGATCCATGAATGTTGGCATCATCACATTTTCAAATGTAATTAATTACGGAGCTGTCCTTCAGGCTTATGCTCTCCAGCGGAAAATTCGCGAGCTTGGCCATGAACCTACGCTGATAAATTATCACAAGCAATTTCCTGGTAGACGTGTCAATCTCTATAATGCAATCGACGAAGGCCTCCTTAGGCTTCGTTCCGGAGATTTTCAGGATCTCGCGAGAAAATATAATAATTACAAAGGAAAGCTTTTCTCTTCGGGTTTGCCAAAACAAGCTGCTTCCGACGTCAAAGCTTCTAATGTTGAGGTTAAACCCTCAGTTGTTGAAGAGAAATTTAGAGAATTCTTGAGTCTGATCCCCACCACCTCAGAATCTTACGATCGTACATCCATCTTCAGCTCTCCTCCTAAATTCGATGCATATGTCACGGGCAGTGATCAAGTCTGGAACTATCGACGATCGAACGACTTGGACGCCTTCCTGCTGCGCTTTGCACCAGAGGCTGGCATCAAAATAGCCTACGCGGCTAGTTTTGGTGTCGACAGTATCCCGTTCTTTTTGCGCGGCAGCTATAAGTCAGGCCTGAAGCGCTTCCAGCACATTTCTGTGAGGGAGGATTCGGGTGTGCAATTGGTCAAGTCTATTGCTGGGCGATCCGCGCAACATGTGGTGGATCCCACGTTGCTTCTAGAGGCGAATCACTGGTCGAACCTGATGAGAGATACGGGAACACCTCCCCGTTACATCCTCGTCTATTCCTTAACAATCTCAAAAAACCTGATTGACAATGCAAGGCTGATTGCTCAACGTCTTGGGGCTGAAATTGTTTGGCTGGGTGCGTTCTACTCCGAAACGACCCCTCCTGATATCACCATTATTCCACCGACCGGCCCGCGAGAGTTCCTGTCATTGATTCACCATGCCCTCTATGTGTTGACCGACAGCTTCCATGGCACCGCCTTCTCTTTGACGTTCAACATACCGTTTCTGTATATTGGAGATCGCTATAACAAACAGATCAGTCGTGCCAGATCCCTGTTGAAAATCCTTGGCCTTGACGACCGCCTTCAGGATGACATGCCTCTTTCCAATGAGTTGATATCCAAGCCGCTCGATTACTCGTCGGTGAATCGCGAGCTTGCTGAAAGAAGGCGTTCTTCCTTGTATTTTCTTCAGAATGCTCTCGGTGCTTGAGACCTTATTCCTCGTGCCGTTAACATTTGCAATGTCGCCCAACCTCATCACCTCTGGCTAGGGGGGCGCTTGCCAGGCGCGTGCGCAGGGGCTTGGGTTCGAGCTTTTTCGCACCACATTTCGTCCGGGGTCTGGTCGCCAGAATGCTGGCTTTCGTGTGTCAGAAGCGGGCTACACACTCCGCTGAAGGTCTTTCCTCACCTCCCACTCCCGACCGATGGCCGACTTGCAAACCCACAGTCAGGCCAGCCGCTTCGCCAGCCCCTGGAGCCGCGGCTATCGCCTGCGATTGATGCTCTGGCAATACGCCTGGCCTCTGTTCTGCCACTGGACTCCCAAGCCTTGCAACCCCTGGCGGCTCTTCCTTTTGCGCCTGTTTGGCGCCACCATTCACGGCCAGCCCTTTGTCCATCAGCGGGCTCGCATCGATCACCCCTGGAACCTCACGCTTCACCATCAGGCCTGCCTCGGTGACCGAAGCCACGCCTATTGTCTCGGCCCAGTGGAAGTCCACAGCGGTGCCTGTGTGGCCCAGGAGGCCTACCTCTGCACCGGCACCCACGATTTCAATCACCCCAACTGGCCCCTGCAGACAGCGCCGATCAGCATCGGTCGCCATTCCTTCATCGGGGCTCGAGCCTTTCTTCTCCCTGGAGTCTCGGTGGGCGAAGGGGCGGTGGTTGGCGCCTGCAGCGTTGTGACGCGGTCCGTCCCCCCCGGTGTGGTGGTCGTGGGCAATCCGGCTCGGCCCGCCGCCAGGTCGACCGGACGTTAGGCGTTTGAACGGTATCCCGCTCCGGTTTCGACCCACCATGTGCGTCTGGAGCCTGGCGCGGATGCGAGCCTCGGAGCCCGCCGTTATGGCTGTCATCCAATCCATTGGCCTGATGATGGTCGAAACTTGCAACCTGTCGCCCTGTTGAATCCCCCCGTCGGGCCATGAAGACGCCGATCTTGCCTGCCTCGTGCGCGATCACCGTCGCCATCCCTGTTCGTAATGAGCAGAGCAATCTTGCCGTCTGTCTTGAGGCGATCGGGTCCGACTTTGCTCGGACTGTGGTTGTGATTGATTCAGCCAGCACCGATGCCACGGCGTCGGTGGCGCGCGCCCATGGCGCAGAGCTGATCCAATTCGAGTGGAACGGACGGTTTCCCAAAAAGCGCAACTGGTATCTCCGCCATCACACCCCTTCCACCCCATGGGTGTTGTTTCTCGATGCCGACGAGATCCTCTCCCCCGACGTCAAGGGCGAAATCGCGACCGCGCTCCCTGGCAGCCAGCACCAGGCCTTTTTGCTGAGCTACACCAATTATTTCCTGTCTCGTCGCTTGCGTGGTGGTTATCCCCTTCGCAAGCTGGCGCTCTTCCGAGTGGGTCTGGTCGAATATGAGCAAATTGAGGAGGATCACTGGTCCACCTGCGACATGGAGGTGCATGAGCACCCCATCTGCACCGGATCCATCGGTCTGATCCGCAGCCGTATTGACCACCGCGATCTGCGAGGTATGGGGAGCTATATGGCTAAGCATAACCAGTACGCCGCCTGGGAGGCTCGTCGCCTCTTCAGTCATCGTCGCGACTCCAGCTCCATGGTTCGCTGGAAGATGCACCAACGGTTAAAATATAAATTGCTCACCTCCCCTTGGGGTGGACTTGCCTTTTTCTTGGGAAGCTTTTTTGTGATGGGAGGCTGGCGCGATGGCAGCATTGGTTTTGCCTTCTGCTTGCTCAAAGCCAGCTATTTTGTTCAAATCGCCTGCCGGCTTAGGGAGCTGG
This sequence comes from Cyanobacteriota bacterium, assembly GCA_046340375.1. Classification (GTDB taxonomy): domain Bacteria; phylum Cyanobacteriota; class Cyanobacteriia; order PCC-6307; family Cyanobiaceae; genus Cyanobium. Next base: position 1,725 of record JBKDSZ010000148.1, on the reverse strand, counting down.
AGACGGAGTCCATGAAGACGTCCATGACTTGATCCATGATCCATTGCTTGCACGTTCTCCAATCGGTGGATCCCTCCGTGGGAGGTCCGATCGAAGGTGTGCGACAACTCATTCGCTTTGACCGTCGAGCGGCGCCAGCTTCGCCGCGTGTTGTGCGTGAGATCGTTTCTCTCGATCCTCCCGGGGCCCCGGGCTTGTCGTTTCCTGGCTGCCCGGTTCACCCACTGCGCTTGGCCTGGTACGACCGTTTTTTCCCGATCAGCTTGATCCGCTGGCTTCGGGCCCATTGGCGTGGCTACGACGTGGTGGTTGTGGATGGCATCTGGGGATTCCACCTCTTTGCCACCTGGTTTGTCCTGCGCCGAGACGCCATTCCCTACGTGGTGTTCACCCACGGGATGCTGGATCCCTGGTTCAAGCGCACCTTTCCCCTCCGGCATCTCAAGAAGTGGTTGGCCTGGCCCTGGGCCATGTATCCCGCCTTGCGGGATGCCCGGGCCGTGCTCTTCACCTGCGACCAGGAGCGGATCCTTGCCCGCCAGTCGTTCTGGCTCTATCGCTGTCGGGAGCTTGTGGTCCCCTTCGGCACCGAGGGGATTCCCCGTCCCACCCACGATTACGCCACGCCCTTTCTCGACCAACACCCGTCCTTGCGTCACCGGCGGTGTCTTCTCTTCCTTGGGCGCGTCACTCCCAAAAAGGGGCCGGATCTGCTGCTGCGCGCCGTGGCTGCCCTCCAGCGCCAGGGCCTCTGGGATCCAACCCAGCACAGCCTTGTCATGGCCGGGCCCGCCAGCGGTCGCTACGCCCTTGCCCTGCAAGAGCTGGCCCAAGAGAGCGGCATCACCTCCTCCGTCCTTTGGACCGGCATGTTGCGGGGTGACGCGAAGTGGGGCGCCTTCCAGGCCGCAGAGGCTTTTGTGCTCCCCTCCCACCAGGAAAACTTCGGCATTGCCGTGGTGGAAGCCCTTTCCGCTTCCACTCCCGTGCTCATCACCCATCCCGTGAACATCTCTCCTGAGATCGCCGCCGATGGCGCCGGCCTGGTGGAGCACGACACCCTCTCCGGCACGATCGCGCTTCTCACGCGCTGGCTGCAGCTTGATGCGCCCAGCCGCCAGGCCATGGCCCGCCAAGCCCGCCGGACGTTCGAACAGCGCTACACGATCGATGGGTTCGCCGCGGCGCTGTACGGCCTGTTCGACCGCCTGGTTGACCCCTTGGCCTAGGAGTCTGTCTCTCGAACAGGAGTAGAGCCTCACCCAAAAGTTTTTGCTGATGACGGCAACTTCAACCGCGCCGTCAGTCTCCAATCGTCGAATCCTTTTGCTTTCTTGGCTCCCTCCAACCCTCCAGGTGGGAGGGTTGGAGGGTGGCTCCCTATCCCATCGCCCCTGCTTCCTGTGCTGTTTGGAATCGGAACAACTTGAGGATGTTGTGGGTCGTGCACCATAGCGTCCATTCTCCGTTTACCTTTTCCAGCCCCCGCATCAGGAAGCGCCGCAGGCCTCGCACTTCCTTGGTTTGCCCAAACACAGGTTCGGGGATCGTCTTGCGCTTGGCGTAGACCTCACGACCTTTCTCGGTGCGCAGCTTGCGGGCCATTCGCTCTTTGAGATCCAGATTCTTTGGGATGCGGCCTTTGGTCGCCGGTGGCGGTTGTCCGTGCTTTTGGCGGCCGGTGGCGATGTGGGGATCGGTTTGCGCGGCGGTGCAGGTTTCGGC
>JBKDSZ010000147.1:0-3406 GCA_046340375.1 Cyanobacteriota bacterium | reverse complement strand
GGCAAAAGCCAGTAAGGTCACGGGTAGAACACCCGTTAATAGGCTCTACGTGGAAGCGTTGCAAGGCGTGAAGCGGAGGAGTACTAATAGACCGAGGGCTTGACCAATTCACGGTCTCTTGCTGATTTCCAGATCATTTTTAAACGTCTGCTTTCTTCTGAGGGCAGATGAGTGCGAAAATGGTAACCTATGTAGTTCTCAGGGCTCACCTGAGAAAGATTTCCTGGTGTTCATAGCGCTGTGGAACCACACCGATCCATCTCGAACTCGGTTGTGAAACGCAGCAGCGGCGACGATAGTGAGGTGGCAGCACCTTGCGAAAATAGCACGATGCCAGGATAAAAACTTTTCCATCCAATCAAACAAAGCCACCTCCAGCGGGTGGCTTTTTTGTTGGCTCATAGGCCTCCAAGGTCTGCGAACGTTTTGATTTTCGGGTAACCTTCTGCCTGTTGATGGGGATTTCCGGGGCGGCAGCTAAAAATGCTGATCATTCCTGCACTGCGTGCGGCTGTCAGTTCGGCAGGGGAATCGCTGACGAATAGGATTTCTTCTGGCTTGGCCTGGAGCAGAGTGGCAATAGTTGTATAGCTTTCTTGCTGAGTTTTTGCTCCGGTGTGAGTATCAAACCAATGGCTGAAGAGTGGGCTGAGATCGCCGGCGTTGGTGTGGGCGTAGAGAAGTTTTTGAGCATGAACGGAACCTGATGAATAGACGGCAAGCTCTATTCCTCTTTGGTGCCAACGCTTCAATGCTGGCGGAACATCTGCAAATAGAGGAGCAATTAAGATGTTCTTTTGGTAGCCCTCTTCCCAGATCAATCCCTGTATGTCTTTCAAGGCTGTTAATTTCCGATCCTCCTTGATGAGCCAGTTAAGATAAAGGCAGGCTTCCTCAGGGGAGAGGCCCTGATCAGGGATGGAGGATTCAGTGTTGTGATCGACTCGATTCAGGCGTTTCGCAAGGGTCTTGGCTTCTGGTGTCCTGTCCTTCTGCCAGGCGGCATGAACTTCGGCAAGTAGTTTTTGGATGAAATCCTTATTCTGGTATTGATTCAGATAAGGAAATAGTTGTTCTCTGGCATACGGGAATAGGACTTCGCTGACAAAACTCACCGGACAGGTCGTTCCTTCAATGTCCAACAGAAGATGGCGAATGGTTGGAGACATTCCCACGGAGTCAGCCAGTTTGTCTTCCTGTCTGTTCTGGTTCATTGCGGTGCTTGGTGCCATGGAGAGTCGACCATCATTGCAGTTGGCTTTCTGTTCTGAGCAGCGCGTTGAGAAGGCATTGACGCCAATGTTGTTCCAGCAGAAATTCCAGGATTTCCAGATGCCTGCGGGCCTGGGATAGGCAATCCCCCCAAGCGTAAAGACCATGTCCGGCAATCAACAGTCCATGGGGGGCTCTGTCGAGGTGAGGAAGGGCGGCAAGGCTGAGTTGTCGCATGTCCTGGCTGTTGGCCAGGATGGGGATGGCAATGGCTGTGGTGTGGGAGCGAATCCCTTCCAACCCTTTGAGCATTTCCAGGCCGACAACGCGAAGGTGGCCAAGAAAAGGGGGTGGAATGGGCGTTTCCCCTGTCGACAGCGGCTCCTCTGGATCCGTTGCAAGGGTTTGGGGACCCGTCGCCATGTTCAGGGGTTCGGAAGTCCGGTTTGGGAGGTTTTGTCTCAGGGTCTCTGGATCTGAATCTGGATCTGGATCTGGAGATTCGGATTTTTGATTGGCGAAGGGCGCCTGAAAACGGGTTGGTGTGGGGTGAAGGAGATGGGCAGAGTGGGGCTGGGGGTCAAAGAGAGCATTGGACACCTCCAATTCTGGTTGGTGGATGGCCGGCGAGGGATGAACCCACGATACCGATCTCTGAGACAGCAGGGTCGCGGCCTGGGAATGGGTGTGCAGGACCGCCCCGGCACCCGTGGTGGTGATGATCGCGAGGTGAAGGAGCGTCTCGGCGGAGGCCTTGCCTTCTCCGCTGATCACCTGACCCTTTCCATCCACCACGATCAAATCGGCGGGTTGCACAGATCCCTTGTCAACACCACTTGGAGCCATCAGGAGTGTCAACGGGTCTTCACACAGCAGCGAGCTGAAGTTGCCTCCCGTGCCGTCACACCAGCCGCGCTGATGGATGGTGCGGATGACTTGGCAGAGGGCCGGGGCCTCGCTGAGCAGTCGATGGCTGGCTGATGTGGGAAGGGTGTTCACGGCAAGATCTGGGGAGCTGGACATGGAGGCGATGTCTGACTGGATTCTCGCGTCTCCAGGAGGGCCCAAAGGTGTGCTGCCCTTCAGGAGGGGGACATCTGACGGATCGCTGCTGGTCGTCGATCGTCTTGCCTCCACAAGTGGAGGGGAGGAAGCCCCTGAGCCCTGTGCGGCGCGGGATGACAGGTCAGGGTTGGCAAGGTCGGTGATGCCACAGATGTGCTGACAACGCGTCTTGGTGGGAGGTTGGGAATGACAAACAGGCTGGACACAGATTGGGGGGGAGTCAAAACGAAGCAACCGGGGACTGCCTCTGCTGGTGGCAAGGGCGGCCTCAGAAAAGGGCTGGTTTGAGCAAGGGTTGGAGGAGGCCGAACATCTGTTGAGTGGCCGGCATTCGGGACGTGGGGTCAGGCCTGGCAGCGAGGGCACCAGTGGGTGCTGCGGCCGCTGAGTCGGTCCAGGAGGATCGGTTCGCCGCAACGGCGGCAGGGTTGGCCCGCGCGTCGATACACCCAGCTCTGCCCCCCGTAGTTGCCATTCACTCCCGACACATGGCGGAAATCGCTGAAGGTCGTGCCCCCGGCACGGATGCTGGCCTCCAGCACCTCCAGCAGCGCCTGCCTCAATCGTCGCAGGCGTGGCCGATCCAGGGCATGGGCGGGAGTATGGGGCCGGATGCCAGCGGCGAAGAGGCACTCATCGGCGTAGATGTTGCCCACCCCGGCGACAAGCGACTGATCCAGAAGGGCTGTCTTGATCGGTCTTCGGCTGCCTTCCAGGCTCGCGCTGAGGTAAGGAACGTCAAACTCCGGTGTGAACGGTTCCGGGCCCAAACGGGTCAACCCACTGATCACCCTCTCCGGCGGCTGTCCCGCAGGCACCCACCACATCTGGCCAAAGCTGCGCGTGTCGACAAAGCGCAGTTCCTGGCCGTCGCCGCACCAAAAACGGGCCCGTGTGTGTCGGCAGGCCTCCGCTGGCCCGACCAACCACAAAAACTGGCCCGTCATGCGCAGATGCACCCCCCAATGACCCGCCATGCTGCCATCGGCATGGACGAGAGCAGCGTCAACCAGTTCTCCAAGCGCGCGTTTCTGGAAACCGCCCAAGCCGGCCCGGAAGTGCAGCTGCTTGTGAGCGAAGCGGCCCAGGCGGGCCAGCAGATCACCCGGCAGCAGGTGCGGCGCCTCAG
>JBKDSZ010000146.1:0-3374 GCA_046340375.1 Cyanobacteriota bacterium | reverse complement strand
TCTCGTCGTTGCCGCAGCGCACCCCCCGGTGGGGCGCCACCGCCAGCTCCATGGCGGCGGAGGCCACCGCGCCCGCCGCCAGGCTGTCCTCCAGCGCATAGGCCCCCTCCCAGCCGCTGCCCACCAGCCACACCTGCTGGCAGTCGCGGGCGATCAGGCGCCGGGCGACGGCCGTGCGGTTGGGCAGACAGGCCGTGAGCAGGAGGGGCACCGCCCGAACGGCGGCCAGGGAGCGGGTGCCGTTGGTGGTGCTCATGAAGATCCGCTTGCCGCCCACCACCTCCGGCGTGACGGCCAGGGGGGAATTGCCGAGGTCAAAGCCCTCCAGGCGCCGTCCGCCCCGCTCCCCCGCCCGCAGCCGCTGCTCCGCCGGCCAGGCCGCCGCCGCCGCCGCCAGCGCCTCCAGATCCGCAAAGGCCTGGACCGCCTCCGCGCCGTTCTGGAGCGACCAGGCGATGGTGGTGGTGGCCCGCAGGACGTCGATCACCACCGCCCCGTCCGGACCCCCATCGGCGGGGCCCACAACCTCGGGCACGTCTTCGGAGGTGTGGAAATAGAACAGTTGCATGGACGCACCAGGCGGCTGCGGGCGAGTGTGGCAGAGCGGCGCCGCGAACACAGAGCTCCGCGCAAAAAAAACTCCCCCCGGGAGAGGGGGGAGCTGAAGGGCATCCGCCGCCCCTGGAGGGGGGGGAGATGGCAGGCTGCAAGGGACGAGGGGAACCCTCAGTCGCGGCGGCTGCCGCCATTGAGGGCGATGATCAGGCGCAGGATGAAGATGAACAGGTTGATGTAGGTCAGATACATCCCAAGCGCACCGGCGAGATATTGATCATCCCGATAGGTGCGGGGCATGGTGTAGAAGTCGACGAAGGCCGCGCCGATGAACAGGACGGTGCCGAAGCCGGCGATCATCAGTTCAAAGGTGCCGCCGCCGAAGCCGGGCAGGAACAGGCTGCCCACCAGCTGCACCACCATGGCGATCAGCAGGCCGACGATGCCGAGGCCCACCACGCCGCCGAGGGCCTGGCCCACGTCATCGCTCATGCGCTGGCCGAAGATGGAGGCCAGGATGAAGGTGAGGCCGGTGGCGGCGGCAGCGGTCGCGATGGCGCCCACGCCAGCCACCAGCTGGGCCTGATAAACGATGCCGCTCAGGGTGAAGCCCGTCAGGAGGCTGTAGGTGGTGAGCAGGGGCAGGGCGGTGCCGCTGTCCCCCTTGAGGGCCACGTTCTGGGCGACGAAGAAGAGGATGAAGTTGCCGATCAACGCCACAAAGAAGAGCGGCATGAACAGCGCCGGATTGGTGGCCATCAGCGCCATGCCGCCCAACACGCCACCGGCGGTGAGCACCATGCCGCCGCCGACCACCGGCAGGGCTTTGCGGAGAACGTTGGGGCCGACCAGGGCGCTGCGGTTGGCAGCCTGGATGGCCTGTTGGAAATCGCTGTTGGCGGGCATTTCCTTGAGGAAAAAGCGTGTTGAATGGAGTCTGGCAGGCAGGCCGGGGTCCGTGGGCGGGGTCGCGTGCGGATCTCCGGATGGGATGGGGGAGGTGACGGAGGCGCGCAGCGGCACCCGCCGCCCCCTTGATCCGCCAGAGTGGCAGTCCCACCGGGACGGCATGTTGGCTGGCGTGATGGCCCAGCAGGGGCGTGATCTGCGCGGATTCCTCCAGCTGCTGGAGCGGCGCGGCCAGCTGCGCCGCATCACCGCCCCGGTGGATCCCGATCTGGAGCTGGCGGCCATCGCCGATCGGGTGCTCGGGCTGGGGGGGCCTGCCCTGCTGTTTGAAAACGTGGGCGGCTCCACCATGCCCGTGGCCGTGAACCTGCTCGGCACGGTGGAGCGGGTGGTGTGGAGCATGGGGATGGAGCGGCCGGAGGAGCTGGAGGGGCTCGGGGAGAAGCTGGCCTTGCTGCAGCAGCCCCGGCCGCCCAAGGGCCTGGCGGAGCTCAAGCGCTACGGCGCCCTCGCCTGGAATCTGTTTCGGGCCGTGCCCGACCGCGATCTCCTGCCCCCCTGCCAGCAGGTGGTGCTCCGGGGCGAGGAGGTGAATCTCGATGCCCTGCCCCTCCTGCGCCCCTGGCCCGGCGACGCGGGCGGGGTGATCACCCTCGGGCTGGTGATCACCAAAGACCCCGAAACGGGCACCCCCAACGTGGGCGTCTACCGCCTGCAGCGCCAGTCGCCCTCCACGATGACCGTGCACTGGTTGAGCGTGCGCGGGGGGGCGCGGCACCTGCGCAAGGCGGCGGCCCTCGGCCGCAAGCTGGAGATCGCCATCGCCATCGGCGTTCACCCGCTGTTGATCATGGCGGCGGCGACGCCGATTCCCGTGCAGCTGAGCGAGTGGCTCTTCGCCGGGCTCTATGGCGGCGAGGGAGTGCGCCTGGCCCGCTGCAAAACGCTCGATCTCTCCGTGCCCTCGCACAGCGAGCTGGTGCTGGAGGGGACGATCACCCCGGGCGAGGAGCTGCCCGATGGCCCCTTCGGCGACCACATGGGCTTCTACGGCGGCATCGAGGCCTCGCCCCTGGTGCGCTTCCACTGCATCACCCATCGGCGCGATCCGATCTTTCTCACCACCTTCAGCGGCCGCCCGCCCAAGGAGGAGGCGATGCTCGCCATCGCCCTCAATCGTATCTACACGCCGATCCTGCGGCAGCAGATCCCGGAGATCGTCGACTTCTTCCTGCCGATGGAGGCCCTCAGCTACAAGCTGGCCGTGATCGCCATCGACAAGGCCTACCCCGGCCAGGCGAGGCGGGCGGCGATGGCCTTCTGGAGCGCCCTGCCCCAATTCACCTACACCAAGTTCGTCGTCGTGGTCGACAAGGCGATCAACATTCGCGATCCGCGCCAGGTGGTGTGGGCGATCAGCGCGCGGGTGGATCCGCAGCGGGATCTCTTCGTGCTGGAGGACACCCCTTTCGATACGCTCGACTTCGCCAGCGAACGTCTCGGCCTCGGCGGTCGGCTGGCGATCGACGCCACCACGAAGATCGGTCCGGAACGCCGCCATCCCTGGGGGGAACCGCTCTCCCGCGACGCCGCGCTGGAGGAGCGGGTGTCGTCGCGCTGGGGGGAGCTGGGTCTGGACGATCTGCCGCTGGGGGAACCGGATCCGGCCTTGTTCGGCTACACCCTGGAGTCTCTCCTGGAGCGGCTGAGGAGCCAGGCGGCGGGGTGATCGGCCGCACGGGTGTTCAGGCCCTCAAGGCCCTGCTGGAGCTGGCCCAGGATCCCACACTCTGGCGCTCGGTGAGCGACCTGGCCGCCGCCCAGAGCCTGCCGGCGCCCCGCCTGGAGCAGCTGCTGCTGCGGTTGCGGCGAGCGGGGGTGCTCGAAGCCCGGCGGGGGCGGCAGGGGGG
>JBKDSZ010000145.1:0-10833 GCA_046340375.1 Cyanobacteriota bacterium | reverse complement strand
AACTTATCTGCAACAACAAACACCCAATATTTTTTTTGCCGTAGCGGCGATGGTCGATCCTGCCCATCACGGACGCAATCTGAGCCGAATGTTGGTCGAAGAGATGAAGTGCACTGCGCGGCGACACGCCTGTGATTCACTGCTCATCCCGGTGCGACCAACCTGGAAAAGCCGCTATCCGCTGACCCCCATGGAACGCTACATCGAATGGAGACGACCTGATGGTGCCTACTTTGATCCCTGGTTGCGCGTGCACGGGCGCTTGGGAGCGGAGGGGCTGGGAATCATTCCTAAAGCGGAAACCATCAAAGGAAGCGTCAAGGAATGGGAGGAATGGACCGGCATGGCATTTCCCGACAGCGGTTCATACATTGTGCCGGGAGCGCTTCAGCCTGTCCAGATTGATTGTGAACGCGATAGCGGTCTGTACGAGGAGCCCAATTACTGGATGAAACATTCCTCCAGATAAACGTCAACGCCTACCATCAAACGCAGAACGAATGTCGGCCAACTGTCCCGTCAATTCCCATAACGAATGGGATCCGCTGGAAGAAGTCATCATCGGCTCGCTCGATGGAGCAATGTTTCCGGCGTGGAATACGATCAACGTGGCAACTGTTCCGCCTGGTGAATGGTTAGATGCAGAAGCGTATGTGGGCGGAGGCGGCTCGCCCTATCCGCCTGAGCTGGTTCAAGCTGCACGGCGTGAACTGGCGGAATTCATTCACATCCTTGAAATGGAAGGCGTCCGTGTAAGGGGGCTGGATCAGGCCACTTATGCCGCACCGTTTGGAACACCGGAATGGCAGGTGTCGAGCGGATTTTGCGCCGCAAACCCGCGCGATCCGTTCATGGTCATTGGCAATGAAATCCTTGAAACACCGATGGCCGATCGCTCCCGTTATTTTGAAGGCTGGGCATACCGATCGCTGTTCAAGGAATATTTCAAAGCGGGAGCAAAGTGGACCGCCGCGCCCAAGCCACAATTGCTCGATGCTCTTTACGATCAGCATTACACAGTGCCCGGTCCGGGCGAGGCGATGCGCTTTGTTGTCAACGAGTTTGAACCGGTTTTTGACGCGGCGGACTTTGTACGTTGCGGACGGGATATTTTTTGTCAGACGAGCAATGTCACCAATCATTTTGGCGTTGCCTGGTTACAGCGTCATTTGGGCGATGGCTACCGCGTTCACACCCTGCAGTCGCGCTGCCCAGAGGCCATCCACATTGACACCACCTTCATGCCGCTGGCACCCGGCAAGGTTCTGGTCAATCCGGAATACCTGGATATTGAGAACCTGCCGCCAATTCTGAAAAGTTGGGATGTACTGGTCATGCCCACACCACTGCCGCAGATCACTGGTGACCCGTTACATCTGATGAGTGATTGGTCTGGCGTCAATGTGTTGATGCTGGATCAGGAACGGGTCGTCGTAGAGAAGAATCAGGAGCCGTTGATCCATTGCCTCAAGGAGTGGGGTTTCCAGCCGATTCCTTGCTCTTTTGAAGCTTACTATCCCTTTTTAGGTTCGTTCCATTGCGCCACGCTAGACATTCGACGGCGGGGAGACCTGCACTCTTACTTTTAGTTTCCAATCTGGATGCGAGGCATGGTCGACGTCTGTCAAGGTCGCTGCATCTGGGAGTAGGGAAATACGATGGCCTTGTTTGCATGCCCCATGAATGGATCGTCCAGGGAGATCCAATAGGCTGGACGCCAACCTCTCCTGTTATCTCGCCCTGAGGCCGGGACCCTGGCCAGGGTGCAGTGGTGCTGTTCAGAGGCGTACTGAGCCGAATCCGCAACACCTGTAAATGCTAAGATAAAACAATTGCATGAGCGGTCGTCCGTTCGAGATGAGCATCTCCAACCCGCCCTTCATCCCGGTGCCCGACGAATTGCAGCATGACTTCTTTTCCGGTTCGGACGATGATCCGTTGACCACCGCACCGCCGGCCCCGGCCGAAGAGCCCCGGAGCGACAACAGACCGCTGTGGATCAATCCCCTGGGCTTGCTCTGCAAGATGTTGCCCCTCCCGATGTCCCAGCCAGCCCCCTTGGTTCCATGCTGAAAGCAGCGTTCACCTTGAGGCGTCGGAGCCGGAGGAGACAGCCATGATCCCGTTTGTTGTGTTGGGTCTCGGACTGGGAAGCGGCGCCTTGGTGGTCAACCTCTTCGGCTCCCGCCCTCAGTCCAAACTTGTAGACCGTCTCACCGCCTGTTCACCGACGGCCGGTGACGAGCCACTGGATCGGCCCGATGATCTCCTCGCCGCCCTCCACTACGGACTGACCCAGCTGGATGATCAGTATCAGGCCCTGATCCAGACGCGGTTGGATCCCCTTCTGGCGGGTGAGCTGCGACAGGAGCAGATGCGCCAACTGGCTCCGGAGGGGCAGCGTGAGCTTGACCCCCAAGAAAAGGCCCAAAACCGCCTCCTGCTTCTGGGGGTTGGAGGGCTGGTGCTCGTGGTCGTGCGGCAGATCTCCCGCTGGGCACCCCTGACTCCGGTGGTGCTGCTCATCGGCTTCATCAGTGTCTGGCCTGAACTGCGTGAATCCTGGCGCGTCGCGGTGGGGGAGCGTCGTTTCAGCTTGATTCATCTGCTGCTGATTTATCTGCTTGGGTTGTGGGCTTCCGGCTACTACCTGGTCGGGATGGTGGGTATTCTGCTCAGCTGTACGGGGTACAAAATTGAACTTCTCACCCAGTCCATCACGCGCCACAGCCTGACCCATCTGCTGGGCGAGCAACCCTCCCGAGTGTGGGTGGTGGTTGATGGCGAAGAACGCTTGATTGCGTTCGCAGAGCTCCAGCTTGGGGACATCTTGGTGCTCACGGCCGGGCAGTCGGTGCCCGTGGACGGCGTGGTGATGGCGGGAGCCGCCATGGTGGATCAGCATCGGCTCACGGGCGAATCCCAGCCGGTGGAGAAGGCTGCGGGCGATCCGGTGCTCGCCGCCACTTTGGTGCTCGGCGGCAAGATCCAGGTGCGCGTGGAAAAGACCGGTGCGGAAACCACCGCCGCCCGCATCGGCGAGGTGCTGAATCAAACGGTGGAAGGACAGGAAGTGCACCTGGCGGATCAACTCAGGGGAATCGAGAACGAACGCTTGCCGATGATTGGCAGCGGGATGCTCGGCTGGCTGCTCGGTGGACCGCAGACCGCCTTGGCCATGCTCGGCTGCAATTTCATGATCAGCCTCCCTCCCCTGCGGCTGCTCACCCTGCTCAACGGGTTGGGCACCGGGGCGGAGCGGGGCGTGTTGATCAAGGAAGGCCGCGCCCTGGAACGGTTGGCCCACGTCGACACCGTGGTGTTTGACAAAACCGGCACCCTCACCCTGGAGCAGCAGCATGTGGTGGCCGTTCATGCTCTGGCGCCATTCGGCGAGGCCGAACTGTTGACGTTGGCGGCCGCTGCGGAACAGCGCCAGAGCCATCCCATCGCCCAGGCCATCCTTGCCGCGGCGAGCGAGCGACAGCTGGCCCTGCCCGACCTGGACGATGCGGAGGTGGAGCTGGGTCTGGGCCTGAGAGCTCAGATCGAGGGCCAGGCCGTGCGGATCGGCAGCGAGCGCTTTCTCGACCAGAACGACCTGGAGCTACCCGCGAACCTTGCGAAGCTCCAAGCCTCCGCCCATGCCAGAGGGCACGGGATGGTGTTCGTGGCGGTGACGGCCGCGATCGCGGGGGCGATTGAGCTGGCGGCGGTCTCGCGGCCGGAGGCGCTGGACACCGTGGCCTGGCTCAGGCTTCGCGGCCTCTCGCTCTACATTCTCTCCGGAGACCAGGAGGCGCCCACCGCCAGTCTGGCCAAGGAGCTGGGAATGGATGGCTGGTTTGCCAACACCCTGCCGGAGCAGAAAGCCAACCGCATTCAAGCCCTGCAGGAGCAGGGCAAGCGTGTGTGTTTCATCGGCGATGGCATCAACGACGCCATTGCGCTCCGAACGGCGGAGGTGTCGATTTCGCTGCGGGGGGCGACCACCGTGGCCACCGATGCCGCCCAGGTTGTGCTGATGAAGGACGACCTGAACCAGCTGAAGCTGTTGTGGGAACTTGCGTGGGGCTTTGAGGAGAGTCTCGGCGCCAATGGTCGCTGGGCACGCCAGCTCGGCCTCCTGGCCTCCGCCGGGGTGCTGCTGTTGCCCTTTGGCTACGGGGTTACGGAACTGCTCTGGGGCGTCCAGATCCTTGTTGGAGTCCGGATTGCCCGCCGGTCCTTGCTGCACGCGTCAGATGATGAGGGAGAGTTGGCAGATGCAGAGGGACAGATCGTGCAGTCAGAGAGTGGTCGGGAAGGAGAGATGAACACGCTGGCAGCGGAGTGAACCCAGGCCAGCTATCGCGTTGGACGCACACCAAGGGGTCGGCGTCATTCAGGGAGGTTCACCGATGACAGTGCACAAGTGCATGCGGCAGGGCAAGCTGAGGCGGAGCAGTTTTCATGCCGCCAGAGGACCAAAAGCGGATGTCGCCTGACACCCGATCATTTGGGTGGTGGGGGCGGTCCTGCTGGAACAGAACGAGCACTGGCAGCGATCCGGGCCGGTGCCATCTCACCCAGGCTGCATAGCCCACTACAGCTCACAACGCCTCCACGACCAGACGAAAGACCTGACAAGTCAATCATCCCGATCAGGTTGTTGTGTGGAGTGGAGTGGAGTGGAGTGGAGTGGATTTCAAAATCATAAATTTAATGTGATTAGGCATCCTCACTTTTGTTCCGCCACGGCTAAGTCAAGAAGCAAGAACCATACTACTCAGATTAAGCATGGCGGTGCAAGCATATATTATGCTGATGCCGGTGAGTAGTTGCCAGATTTTTTCACTGAAAGCTTTTTGCTCTTCAAATCTTGATTTGCAAGGCTTGCTTTTGTTTATTTATCTGGATTGACAATTACGCGTAGAGAAACATAGCTTAGAGCTATTCTCAGATTTGATATTGATGGTAAAAGCTGCAAAAGTCAGCTATATCCTGTTCTAGTTTAGCAGTAGATCTTCCTAGGCCCAATCTTACCACGGTAAAAGGCCAGTCTGGATTTTGCATAAAGAATCCTCCTGGCTCTAAGAATATTTTATGTTTATTCAGTAGTTCCCGGCAGAAATAGTGGCTTTGACGGCGGCAATCATTTAACTTAGGCAAGCAAGCCATCAGACTTGAGCCGGCAAGTGGGGGGACATAAGGTATTTCCGATTTTTCTAATAGATTCCCGGCTAAGCGGGCATTCTCAGCTAAGCGTTCCAAATTCTGTTTGTACTGCCGCACATTTGCATCCTGACAATCACCTTGGCGATATCTACTAAGAATATCTAGTCCCGCCAGCATCGCTGGTGATAGGACGTTTGGAGGTGCTGAAAAAACGGTATCCGCCAGCGCGGCCATGCGTTTAATGGCATCTCCATGGAGGCAGTAAGCACGTGCAGCTGTGGTCAATGCCAAGTAGCCAATTCTTAAACCAGCCATGCCAAACGTTTTTGAAATACTATGCATGCGTAGTACCGGATGATCAGCTTGCAGCCAAGACCAATCTTGTGGGGAATTGTGACCAAAATCTAGACCAGCCAGGGTCTCGTCAACAATCAGCAACCAATTTTCATCGCGTGCGCGTTGGGCAAGCTGGCACAGTTCTGCGGGAGATCGGCGGCCATAAGGTAAACCTGGATTGTTAATGACCAGCGCACCAATATCGGGAGCCAGCTCAATGGCGTCTGCAATATCGTCCATGGACGGAACCAGTAATTTTGGATCGAGCTGCATTGACTCACTTCTTTTCAATACCTCAACCTGACGATGTATGGCTGTCCAGGGAATGCCATACTCAGATGCAGTATTGGCAAACTGATAATACCCAGGGCATGCAATTAAGAGTCGCTGGCCACGACCCATTAACAGGGTCTGCAATGTCAACCAGATGGCATTGGTACTGCCAAGTGTCAGCGCAACATGATCTCGACTATAAAGACTGTTCTGACCAATTTGAGCATTTTCATAGGCACTAATTGCCTCACGAATCTCTTCTTTGCCCAGAGAGCGACCATAGTTACCAGCGTAACTGAGAAAACCCTCTGAAATCGAACGATTCAGACAGTCTGGAGGAGTAAAGACGTTTAAGTCCAACTCAAACGAACTGATCATACGCATATCTTGATTATATAGATGCAAGCCTAAATCTTCTCTTGCCGCATTTTCAAGCTGCTCGAATGACTGATAGGGTTCGGGAAAGTATGTGACCTCTTCACGCCAGAATGCTTGTAGATCATGCGGAGTATCAATTTTACAAGCTTGAAGATAATCGTTCTCATCAAGTAAAAAGACATGCGGACGGAGGCGGCCATTAAAAAAGTTATATTGCGTATATTCATAAGAGCCACGCTCGTCAAATATAATTTGATTTATCTCGGAATTCGCTGAGACTTTGACTGTGGCAAAGGTATCACCACCAAGGCATGACTTTCCTGAGAGCCTGTACTCCTGATCGCCCGCCTTTAAATCCTCCATATAGACAACATTCGGCCTATTATCATAGTGAAGAACGTTGGGAAAGTGATTTATATTTGTATCCAATATCATATGATGATCCCCTGATATAGTCGTTCGTGTCTCAATAACTTTTGAAATCATAATGGCTGCCGAACAAACCAAGAAATCCCCGGTTTCAAATAAAGTCTGAAAATTCGGCGAAAGATGTGCACTCAGTCTAATAATAAACTGGTCTACGGCGCTGGCAAGTGAATGAACAGAGGTGAGATTATTTAGGCGTGGTATTAGGGTATCTGTATTGAAATCCCATGCAGGAGGCTTCAGGCCGCCGCCCATATCCAGATGGGTTAATTGCAGGTTGTTAAGAAGGCCTGGCTTGGATAGAGTTTTGCTAAGAAGATTGACTACTTCCGCTTGTATTGAAAAATCTTGAGCTTCGCATGTAAGATGAAAATGTAGGCCAAAATGTTTGCGGCCGTAGTCACGAAAGAGATTTAACGCCGTGTCGAGATCGCATAGTGGGAGGCCAAGCCTTGAAGCCGTGCCACCGGCTTGATGTAATGATACTCTCGAAAAACCAAGGCCAGGGTTGATGCGTATGCCTAAAGGAATCTCTGGTGCCTCTTTGAGGAACAATTCAAGTGAGTTAAGCGAGTCAAGATGCACACATGCAAACTTGTGTGGGCGGAGCCATTGGAGATCTTCTTGTGACAATGATGGGGCTGTCACGTAAAGAGGAATGCGACCATTGAATATATTTGCCAGAAAATTCGCCTCGGTCGAAGAGGATGCATCGAATCCCGCGATGCGATGAGCATACATCCTCTTAAGAAGGAAGGGGAAACTTGCAGCCTTCACCGAATATAGGCATTGGCGGTGTGGCACCACAGCAGTTATCTCTTCAAAGTATCGAAGCGATTCTCGAAGGATTCTATCAAAGTATATTATTGCTGGCGAATGCCCCCTCTCATGGAACTGTCTGCAAGCGAGGCTTAACAAGCCTGAATTGTTCATTACTCTAGTCATGATAAGTGATTTCTAAGATACAGTTTTTTTAGTAGGGTGACAAGTGCAATTGCCATGTTGCCATAATCCCATATTGTGAAGACCTTGTTGCAGTTTTGCCGGAAACTGATAACGAAATAGGCCAAGGAAGTCATGGCCAAAGTTATTGATTGAAATGGATGGAGCGAGCGATTCCACACGGTGCCACCAACCAGGTGGGATATAGAGAACGTGTCCAGGTTCTAGACAAATATCCACAACACTGACCTGAGAGAATAGTGGATGCATCTCTTGATCCCAGCAAGTTGGCTCTATCGCACTGAGTCTAGATCGAAAGTCGTACTTTGCAAGAGGGTACATATTCTTATTGAATCTAGGGGATACTAAAGTGACGCGTTTAGTGCCATAGATTTGTGCCAAGAGGTTGTGAACCCAGTCAATATGAAATCCCACTACAGTATTACCAGGACCTATCCAGCCAAAACAATAAGTATCAATCATTAAATGGTTTAAAAGTGAAAAATCAATGTCAGCAGCCAGTTGCGGAAATATGTCTAGAATCTTGATTAGTGACGCGTATGGCACTGCATCACCCAAAGATGAATTAGCGTTGGGTCGCAATAAGACGTTGGCGATGTAGTCGCGCAGCGATGTCTTAGACAAGTTAGTCTCCGCCTGAATTACATTGCCATGCTCGATCGTTACATCGGCATCTGCACCAGCCAGATTATAGAAATACTCAAAGTCCCATTTCCCAACTGCCGGCCACAATTTTGCCAAATCTGTTACGATCAGAGGTTTATGCTTTAGAAAATATTGTTGTCGAAACTGATTGTTTTCAATGTGGGCAACACGATCAATCTCTTCGACAGGTAACTTTAGAAAAGTGTCATTTTTGCTACGAAGTATACTTGAGGATTTCCAAACTCCACGGTGAAATGAAAAGGGTTGGCTAGTCATAAGAAAAGGGCCTCAACTAGCCAAGCCGCCAGCTGTTTCACCACCATCAGCGACCACTGTGCAACCCGTCAAGATTGGTGCTTCGTCAGAGGCTATGAAAGCGCACAAAGCAGCGATCTCTTCGGGGAAGGCGTGGCGACCAAGCGGGATTCTTGCGTTCAGAACAGCCATTTGCTCAGCACTATATTCGGCATACTGCATTGGTGTTAGAACGTAACCTGGACAAAGGCAAACCACACGTATACTCGGAGCCCACTCAAGGGCGAGGGTTCGTGTGAGTTCAATCACTCCAGCCTTCGCTGCGTTGTACGATGCATAAAATGGCATACCAACCATTCCATTAACAGAGCCCATATTAATAATTACGCCACCCATCTTATTCATTAATGGGTAGCTTTCGCGTGCGCAGTAAAATACCCCATTTAGATTAGTGTTCAGTACTTCAATCCAGCTTTCATTAGAGGTTTCGGTGGCCAAAGCACGCACGCTGATCCCGGCATTATTAATTAGTATATCAACGGTATTCCATTTCTCTTGAATTTGACCAAAGACTTGAGATAGAGAACTGCGATTCGTGATATCAAGGTTAAATATAAGCTCAGGTGGCTGTGAAAGGCTGGCCAGAACGTTGAGACCTTCTGCATTTCGATCCAATGCCGCTACGCGACACCCCTCACTTAAAAAACGCTGCACACAGGCTTTGCCGATGCCACCAGCTGCCCCAGTCACGATAACTTTTTTTTCAGTCAATCCAAGCATTAGTCTGGTCAAAAATAGGATTGTAAGCTGCCGCGTCGACGTACATCGCAGGTGGCGCAGTGGAAACCACCTCCCAACTTACCAAACCGTCGAAACGGCAGAGGAATGGGGTCAAAACCCTTTTGTGTTAAGAAATCAATCATTGGCCTCTCTTCCGCTTCGACCACCACCCTTCTTTCGTCAAGACTTAATACATTAAGTGATAACCACTTGCTCGTGAAATAGAATGGATAGTCTTCAGGAACGACAGGCTCTGGTGCTTGAAGTATTTCCCAATCCTTGAACATTGGTGGTAGCATGCTTTGGCTGACGCGAGAAGGGTTGATAAGCAGGCGTCCAGGGGCAAGCGGGACAAAACTGGCATCTATATGCATAGCATTTGGATCATTAAATTTTAATATGTGGATTCGAAAATCGGAGGGAAGTTGGCGAGCCAGCCATGAAATCCCAAAATAATTCGTGACATGGCTCACTTGCGCAAATATATCTTTACCGAATCGGCAAAAATCAGCAGCATCAAATACTGGTTCGGATTCACTGATAACACTCAGTCCTGCGTTGATATTGTAGGCATCGTCAGCTACATTACAGTTATAAAAGCTGTCAGCTAGCTCGGGTTTTGGCGCTGCTGTCCACTTCGCACCTGCAGCAAAATACTCTTTGATTAGTGGTCGATATGCCTGGGTTTCAAAGTGGCGATGACGCCAAGCCATGGGCGCCTCGATAATCTCCTCTCCAATCACCAAAAGACAATCGCGTGGCATTGCGCCATATAATCCACAAATGGGGCCGAAATGCGGGGTTGAAAATACTTTTTCCCATGGCACAGGAGCGGGTCTTCTAACTTTGACCCCCTCTTTTTCCAAGAGTTCTGCAAAATTATCAAGCTCTTCTGCCGCACCCCGTAAAATCTCGCTGGGAAAGGGCTTGCCGCCATTAGACTTAAACCATGACCAGTGGCGCTTTGGGATCGTTGCCGCAAGTGTGGGATGCCATTCTGGAACACATGCATAATCCGCCCGGCCTACGATTACTTCTTCAAGTGGATCCCACTCATTGTAACTGAGGACAACTGGAGATCCGCAACCATTGTAATCGTTGAATGTCTCTCGCAATGAGGGAAAAGGCATCGCCGCGTTTTCAGACGAATGGATGATACCAGGGAGGCTAGAAGTTTGTGTGAGTTCATACATAGTCAATGCGTCCCCCACCCCAGCACTGTGCTTACTCCACAGTGCTGGGGTGGGGGACGGTGCGAGGGAAGAATTAAAGTGTGTCCCAAGAACCCTGACCTGAGACTTTACTTTGTGGCGTCCTTGCTGGGATCGCCTCTGTCCTGCGCTCGAAACACAATGTTTTGCAACCATTTTTGACCTTAACAGGGTCCTGCGCGCCATCCCGGACGCTCGGATGCGGCATGGCATCCGCATCACAGCCTGGTACCCGCTTGCTCAGGGCTGATTAAAAGTCTGTCCCAGTCGGGCTCGCCAAGAGGCTCCGTTTACGGTGTCCTTGGCGGGATTGCTGTGTCCCCTTGTCTGAATCCCTTTCTGCCGCAACCGATCTTGACCTGATCAGTTTCTTGCGCGCCATCCCGGACATCCGAATGCGACGTGGGAT
>JBKDSZ010000144.1:0-16353 GCA_046340375.1 Cyanobacteriota bacterium | reverse complement strand
GGGTGGCGTTGCCAACCAGTCAGCTCCTGAAATTCCCGCAGGCGGAGTGGTCATCGCAAGCAGTCTCCTGATGAGATGCAAGCGGGAATCAGGCTGCCGTCAAGGGCTGGAATGACTGAACGCTCGCACTCGCTCGACCCGCCCCCTGAAGGGAAACTCCTGAAAGTTGTCCACCGAGAGAGCTTGATGGGAGGACGCTCGGGACGCGAACGGTGATGATCGCAGGATCCACTCTGTTCACGAGCACCTGTGCCGGGACATCACTGCCTGCGCCAGATTGACGGAATGATCCGATGACGCCAAAATTCGCTGCTCGCTCCGCAGGATTTAAAAAACTGTCATCTCGTGTAGCCATGGAGAGCGTTCCACGCTTGTTTGCAAAATGCACATCCCAGCGGCTTCGAACCCATGAGGAGAGCGCAAAGGGGCGGGGCGTGTCAGTCCCGCTTGGGAGAAAGTCTTCTTGTCGCATGTAACCTCCGTACCAACGACCATCTGGATCAACATGCGTTCCTGCAGCGAGGGTTCCCAATGTCGGGCTCTGCACGATGAAATAAGTGAATCGACGTCCTGAACTGTAGTCATCCCATCGCAGCATAGGAGTGTCGGAGGCAATGTTGAAGTTCAAACGATTGCCAGTCGTGAAGCCGTTGACGCGATAGGCATTACCCGAGGGATCGTAGTAAGAGCCAAGGCGTCGGTCTGCTGTAGTAACACTGAATTCGGAAAGTTGATACTGGGCAATTCCTGGTATATGATATGCATCTAGCTGACCGCGCCAGCCGTCAAAGTTTAAGTTCCAGCGCCCCACAAAATAAGCAGCATCCCAACGTTCAGGAGGATAAATGGAATCAATTACTGCCGCAGCAATTCCATGGCGTCTGACGTAGCCATAAGAGAGGTATGTAAACCCATCCGACCGAGCAGCTGTGGAGCCCCAGCTATTCTTTGCTATGAATACATGCTGCCTGGGATCAGATGATGAGCGATCGTATCCCACAAGCAGCATGGAGTGCGCCCCACGGATGCAACCTTCAGGCGCAGGATCTGCACAGGGCTGCCAGGTCGTCGAGCTCGGATTGGCCACTTCCATGTCCCAGACCACCTCACGTCCGGCGGCAAGTTGGTCTTCGAGGATTCCCGTATCTCGTGCGGAGGAGAGCTTGCGCGCAGCTCGGACTCTATAGGTTCGTTCCGTTGTGAGTGCCGCGCGAGGCAGGAAGCGATTACTGAGATTAAAGTCGTTCTGATTGCGTTGAATTTTCCAGACCGGATGAGCCCATGGATAAGCAAAGTTTGGGTGGTCTGCCACTGAATACTCGGCGTTGCGATAAGGCATGAGTCGCTCTTCAACGATTCGCACGCCGTTCGCAAGAGCCATTGTGTAGTACACACCACCGCCGCCACCGAAAGCCCCAACTTGGCTCTCTGCGGCGTCGCGCCCGCCAGCAAGGATTTCATCCCAGTTCGCATGCAACCAGGACATCTTCCCCATGTGATTAAGAAATTGCTCAGATAAATCTATTGATCCATATCCAGCGCGCTGGTAGGCAGCTTCAAGCGCAGCAACCACTGAGAAAGTAATACAGGTATTGCGCGATCCCTGATCGCGAAGTGGTGTTTGCTGACTGCGCAGATCGATGCGGCTTGGTGCAGCTTGAGCTGATTGAATGAGGACTCCAAGCAAAAGTCCATAGACTGTTTGACTGAAGATATAAGGCGTCTTGTGTGTTCGCTTTAACGGCTTGTAGACTTGCGTAAAGTGTAAGCTTTTAAGTCGAGAACATGTCCTGAAGCATGGGACATTCTGTTCGCCACTGCGAAAGCGGAAGATGTGATTGGTCTGAACGGGGTCAGAGGCGTCGGACAACAAAAAGCGCAGCCTTCTGAGAGTTGCAAACATGTCAATCTCCTATGAAGTGGAAGGGAGCATGTTGGACTGTGGTCTTGCCCCATGGATAACTTCCTCTCGTATACCGGATCAGGCTGTGATCAATCTCACAGTTCATTGTGAGATTGATCATCCACATATCTTGAGATATGGCAATTATTAACAGGGAGGAGAGCTTCTGGCCGATCGAGCGAAATCCTCTCCGCCTCAGCACCAGCAGCAGCATCACGGCGAGTCGCGGACGCCGTTTGCGCGGAGCACTCTGATCAGCTGCAGGGGAATGGGTTTCGGGCATGGGAAGCGTGAAACCCACCGACGAGAACAAAGGTTGACAGGTCCGCCAAACTCCTGGATTAGACCTTTGGGCTGCCCAGTCTCGCCAGCGCCTGGATGCCACCACGAGCAAGAAAGCGATTACCAGGGCGGTGTTTGCCACAGGAATCGTCACATCAGCTTCGTGTCGTAGCCTTCCACCAGTGGTTAGCCCGTCATCTGTTGAACCGCGACCAACACGTCTGCATCAGTCGAGAGCTTACGGAACACAGACATTAACATCGTAGTAGATATCATGCCAACACTTATCTTTAGCCTATCAGGGCGCTCCCATCCCTGCCGTCGCGTGATAGCAGCATGAATTGTTATGGGTGGACCCACCCATCGAACGCGGAAAGGCTCCAACTTCCGCAAACTCCCCACTGGCGGAAGGGATCTCACAGGTAATCTACCGTAACGCCTCCAGTCTTAGGCGGCAAAACGGCGGGTAAGGCTGGAATAGACGGATACGCCGATTTTGTGTTCACCGAATACCTGACATAGAACCGAGCCGGGAAGAGGTGATGGAGCCTATGCCAAGGTTTTTTCTACAGTGGTCGCAGAGTTACGGTCAGCATGCATTTCACTTTGGAGTGCGCGCGTGAGGTTGATGGTCGCTGGATTGCAGCGGTCCCTGAGCGCCAACGAGCTGAACGCGAGACACCACATCTAGCGATACGTTGTCCTTCTAACATCAAGATGCAGAAGACGGGAGCAGAGAAAATCGACAACGCCAATAGTCGTTCACCCCGGGCAGGACTCTAACCGTACGGAGAGGAATTGCGCCAACATGCCAGACAGAATGCGATCTTTGCGGCCTGCGATCTGACCGCCCTTCTCAGAGACACCCTTCGCCTCTGTTTCCTCAAGCCGGCCGACATGAAACTCCCTCCGATTTTAGAGCCCTGCCCATGGAAACCCTTGTCGAGACAACCGATCCCGTGAGGCTTCACCTCAGCCGCAAGCAATGGAGCCTCGCCAATCCCGCCCTCGACAAGGCGCCGCGGGCTCTGCCTTCCACTCCCGCCCGGGCCTGCCAGACTGAGCCGAGTGGGCCTGCCAGACTGAGCCGGCCGGCGCCTGCCAAGTCTGCGCTGTGATGTGATGCCCTCGCCCGGCCTGACGGACGCCAACCGAGAGGTGCTGCTGCAGGCCGCCCGCGAAAGCCCGGACGCTCTCCTCACCCGACTCAACACCAGCGCCGAGGGTCTCAGCGCCCTCCAATCCCGCCTCCGGCTTGAGCGCTTCGGGGCCAATGCCATCGCCCATGAGCAGCCGGTCGCCTGGCCCTGGCAGCTCCTGGCCACCTTCCGCAATCCCCTCGTTCTGCTTCTCGCGGCCCTCGCCGCCCTCTCCCTCCTCACCGGGGACACCAAGGCGGCCGTGATCATCGCCACGATGATCCTCTTCAGCGTCGCCCTGCGCTTCTCCCAGGAGGTGCGCTCCATCCGGGCCGCCGAGGCCCTGCGCCGGCTCGTGCACACCACGGCCACCGTCAAGCGCCATGACTCCCGCGACGACATCAGCCCCGCCCTGGCCGCGGATCTGGGCCTGGTGCTGGAGGAGGAGGCGCCGGGCCTGCGGGAGGTGCCGCTGGAGCAGATCGTTCCAGGCGATGTGGTGCTCCTGGCGGCGGGCGACATGGTGCCAGCGGATGTGCGGCTGCTGCGCTCCAAGGATCTCTTCATCTCCCAGGGTGCCCTCAGCGGCGAATCCCTGCCCGTGGAAAAGCACGCCTGCCTCCCCCCCGACCAGCAGGCCCTGCGCGATCCCCTGGGCCTCGACACCCTCTGCTTCCTCGGCACCACCGTGGTGAGCGGCACCGCCACCGCCGTGGTGCTCACCACGGGAGATCAGACCTTCCTGGGGGCCATCGCCTCCGCCGTCACGGGGGTGCGCGTGACCACCGGCTTCGAGCGGGGCATCAACCAGGTGAGCCTGCTGCTGCTGCGCTTCATGGTCGTCATGGCGCCCGCAGTGTTCCTCATCAATGGCCTGAGCAAGGGCAACTGGGGCGAGGCCTTCTTCTTTGCCCTGTCCGTTGCCGTGGGGCTCACACCGGAGATGTTGCCGATGATCGTCACCGCCAATCTCTCCCGCGGAGCGATGGTGATGGCGCAGGCGAAGGTGATTGTGAAAAATCTGGATGCGATTCAGAACTTCGGCGCCATGGATGTGCTCTGCACAGACAAGACAGGCACCCTCACGCAGGATCGCATCGTGTTGTTGAAACACCTGGATTGGCGGGGGGATGAGAATGAAGAGGTGCTGGCGCTCGCCTTTCTCAACAGCTACTACCAAACGGGCTTGAAGAGCCTGCTGGATGTGGCCGTGCTTGAGCATGTGGAGATCAAGGAGGCGTTGCAACTGGAGCAGAGCTTCCGCAAGGTCGATGAACTTCCCTTTGATTTCCAGCGTCGTCGCCTGTCGGTGGTGGTGGAGGAAGCCAACCACCACCATGAACTGATCTGCAAGGGCGCCGTGGAGGAAATCCTGGCGGTCTGCACCCGTCTGCGGGAAGGGGACGGCGTTCGCCCCCTCGACGACGCGGCCCGTCAGACGGTGGGCCGTCTCAACGCGGCGCTCAATGACGATGGCCTGCGGGTGATCGCCGTGGCCTACAAGGAAGTGCCCCTGCAAAGCGCGCCCTATTCCCTCGTCGATGAGACGGATCTTATCCTGGTGGGCCTGATCGCCTTCCTCGATCCGCCGAAGGATTCGGCCGCAGAGGCCCTGCGCCTGCTCCGCGAAGGCCAGGTCGCCGTGAAGGTGCTCACGGGCGACAACCCGGTGATCGCGCGCAAAACCTGTCGGGATGTGGGGTTGGCGGTGGAGGGGGTGTTGCTGGGCACGGAGCTGGAGGCGCTCGATGACGACACCCTCGCCCAACGGGTGGAGACCACGACGATTTTCGCCAAGCTCTCGCCCCTCGACAAGGCGCGCGTCATTCGTCTCCTGCGTCGCCAGGGGCATGTGGTGGGCTTCCTCGGCGATGGCATCAACGACGCCGCCGCCCTGCGCGAGGCCGACATCGGCATCTCGGTGGACACGGCCGTTGACATCGCCAAGGAATCGGCGGACATCGTCCTGCTGGAGAAGAGCCTCCTGGTGCTGCAGGCCGGAGTGCGCGAAGGTCGCCGCACCTTCGGCAACATCAGCAAATACATCAAGATGGGCACAAGTTCGGCCTTTGGCAACATGTTCAGCATGCTGGCCGCGAGCATCCTGTTGCCCTTCCTGCCGATGTTGCCCCTGCAGATTCTTCTCAATAATCTCCTCTATGACTTCTCCCAGACCGGCATTCCCTTCGATCGGGTGGATGCCGACTATCTGACCAGGCCGCGTCAATGGCGCCTGCCCCAACTCAGGCGGTTCATGCTGTTTGTCGGTCCCGTCAGCTCCCTGTTCGACCTCGTCACCTTTGCCGTGATGTGGTTTGTCTTTGACGCCAACACACCCGATCGCCAAAGCCTGTTTCAAACCGGCTGGTTTGTCGAAAGCCTGCTCACCCAAACCCTGATTGTTTACATCATTCGCACCAGCCACATCCCCTTCCTGCAGAGCAACCCCGCACCCCTCATGGCGTTGATCACCCTGGTGGTGATGGCCATCGGCATCGCCATTCCCTTCACGCCGATCGCCCCCGGCCTGGGCCTGGTGCCCCTGCCCGCCGCCTATTTCGCCTGGTTGCCCCTCATCCTCCTGGCCTATGCCGCCCTCACCCAGGTGGTGAAGCGCTGGTTCGTCCACCGCTACGGCGACGACTGATCCAATGGCAAGCGATCCAACGCCAGCCGCGCCGCGCCGAGCCGTCCCGCCCCGTTGCCCAGGGCGCAGCGCTCAATCACCAGGCCCTCCCGGCTGGGCGCGAGCACCCGCGTCTCGATCTCCCGCCAAACGGCGGGCAGAAAGTGGGGGATGCCGGCGCTGAGGCCGCCCCCCAGCAACACCCGCTCCGGCGTCAGCACATAGAGCAGCGAACTCAGGCCGATGCCCAGCCAGCGCCCGTAGTGCTGCCACACCGCCAGCGCCTCCGCCTCCCCCGCCGCCGCCCGCCGGCAGAGCTCCCTCGGCTCCAGGGGGCTGAGGCGGGCCAGGCCCCCGATGGAGCAATGCTGTTCCAACGAGCCGCGATTGCCGCTGCGGCAGGGCGGCCCCTCCGGATCCACGCTGATTAGGCCCAGCTCCCCGCCCGCGCCGCGGGGACCGGTGTAAAGCGCCCCATCGAGCCAGATGCCGCCCCCCACCCCCGTGCCCAAGGTGAGCAGGATGGCGTTGGCGCAACCCCGCGCCGCCCCCAGCCAGGCTTCCCCCACCATGGCGCAATTGGCGTCGTTGGCCAGGGTGACCGCGCGTTCCACCTGCGGCTCCAGCCAATCCGCCAGGGGCACCTCCTCCCAGCCCTCCAGGTTGATCGCCAGCCGCGCCACCCGTCCCGCCGCGTCCGTGGGGCCGGGCAGGCCGATTCCCACGCGCCCTGCTCGCCCCTCGGGATCCAGCTGGTCGATGGCCTCGGCGATCGCCACAGTCACGGCTCCGGGCACGGAGGGTCGCGGCGTGGCCACCTCCAGGGCCTCCAGCAGGGTGCCCGCCGCGTCAAACCGTCCCAGCTTGATCGCCGTGCCGCCGAGATCAACGCCGATCAGCTGGGGGCCCATCCATGGCTGGCACCAGGCGTCATGCTCCCATGGCTGGCGCGTCAGAAGCGGAACAGCAGGCGCAGCTGCGTGCCCCACGAGCCGAGGGTGTCGATGAAGGTCTCCACGTTGAGAGCTTCGGAGGCCTTGTAATTCAGGGTGAACTGCGGCGCCACGTCCGAGCGGTTGGGTGCCGCCAGGGCCGACACGTTCAGCCGGTCGGTGAGGTCGAAGCCCACCTCTGCGCCGAGCACCAGCTGGGGCGGCACCCGCCGGGAGCGGCGCACCTCCGCGCTGGAGATCTCCGGGTTCACATAGGTGGGGTACAGCGCCAGGCTCACCCGCTGGCCGAAGGTGTCACTCAGGCTGCTCAGCAACGGCGACAGCAGCGACTGGCCCACAACAGTGGCCAGGGCGGTGCCCGCCCCGGCCTGGCTCAATCCCGCCAGGGTGTTGCCGCCGATCAACGCCACCAGCCGCTCCTGGGGCAACGGGGGATTGCTGGAGAGCCGCAGGGAATTGGCGATGCGATCCGCAGGTCCGCTCACGCTCATCGTCACCAGAATCAGATTGAGCTGGCGCAGCGACGAGAAGCCGCTTTCCGGCGCGCCGGCCGTCAACCCCGTCGCCAGGCTGCCCGCGCCCTGGGCCTCGCCCAGGCCGTTGGGCGCCACCAGGCCGATGTTGTCAGCGATGCGGGTGCGCAGGGCGATGTCGAGATAGGGCATCAACCCGAGCGCCGGGGTGAAGATCGCCACGTTGGGGGCATCGGGATCCAGGCTGAAGCTGGTGGTGAAGAGGTTGAGGCGCCCCGAGAGCAGCCGCACCACCCCACTGGCCCGCAGGCTCGGATCCAAGGGGCCGTTGATGCGCAGGGAGCCGCCGGTGTCGAAGCTCGCCTCGTTGGGCAGCACCACCCGCAGGCCCGGGCCGAAGCGCAACCGCAAATTCTCGAAACGCAGCCAGGGCAGGCGGGGCAGGGCGTCCTCCAGCTTCGGGGTGTCGACGGACTCGATCTGCGGGCCGAGCAACACCAACGGCTGCTTGAAATCCCATTTCTGCTCCAGAAGCTGGGCCAGGGTGCTCGGGTTGGCCGGTGCCCGGGTGGAGGTGGAGGGAGAGGGGGAGGGGGAGGGGGAGAACTGTCCGGGCTGGGCGTTGATCTTGCCCCGGCTGATCGTCAGCTCCCCGCCGATCAACGGTGCCGTCAGGCTGCCGCCGATCGTCAGGCGGCCGTCGCTGCGGGCGGCGAGGCGACTGACGGCGAAGGGCGCCTCCTTGATCTCCAGAGCCAGGGTGGGTTCCGCGCTGAGTTGGCGCCGCAGGCCGATGCGGCCCTCCGCCTGCAGGCGCCCCCGCGCCCCGGTGCGAGCCCGCAGCTCCTGCACCAACACCTGTTCGAAGTCGAACAACACCGTCGCCTCCACATCGGAGAGGGTCTGGCCCAGAAGCGCATATTCCCCCCCCCGCAGGCGAATGAAGCCGTTGGCGATCGGATCCCGCACGCTGCCGCGCACCAGCAGTTGCAGGTCGGTGCTGCCGCGCTTCCAGACCACCGCGTCGCCCGCCAGCCGGGTCAACACCCGCAGCCCGTCCCCGCGACTCGACAGACGCAGCTCCAACCCGGGGCTCTCGGGGTTGAGGGGCAAGCGGCCGGCCAGGGTCACCAGATTGGTCGCCACCCCGCCCCGCGCCGCCAGATCCACCTTCAACCCCCCCTTCTCCAGGGTCAGGCCGCCCCGCTCCAGCGCCAGCGGCGCCGGCCCGATGGCCCCGTCCGCCAGGGCGAGGTCCAGTGCCAGCTTGGGCTCGGCGCCAAGCCGGTAGCGGCCGTTCACCGACAGCTGGCCCCGCAGGGTTTCCGGCACGGGGGTGAGCAGGGCGAGCAGGCCCAGGGGCAGTCCCCCCAGGGCGAAACTCCCCTCGCCTCCCCACACGGGGCCCTCCAACCGCAGGGTGAAGGGGGTGCTGGTGAGGGCCATGTCGCGATCGGGCAGGCCCACCCAGAGATGGCCGCCGCCGCTGAGGTCGATGCGCGTGTCGCGCCAATCCCGGCCCCGCACGGTGAGATCCGCGTCCACGCTGGTCTGCAGCGACGCCAGCAGGGCCGCCATCGTCTGGGGCCGCGTCAGCGACTGGAACCGCCGCTCGGTCACCTCCATGGCCCGCTGGAGCGCCAGCAGTTGATCCTCCAGGCTCTCGCCGAGGGTGTCGAAGACAAGGGTTCCCAGGTCGTCAGCCCGCCCCCAGGAGCGCGGCGCCGCGGCGCCCCCTCGGCTCCGGGCGGCGAGAACGTCGCGGAAGAGCTGGGCATCCAGCTGCCGAGCCTGAAACTGCCCGCGGAAGGGGCCCTGCCAGCGGCCCTCCAGGCTCACGTCGATGCTGCCGGCCCCAAGGGGTTCCACCAGGCCCCGCAGCCGGTAGGCCCGATCGGCATACGCCACCCGAGCCCGCAGGCCGCGGCCCGGCAGGCCGAACAGCCGGGGCCGGCTGAGGCGCACGTCGCCCGCGAAGGCCAACGGTTGCAGCGCCAGGGTGCCCTCCCCCCCCAGAAGCCCCTGGACGTGCTCCACCCGGCGGCCGAAAGCCAGGGCGATCCCCTGAAGCGGCAGCTGTCGGGCCCGCCAGCGGAAGCCGCCGGGGGAGCCCTCCAGCACCAGGAGACCGCGCTCCCGCTCCAGGCTCACCCGCTCGGGCATCCAGCGCCGGTCCAGGCTGGCCACCAGGCGCCCCGCAGGGGCCAGGGCATCCGACTCCATTATCAGCTGGCCGCCACCCACCTGGCCGCCGAGGGGCCGGGCGGGATCCAGCTCCGCCCGCAGCCACCCGCGCCAGGTTTCGTCCAACCGCAGGGGACCCGCCGCGGGATTCCGCAGGCGCAGCGCCAGATCCGGCCGCAGGCGCCGCAGGGGGCCCCGCACCACGCCCCGGGCCTCCAACCAGCCCCCCAGGGTCGTGCCCACCAGGGGTTGCAGGCGCTCCAGGGGGTAGGGGGAGAGGTCGAAGCGGGCATCCAGGTCGCCCGCGGTCAGCCCGCGGCCGGGGCGGGGCGCCAGGGGGAGGGTGGCGCTGGCCCGCAGATGGGGGGTCTGGAAGTCGCGCAACACCAGCAGGCCATCGCTCCAGGCGAGCTCCGCCCGCCAGGGGCCCAGCAGGGGGTGGCGCGCCTGGCCGGTGACCACCGCCAGCCGGGGGGCGGCCAGGCGCCCCCCGATCCGCAGGGAGCCGCTGAACGGCTGTTCCGTCAGCCAGGGGGGCAGGGTGGCGCCGCCCGGCAGGTCGGCGGGGGCCAGGCGCCAGCGTCCCGCCAGGGTGAGGGTGTTCGCCAGGGTGCCCGCCAGGGCGAGGCGGGAGCGGCCCCGCGCGGCCGAGAACCGCGCCTCCCGCAGCCCTCCCCCGCCGAGCTCCCCCTCCATCCATCCGTCGAGGGGCGTGGCGCCCAACCGCAGGGACGGGGGGGGCTGGGCCGTGGCCTCCAGCCGCAGCCGCCGCCCCGCCAGGCTGCCGCCCACACGGCCGCCCCAGGGGCCCAGCCGCCAGGGGCTGCGCTCGAGGACGAAGGTCGTGCCGACGCAGCGCAGCGGCGCACGGGGAAGCTCCAGGAGGGGCGCCGAAGCGTTCAGCCGCCAGCGCATCCCCACCCCCACCAGCCGGCCCCGGCAGTCGGGCCGTCCCCGCTGCCAGCGGAGCGCCAGACGACCGCTGCCCTCCCCCGCCACCTGCCCTCGCAGCGGCAGGAGCTGGATCAGGGGCGCCACACCCCAGCGGTTGGCCTGCACCTCCGTGTGCCAGGCCTGCTGGGCCCAGTTGCCTCCGCCCAGCACCCGCGCGACCCCCTTCGAGCCGAGCTCGCTGGCCCTGGCGCGCCAGGTCACCGCCTGCGCATGGGTCGTCACGGTGGCCTGACCCAGCAGGTCCACGCGCAGGGGCCGCGGATCGGCGCCCAGGTTCCAGAGGCGCACCCGGGCGGGATCAAGCAGGCGGACGGCGAGGGCGAGGCGGGGAGGCTGGCCTCCCGGCGCCACGGCACCGAACGTCCAGATCGAACCCTTCCCCTGACGGCGCAGATCCACCTCCGCCCCCCGCAGATCCAAGGTGAGATGGAGGGAGCGGTCGCGCCAGCTCGCCAGCGGGTCGATCCGCGCCACCAGACCGTCCACCGCCGCCGAGGAACCATCCTTCGGTCCGGGAAGGAAGCGACTGGGGCCGATGCGCACCCCATCCGGCCCCAGTCCCTGGAAGGGCCCCAGCCGCAGGGGGCGACCCATCACCCGGCCCACCACGACCTCCAGGCGGGGGCGCCAGTGCGTGTAGATCCGTCCAAGGATCTGATCCGAGCGCTGCCACACCACCACGCCACCACCGACGACGGTGGCCAGCCCCAGGGCGAGGAGCAGCCTGCGGGGCGGGAGCAGCCGGTGGGAGGGCCGCGCGGGCGTGGGAAGGGTGGCCTGCGGCGGGCGGGCGGCCCCGGGCGGCTCAGGCAGCTGCGTCATCTGCCTGGGTCGGCACTCCCGCGATCGGGCGCAATATTAAGGAGCCTGTCCGTTCTGACCAGTCCCATGGCCGCTGATCCGCTTCTTCTGGTGGCCGCCCGCTGGCTGGCCCTCGCCGCCCTTGCCCTGCTGCTCCTCACCGTGGCGGGGTTCGTCAGCCGATGGGGAATCCGCTTTCGCCTGGTGGGCGTCACGAGTTTCACGACGTTGCTCGCCATCTCCTGCGCGGCCTTCGCCGTGAGCTACACCCCGCGGGTGACGGTGCCCGGGGCCGTCATCGTGCCGGTGGTGTTCGACAACGGGTCAGACCTTGTGGTGGCCGCCGCGCCGCCGGACCTGTCCCCCGAGGCGGGGAGCGCCACAGCGGAGCAGGTGGCCCGCAACCTGCGGCCAACGGGCCGCTCCCCCGCCGATGGCGTGGTGCGCGTGCGGTTGCGGCGTCTGGAGCCCGTCGGGGAAGGTGTCGCCCGGCCGGTGGTGGTGGCGGAAGCCCGCCTGGATCTGCGCACGGGGGCCATCGAGGCGGCGGGCGCGAGTCGCTCCGCGAACTGACCCTTGGGCGCCCTCCCCGCAGGGCCGTGGTGGATGGAATGGATTCAACCCCTGTGGGGACGCCCATGCGCTACGCCCATCTGCTGGCCGGCGGCCTCGCCTGTGCCCTGTCGCTCGCCGCACCGTCGCGGGCGGCCTCGGCGCTTCTGGAAACCGTGAAGCAAAACCCCGCTCTCGCAAAAAGCCTCTGCGCCCAGTTCAAGCAGCTCAACGCCAGCGGCCGATCGGCCACCGCCCCGGATTCCATCGCGATGGTGGCCAGCAGCCAGGGCCTCAGCCAGGTGGATGCCGAAGTGCTCACCACCTATGTCATCGGCCTCCACTGCCCGGATGTGCGCTGAGTGAGCCGCCCCCGGCGGGAGTGGATGCGCTGCCCCGACGGGATCCATCTGGCGGCGCGGTTTTGGTGTCCTCCGGGCGAGGGTCCCTGGCCGGCGCTCTTGATGCGTCAGCCCTACGGGGCGGCCCTGGCCTCCACCGTCACCTATGCCCACCCGCGCTGGTATGCCGCGCAGGGCTTTCTTGTGGTCGTGCAGGACGTGCGGGGGCGGGGGGAGTCGGAGGGCACCTTCGCGGGGTTCGCCCGGGAGGCTGCCGACGGGGCGGAGACGGTGCGCTGGCTGCGGCGACGGCCGGAGTGCAATGGCCGCATCGGCACCTATGGCTTCTCCTATCAGGGGCTCACCCAGCTGCTCAACACCGGCCCGTCGGCGGCCGCCGACGTCGATCCCTTCCCCGATGCCCTCGCTCCGGCGATGTGTGGCCTGGATGAACGGCTGGACTGGGCCAGCGAGGGGGGCGCCCACTGGTGGGCGCTGGGGCTGGGCTGGGCGTTGCAGCTGGCCGCCCAGAGTGCCCGACGGCGCGACGACCTCCAGACCTGGCAGACGTTGCGCCGCAGCCTGGAATCCGGCGCTTACCCGCACGAGGGCCTGGCCCTCCTGGAGCGCCATGATCCCGGGGGGATGGGGCTGGCCTGGCTGCGGGCCAATCCCCGCGATCCCGCGGGCTGGACCGTCCATGCCCCCGCCGCCGCCCTGCTGCGGCGCCCCCTGTTGTTGATCGGCGGTTGGCACGATCCCCATCTGCGCGGGGTGCTGGCTCTCTGGCGTCAGGCCCGGGCCGCTGGCGGGCAGCCCGCGCTCCATGTCGGGGCCAGGTCGAACCTCTACTGGCAGGGAGGGTAGGACAGGGAGCAGGTGGCCTTCTTCCGCCGCCATCTCGGCCTGCCCGCTGTTCTTGAAGAGGAGCCGGTGCGGCCTGTGGAACCGGGGGCGATCTGGCTGCAGGATGCCACCAGCGGCGACTGGTTCACTCCCGCTGCCGCCGCCACCACCCCCGCTCCCCGCTGGCATCTGGCCAGTGACGGGCGGGCGGCGATCCGGCGGGAGGAGGGACGCCTGCTTGTGGGCGACGGGGGACCGGAGGACGGGCCTCCCGTGGTGCTGGTGCACGATCCCTGGCGCCCGGTTCCCGGCCGCGGCGGTCACCTGGGCGGCGAGGGGCTTCTGCTCGATCGCTCCGACCTCGATGGGAGGACCGATGTGGCCTGCTTCACCACCGCTCCCCTCCAGCGCCCCCGCCGGCTCCTGGGGCAGCCGCAGCTGCGGCTGCGGGTGGAGGCCGATCAGCCGGGCTTCGATCTCTGCGCCGCCCTGGCCGTGGTCAGCCCGGATGAGCAGACCGCCCGGCAGCTCTGCACGGGCCTGCTGCGGGTGGTGGGCTCCGAGGCCCTGCGCCCCCTGGAGCGAATCGTGCTCCTGCAGCCCCTGGCCGCCACCCTGCGGGCCGGGGAGCGGTTGCGTCTCTCCCTGGCACCAGCGGCCTGGCCCCAGGTGGCGGTGAACCCCGGCGATGGGGAGGAGCCCCGGGGACCGGTCACGGCCGGGCACCGCGAGATCACCCTCACCCTGTCTCTGGAGGGCTCCAGCCTGGAGATGGCCCCCCTGTTGCGCTCCGGCCCCGATGGCACGCCTCCGGACCTTGCAGCAAACTGAGCCGGTCGCTGTCGCCTTCCATGCCCCCCGTGCTCCTGCGTTCCGGAGTGGTTGCCCTTGCCCTGGCGGCCCTGGCCACCAGTTGGCCGGGGGCGGGGGCCCGGGCCCTGGAGCTGGCCCAGACCCCGCAGGTGGCCCCCGCCGCCCGGCCGACCAGCGCCGCCGCCGTGGAGCAGCGGGCGCGTCAGGCCGCAGAGCGGATCCTGACCGCCCTGCGCGACGGCAACGCGCAGGCGCGCTACGCCCAGTTCGCCCCGGATCTGCAGCGCATGACGAGTCCTTGGTTGGTGGAGATGAACATGCGCCGCCAACCCAAGGTGCTCAGCTGGACGATCACCTCTGTGACCCCCGGTCTGGAGTCCAGCACGGTGGAGGCCACGTTGCAGACCAGCGCGGGGCAGCGGTTGCTGCTGATGGTGATTGACGAAAACGGCCTCCTGGCGGGATATCACTTCGACGTGGCGGACCAACCGGCGGAAAAGGTGGTGGCCGATTTCATGGAGGCCCTCACCAATGGCCGCTTCGTGCTCGCCTCCAGTTTTCTGTCCCAGGAGCTGCAGGAGGAGGTGTCCGCGGCGGGCCTGCAGCGCAAGTGGCAGCTCCTGCAGCGGCACACGGGCAATTTTCTCAGGGTCCGTCGCATCCTGCGCTCGGAGAGCACGGCCGACGTGAAGCTGCTGCTGGTGAACACCCAGTTCACGCGCACCACAGACAATCTTTTTGTGATCTTGGACAACACCAACCAGATTGTTGGCGTCGATTTTCCCTTGGATCCCCAGATCGCCTCACCGAAGGCCCAGCCCTGAGGAGGGAGGGCCGAGGCGCCGTAAGCTCCCGACGGACTCTTCCCCCCCCAGCCCATGACCCACCTCGAGTGGATGGTCGACGATGCCCAGCGCCTAGCGGAATGCCGTCACGACCATCCCTTGGCTGTACTGGGGGTCCAACCGTTGGAGGGCGGTGGCTGGGTGGTGCGCGCCTGGGTGCCGGATGCGGAGTCGGTGGAGCTGCTGCTCGACGGGGCCGAGCCCGTGCCGATGGCCACGCCCCACCATCCCTGGGTGTTCGAGGCGCCTCTTGCCCACGACCCCGGCGCGGCCTATCGCTACCGGGTGCGGCGGGGGGGCATCGAGCACATCCAGCACGATCCCTGGGCCTTTCGGCAGGAGTGGATGGGGGAGCTGGATCGCCATCTGTTCGCCGAGGGAAACCACCACCACATCTGGAAGTTCATGGGTGCCCACCTGGGCGAGCGGGATGGGGTGAAGGGGGTGCAGTTTTGCGTCTGGGCGCCCCATGCCCGCAGCGTGGCCGTGCTCGGCGATTTCAACGGCTGGGATGGGCGCCACCACCCGATGCAGCTCCGGCTCGGGGGGGTGTGGGAACTCTTTCTGCCAGGCATCCCCGCGGGCGCGGCCTACAAGTATGAAGTGCGGGCGCAGAACGGGCATTGCTATCAAAAATCCGATCCCTATGGCTTTCGCCACGAGGTGCGCCCCAACCATGGCTCCATCGTCGCGGAGCTCGGCCGCTACAACTGGAACGACGGCCATTGGATCGACCAGCGCGACAGCCGCAATCCCCTCGATCAACCGGTGTCCGTCTATGAGATGCACCTGGGCAGCTGGCTGCACGCCGCCGCTGACGCGCCCTACATCGAACCCGACGGCACGGCGCGTCCTCCGGTGCCAGCAGCGGATCTCAAACCCGGGGCGCGACTGCTCACCTATGCCGAGTTGGCCGATCGCCTGATTCCCTACGTCAAGGAGCGGGGGTTCACCCACATCGAGCTGCTGCCCATTTCCGAGCACCCCTTTGATGGCTCCTGGGGGTATCAGGTCACGGGTTGGTATGCCCCCACCAGCCGCCATGGCACCCCCGATGAGTTCCGGGCCTTCGTGGATCGCTGCCACGCGGAGGGCATCGGCGTGATCCTGGACTGGGTGCCGGGCCACTTCCCGAAGGATGCCCATGGCCTGGCCTTCTTTGATGGCACCCACCTTTACGAGCACGGGGATCCCCGCATCGGTGAGCACAAGGAATGGGGCACCCTGATCTTCAACTACAGCCGCAATGAGGTGCGCAACTTCCTCGTGGCCAATCTGGTGTTCTGGTTTGAGGAGTTTCATATCGATGGCATCCGCGTTGACGCGGTGGCCTCCATGCTCTATCGCGATTACTTGCGGCCAGAAGGGCAGTGGCTCCCCAACGAGCACGGGGGCCGGGAGAACACCGAGGCCGTTCGCTTTCTTCAACAGGCGAACCATGTGCTTTTCCAGCATTTCCCTGGCGCTCTCTCAATCGCTGAGGAATCCACCACCTGGCCCCTCGTCACCCAGCCGACGGACATCGGCGGCCTGGGCTTCAACTTGAAGTGGAACATGGGCTGGATGCACGACATGCTCGATTACTTCGAGCTCGACCCCTGGTTCCGCCAGTTCCACCAGAACCATGTGACGTTTTCGATC
>JBKDSZ010000143.1:0-2732 GCA_046340375.1 Cyanobacteriota bacterium | reverse complement strand
GTGTACAAGAACGGTGTGAAAGGTGGTACAGGTAGTCTTACCGGTCCTTATGGTCCATTCAATGGTGAAAATACTTTGTATGCCAATGACCCAGGTGGTGCAACCAATCCAAATAGTGCTGCGCTTCATGGTGCCGTTCAGTTGCCTGCTGCGGGTAAGATGATCATCGGTGCATGTCAGTTCAGTACAAATCCTTCATTAGGATCTGCCGGTGCTCAGCCTTGGGCAACTACTTTCCGTGGTCTGCTGGATGAATTCCGTATTTACAACAAAGCTCTCTCTTCTGCTGAAGTGGAAGCTTTGTATCAATTGGAAAGCGCGGGTCGATAATCGAGTTTCATTTACCAAAAGAGGCCTGAGCTTCCGGCCGCTTTTAATTTCCCCCTATGTACCGGATCATTGTGTTGTGTGTAGTCAGCTTTTTGTTTTCCTGCAGCGATAAAGGCGAGCAGCCCCAGCCAACCGCCTTTCAGTGGAACTCAACTACCGTTGACGGGAAAGCGGTGGGCGTGAAACTTATGGATGTTTCCCGCAGGCCTGTCATTAAGGTAAGCTTCAACGCACCGGTAGATCTGGTTACGGCAAGAACTTCTGTTGTTCTATTAAATGCACAGGCCGATGTTGTACCCACACAGTATCGGACGGAGAATGCTGACAGCGTTCTCGTCATGGAACTGAACAGCGACCTTGCATATTTCACCCAACATGTGGTGCAGGTCAACAACACACTTAAGTCGAAATCCGGTGCGTCCATCAGTAATACCGGTACCATTAGTTTTTTCACCCTTATCGATCCCGCTGACAAGTTTCCCCGCATCACGGATGCGCAATTGCTTGATTCTGTTCAGCGCAGGACGCTGACTTTTTTTTGGGAAGATGGGCACCCTATCAGCGGCATGGCCCGTGAAAGAAATGCCAGTGGAGACATTGTCACTACCGGTGGCACAGGCTTCGGCATTATGGCCATGCTATCTGGCGTGCATCGCGGATTCATCACTCGCGTGGAAGCAAGGGATCGTATCACAAAGATCGCAGACTTTCTTTTAACGAAAGCAACCAAGTATCATGGTGCGTACGCACATTGGATCAACGGATCAACGGGTACAACCGTACCATTTAGTGCCAACGACAATGGTGCCGACCTTGTAGAGACATCTTACCTGGTGCAGGGTTTACTTGCGGCCCGTCAATATTTCGACGGCACAGGTGCAGCAGAGGCTGCCCTTCGATCCAAAATCAATACCATCTGGGAAGGTGTAGAATGGGATTGGTTCAGAAGAAACAACGAGAATGTGCTTTATTGGCATTGGAGCGCCGACAAAGGCTTTATCATGAACATGAAGATCCAGGGATGGAACGAGTG
Organism: Cyanobacteriota bacterium; assembly: GCA_046340375.1. Classification (GTDB taxonomy): domain Bacteria; phylum Cyanobacteriota; class Cyanobacteriia; order PCC-6307; family Cyanobiaceae; genus Cyanobium. The sequence goes on along the minus strand of JBKDSZ010000143.1, from coordinate 1,369 downwards.
TCTGATCACTTATTTGCTGGCTGCATCTTCGCCCACGCACAGTATTCCCCTTCAGGTATATGATGAAGGCTTTGCCAGAAATGGCAGCATGAAAAATGGCAGGCAATTCTATTCCCTCACCCTCCCCCTTGGACCTGACTACGGTGGTCCTTTATTTTTCTCTCACTACAGTTTCCTGGGAGTGGATCCACGTAGACTTAAAGACAAGTGGGCCGATTATGAAGTACAGGTAGTAAACCATAGCAAGATCAATCACGAGTATTGCAAAGCCAACCCCAGAAAATATTATGGGTACAGTGATTCCTGTTGGGGACTTACTGCTTCGGATAATTCCACCGGATATAACGCACACAGTCCAACCAATGATCTGGGCGTGATCAGTCCAACCGCCGCACTAAGTTCTATGCCTTTCACGCCCACGGAATCAATGAAGGCCCTGCATTATTTTTACTACGTGATGGGCGACAGGCTATGGAAACGCAATGGTTTTGTGGATGCGTTTGAATTAAATAAACCCTGGTTCGCCAACAGTTTTCTCGCGATAGACCAAGGGCCTATCATTGTCATGATAGAAAACCATCGTTCCGGTTTATTGTGGAACCTGATGAAGACCTGTCCGGAATTGAAAGCCGGCATGAAGAAACTCGGTTTTACTGCACCATATCTGTAAGAAGATTTGAATTGATTTTTGGTTTCCGGAAACCAAACCACGTAGCAGGTGTTATTTTTGCATATGGCTAAGGTATTTCTCACTGCAGAATGGCGAAAACTAGCAATGGCAAACTACCGCGTTGATCCGGGAATACTCAAACCCTATTTACCTGCGGGCACAGCCTTGGATTTCTGGAACGGCGGATGTTATGTGAGTCTTGTTGGTTTTATGTTCCAGGAAACAAGGCTCAAAGGAATCAAGGTTCCGTTCCACGTTAATTTTGAAGAAGTGAATCTTCGGTTTTACGTTACGTATACCGAGAACAATACGGTTAAAAGGGGCGTAGTGTTTATCAGCGAGATCGTACCCAAGCCGGCACTGGCCTGGGTAGCCAACACCTTATACAAAGAACATTACACCGCTATGCCAATGAAGCACCAATGGGATCACAGTGCTTCATCATTGAAAGTTTCCTACGCATGGAAGAAAGACCGATGGCACCAGTTTTCTGTTGAGACCACTCCAACTGCTTTTGATTTTGATGCGCAGAGTGAAGAAGCGTTTATTACAGAACATTATTGGGGATATTCCCGAATGAATGATCGGAAGTCTGTTGAGTATGCCGTTGAACATCCCAAATGGCAGGTGTATCAAACCCTCAACTATGCCATCGATGTAGATTTCGGGAAACTATACGGATCAGCGTTCCGGCATTTA
>JBKDSZ010000142.1:0-2841 GCA_046340375.1 Cyanobacteriota bacterium | reverse complement strand
CCCACCGCCCCGATTCCGGGGTTGGCGGAGGAGACCGGTATCGCGGCCGTGGATCCAGGAAAAATGACCCTGCAGGAGCGCCGCCAACTGGCGGCTGATCAGCGCCACTGGCAGCGGCGCCTGGAGGCGATCGAGGCCGAGCTGGGCAGCGAACCCAAGCGGATCGAAGCCAGCTACGAGGTGGTGACCCACCGGCTGGAGCCTGCGGGGTTGGTGTATTTCTGGCCGATCAGTGGATAGCCATGGGTCGGGCCTGGAGACAGGGCAGCGCCTTCCTCACGCGGCTTCTGGCCGTGCCCCTTGGCCTGGCGGGGGCGTTGGTGGTGGGTTGGGGGCTGATCCGGGGCCTGCTGTCGCTGAGCGTGAACAGCCGCGTGGCCCAGATCCTGCTGGCCCTCGGGGCTCTGTTTCTTGTGGTGGAGGCCTTGGTGGCCTGTTGGGACCGGCAGCCGGCGCCAGTGCGACGCCGGCTGCGGACCAGCTGGCGGTGGCGGAGCCGCTGGCTACTGCGGTCCCGGCCGTTGAGCCTCTGGCCGGTGGTTTTGGTGCTGCTCACCGCCCTGCTGGGGTTCGCGGACTGGTTTCCTGCGCCTGGCTGGAGTCGCCCTATGATGTTGGCACTGAGTGCCACCGTTGGCATCTATGGCTACCTCCGTGAAAAAGCGGATCAGAAGAAGGCCCTCGTGGCTTTCGCCGATGTGGCGCGATATCGATTCGCTGAGGAGGCAGAACGCCTTATCGAGGCAACAGAACGAAGAGCTCAGGAAAGAGAACGAAGCCATCAAGAGAGAAACCGAGCAGATCGAACAAGAGATCAAGATCATCGATCAAGAGATCGAGCAGATCGATCAAGAGATCGAGATCATCGATCTAGAGATCGAGCAGATCGATCAAGAGATCGAGCAGATCGACAGAGAAACCGAACAAATCGAGCAGGAAACCGAACAAATCGAGCAAGAAACCGCAATTTTGAGGCGTCAGAACAAAGCACTCGCCTTTCTCGAATCAAGAGACTTCGACAAGATGGTTAGGGAGCTGGCAGGGCCTGCAGATGGCGATGCCAGACATCCTTTGGATCGGGTTGATGTTGGCTTGCTTTGTGAGAAGCTTGTTGAGCATGGTTGTGATGAGCGGGATCTTCCTTTTCTTCTTAATGCACTTGATCTTGAGATCCCAAAAGAAAGATCTCAAACAAGCAACGGTTCTCCACTTAGGCATGAGTTACCTGTAGGTACGGTGAATCAACAACTGCCAGAAACGACGGCGGGTCAATTGCTGATCGCAAATACAAATAAATTATCAGCTGAATCTGATGTGCTGATTACCACTCTCGTGGTGTCTGGCGCTACCATTGTTGCAGTGACTTACTCAAAAATCAATGAAGATCCTGAGCTTGCACAATCTCTTGCTCAACAGGTTCTGCGAGGCCCGAGTGGAGCTCTCCACAGAATTATTGAGCTGGGTTCCGAACAAGGTCTTGTGGTCACTGCCAATCAGGCCAAGGATTATGCATCTGACTTGGCGGAAGATACCCCTGTCATCCTATCGAATGAGTAACCAGATTATGAAATTGCACTGATCACTTTAACCTGAATGAAGTTTATGGTAAGTAGCAACTTAAGACTGCGATCATGCTGTTTTGACGCCACAAGTCCTCCGCTATTTCTCCTCGCTGCCAGCCAAAGTTTACCTGCTGATTTGATTTATATCATGGCTATCGCGGTTGCAACGCTGCGGAGCAGGCCTTCCCAGTGCACCACGCGTGTCCGAAATAGATTAAAAGTCGTGAATGCCCCGCCCCCTCTCCCGCACTGACCTTGACCTGAAGGCCCACCAGGAGTGGCTGGGCTACCTGCAGCCCGTGGGCTTGGTGGTGGCACCAGCGGCGATGGTGGATGCCGGCTGGGTGGTGGAGCAGGGCGGCCGGGAGCTGGTGGAGCGTCAGGAGCTGTTCCGGGAGGGCCTGCGGCCCCTGGCCATCGCGGGGAACGAGACCGAAGAACCGGAAGATCCGCTCGACGCCGACCCCGACGCCCTCCGCGGCTTCCCCTCCCTCGAAGCCCTGCTGGTGGACCAACTCCATTGGGTCGCCAGCGCCATCGACCGCGACCCAGAGCGGCTTCAGCAGTGGACCCGCGAACTGCATGAGTTGGGCGAAACCCTGCGCCCCACAGCCGTGGTGCCCGGTTTCGAAGCCGATGGGAAACCCCAGCTGCTGATCCAGGAGCTACGCCCCACGGCGGAGGGAATCCCGGTGGAGCTGGACCGGCGCCAGGCCGGCGGCGAGCAGGGCTGGCGGGCCACACCGCAGGAGCGCTTTGAGCGCTTGCTCAGGGAATGCGGCGTGGAGCAGGGGTTGCTGTTCAGTGGCGACCGACTGCGGCTGGTGGTGGCGCCGCGGGGGGAGAGTTCGGGCCATCTCACGTTCCACCTGCCGGAGCTGGCGGAGGTGGGCGGCCGGGCGATGTTGGCCGGGCTGCGGCGGCTGTTGGGGCGGGAAGCGGTGTTGGACGCGGGGCCGGGGCTGCGGCTGGTGGATGTGATCCAGGCCAGTCGGAGCTATCAGGCGGAGGTGAGCGAGGCGCTGGCGGATCAGGTGCTCGCCGGCCTGTGGGCCCTGTTGCGCGGTTTTCAGCGGGCGGAACAACTCAGCGCGGGATTGGGTGAACCGCTATGGGGCGACCTGCCGGAGCGTGATCCGCAGCACCTCTATGGCGGGCTGGTGACGGTGATGTTGCGACTGGTGTTTCTGCTCTATGCGGAAGACACGGATCTGATGCCCAGCGAGCCGGTGTTTGAGCAGAACTACAAGCTCACCACCCTGTTGGCCCAACTGCAGCG
>JBKDSZ010000141.1:0-4525 GCA_046340375.1 Cyanobacteriota bacterium | reverse complement strand
GGTGGGGTGAGTGGCGCGGGAGCACGGGGGGCGGGCCGTTGGGCAGGGGGGGGGGAGCCGGACGGGGAGCACGCCCCGGGGTCGGCGGCGGGGGCGGTGTGGGCAGCCGGGGACGGGCGGGGGGGAGAACTCCGGTGGCGGGGGGTGCTGGATTGGCGGGGGCCGCGCCGCCCTCCTCCACGGCGGGTGGAGGAGGCAGCGGCGTGACCCCGCGATTCAGGCGGGCCAGCTCCTGGCGGCGCTCCTGCTCCTGCAGTTGGGCCAGATGGCGGGCGGGCCCGACTCTGATGAGATGACCGGGGGTGGAGTCTGCCGGGTAGACCAGCGAGATGCGGAGGGGGGTCTTCTGGCCCGGCTGCAGGTTGAGTTGCGTCAGGGAAAGACTCTGACCGGACCGCAACCCCACATGCAGCGACTGCAGACCCTCCGGCGTGCGGATCTCCATCGATCCGCGAAACGCCGTGAAGGGCCGCCCGCCGAGGGGAGACGGATGGCTCAGAACCAGATCATGGGGACCTTGACCGGTCAGGGTCAGATCCACATCAAAGCGCACGCCATAGGTGCCCACGTTGTCGACGGAGGAATCCACAACCCGCGTCGCCAGAGGGTTCACCTGCACCTCCCCGGTGCCGAAGTGGGTCCGTCGGGTGCTGGTCAGGGGCACATGCAGGGGGCCCTGGCGGGTCAGATCATGCTGCAGGGACGCCTCGTAACGGTCCCCCAGGGCAACGCCGCCGACGCGGGAAAAGATCGTCCCGGCCTGGATCTCACTGATCCGACGCAGATAGACCCGACCCGGCGCCAGGAGGCGTCGATCCAGCACCGCGAAGATGTCCTCATCCCCTTCGGGGTCCTTGGCGGCCACGACAGCGATCTGCAGCGGACCATCCGAGCGGCCCTTGAGCAGGGCATTGGCGATTCCGAGCGCCGGCAGGGCCGTTTGGAAGAGCACCACCCGCTGCCGCGCCGGGATCGTGATCGTGTCAGTGAGTTTGGGGTCCAACCGGCCCCGCAGCAGCTGCACCGCCGTCGCGTCTCCGGGACCGGTGTTCCATGGTCGGGGACCCAGCGGTTTCACCCCCAGGAGATGGTTGGCCAGGTAGGGCGCCTCGAAGCTGTTGCGCACCGCCCCGGCGCTGAACTGCACGTGCACCGGCTGGTTGCCTGGATTCACCAGAATCGTCGCCAGCGTGAGTTCACTTCGCCGCCGGGAGGGGGAAATGGAGGCCCGGTAGGGAGGGAAATACTTGTGGTGGAGGTGGAGGCCAAATTCCCCATTGAAGGTGTAGGCCGGCATCTCCACGGCCTCACCGGTCTCCGCCGCCATGGCCACCCCTGGAATGGTGCTGATCAGCAGCCCTGGCCCCTCCACCTCCTCCGGCTGGTTGGAGTGCAGCACCGGCACCGTGTTGAACCGCCCCCGCAGGGGGGTGGCCACCTGACCCTCCATGAGAGCCACATAGGACTGGGCCCGGGCGTCGGGCGCCAGGAGGAGCAGGCTTCCGAGGGCGAGGCTCGGGAGCAGGCGGGGTGGAGAGGGATCGAAAACCACGCGCACTGCAGGCCTGAACAACGTCGCTGTGAGCAGCCCAGGATGACCACCCTGGCCCGAACCGCCGACAATGCGGCGGTTCGGTCTCGGAGGAATAGCCGGGCTCGCTAAAACCTGGAGTAATCCCCTTCGAACTCCATGTTCTCACCCCTTGGATGCGCCTGCCCCTCCGCGGAGGAGGCCGCCACCAGCCGGCGACGCCATCAGGAACGGAAGCAGCGCCTGCTCACCTTCTGGCGAGACGGACTGGAGCGCCAGCTGGCGGCGGTGAATGCCGCGCTGGCCACCCTCGAGCGGCAGATGGAGCGCGATCAAGCGTCCGCCGAGGGTTGAGCGTTTCCGTCTCCTCTCCGGAGGCGGCAGGGTTCTGGAGCTGCTCCCGCAGGGTGGCCAGGCTCTTGTGCAGGCACCGCTGCACCGTCATCGCGCTCACCTCCAGGGACGCCGCCGTGCGGCGATAACTCCAGCCCTGGAGCACCACCCGCCGCACCACCAGCTCGCCGCGCCCGCCCAGACCGGCAAGGAGCCCCTCCAAGCGGGCCAGGTCGTGGGCCTCCTCCCGGGGATCCTCCTCAGGTGCCGCCACCTGCTCCAACACCTGTCCATCCAGCAGGGTCGGACGGCAGAGCTGCTGGTGACGACGCAACAGACGCCACTGCTCCGCCGTCATCCCTAGGCGCCCGAGCAGCTCCTCCTCGCCGGGGGCCTGGCCCCGTCCTTCCGCCGTCATCGTTTCCTCCAGGCGGGCCAGCCGGCTCTGCAGCTCGCACTGCCGCCGGGGCAAGCGGACACTGGCCGCCAGGTCGCGCAAATAGTGCAGGATCGCACCTCGGATGTGGGGGCGGGCAAAGGCCGGAAATGGAATCCGAAGCGTGGGTTGATACAGCTCCGCAGCGCGGATCAGACCCAGCCAACCCACCTGGATCAGATCCTCTTTGGGCTCCTGGCAGCGGAGGCCGTAATGACGGGCCAGGGGGGGCACGAGGTGGTGGTGGGCCTCCACCAGGGCATTGCGGCGTTCCAGGTCGGGAGGGAGCGTCGGCGCACGGCCGGAACGATGGGGGAAGGGCCGGGGAGGGGCACTGGTGCGTGTGGTCATGGGTTCAGCGTGTTCAGGAGTCGTCAGCACCGAGCCTTGGAGACCCCCCTCAGTCCAGGGGCGGTCAGCCAGGCTCTGAATCCAGAACAGCTCGATTCCGCTGCGATGGCAAGCGTGAAAACACCTGATTTTCGTCAATACTCCCCAGCGGCGTCCCCCCCCCGCCCCGAACCCAACCACTCAGCGGGCCGCGTCCTTCTCCGGCCTCGGCGCCGCCACCTCCTCCAGCAGGCTCCAGGGGCCGTGGCCCTCCAGCCAGGCCAGATCGGAATGGGTCGTGCAGAGCAGAAAGCCCGCAAAGCCCAGGCCATTCACACTGAATCCCGCGCAGTGCTCCTTCACCCGGCGCACCGTCAGAAACCAGTCGTCATCAAACACAAGGTTGTAAGCGTGGAGTGGGACCCCGGAAGCCTCGGGATCCCCCAGGCCGAGCCGTGCCGCATGGTCGCGGTAGAGGGGCTGGAGATCGCGACCCTCAGCCGGATCCCACCGGCGGCTGAGGGCGTAGTGCCAGGGCCACTGGGGCCGACTCTCCTCGAGCTCGCGCTGGAACAGGGAGCCGAGCGGGCAGCTGGCCTCGCCCGGATGACGGGGCAGGAGCTGCAGGTGGCGATGGGGTTGGCTCGCCCCGGCGGTGGGGCCACTGTTGAAAAACCACAGCCCCCCCGTGTCCGCCGCCACATGGGCCACGGCCCGCCAATCCGCTGGCACCAGCCAGCCGCTCTGCGGTTGCCAGTCTTGGGTGATCAGCAACAGGTGGCAGGGCTGCACCGGGTATTTGTTGAGGATCAGGGCATGGCCGCTGGAGAGGCGACCCACCTCCAGGGGCGGCTCCCAGGGCAGGAAGGGATTGGGCTTGGGCCCCTCTCGCGTGAGATGGCGAGGCGGCGCTCCCTCCAGCCTCCGCAACCGAAAGGGCTCCAGGCCCCTCAGCGTCACCGCGCTGGTCTTGAGGGGCACCAGGGCCCCCGCGTCGAGGGCCTGGTCCGTCACGGCGCTGGCCTGCCGCCAGTAGTGCTCAGTTCGCACCGAGTTGCAGGCGGGCCAGGGAGGCGCCCTGGTAGTAGTGCGCCAGGATGGCGCTGTAACCCAGACCCTGCCGGGCGAGCTCCTGGGCGCCGGTCTGGCTCATGCTGGCCCCCAGATGGCTGTGGGCCTCGTCCACGATCTGCTGCGTCGCGGCATAGAGGCTTTCCACAATCCCTCCCTGGTAGCTGAGGATCACCCCCGCCGTGGAGCTGGTCGCCTCCCGCGTCGGAGCGCTGACACTGCTCAGACCCTCATAGTTCTGCCAACGGGTGGTGTCGCCCAGATGCCAATGCTCGCTGGCGGGCCGGGCCATGTGGGCCATGGCGTAGGAGCGGGCGGCGACGGCCTGGGCCCGCAACGCTTCCAGGCTCCAACCGCTGGGCATCTCCCCGCCGACCACGGAGCTGACATAGCTTTCCAGCGGCAGGTGATTCACCACCTGGATCCCATCCGCCGCTCGCAGAACCCGCAGCCGACCGGCGTAGCCGCGACCATCGGCTCTCAGCGGGCTTCCATCCAGGCTTTCGATCCACACCTCGGGCAGGGAGCCCAGAAGCTCCTCGGCGCCGCTCTGCCCGCCATTCAGCCCCTCACGCAGCACCTGTCCGTCCCGGCTCACGACGCGCCAGGCGCCGTCGCCGCCGAGGCTGGGTTGGCGGGAGAGTTTCAGCAGAGCCACCCGGATGTCCAGATTCAGGGCCGCGCCGCCTCCGCCGCCGCCAGTCCCTCAGCCAGCAGCAGGCCGAAGCGGTAATTGCGACTCAGGGAGCTGTTGGCCGTCGCCAGCAGATCCCCCAACCCCGCCAGGCCGTAAAGGGTGCTGGGCTGGCCGCCGAGGGCCTTGA
>JBKDSZ010000140.1:0-2017 GCA_046340375.1 Cyanobacteriota bacterium | reverse complement strand
GACTTGCAGGCCCTCTGCCTCGGCGCGCGCACGGCCACGCTCAAGCAATCCTGGTACGTAATCCGTTGAGGTCACCTCGGCGAAATGGCGTGCCGCGGCCAGCGTGGCATTGCCGTTCCCGGCGGCCACGTCCAGCACGCGCTCCCCAGCGAGGAGGTTTACGGCCTCACAAAGATTTTCGCCGACAATCTGCAGCGTCCTGCCAATAATGGCGAAATCGCCGGCAGACTAGGCAGCTTGCTGCTTGGCTTTGACCGCCGAAAGGTCGGGCGGGGTGGAAGGCGGCACCCCTTGGGGTGACGGCATGTTCGGTGTGGTTGTCGTGCTCATGGTGACGTCGTGCTCCTGTGTCCTGGGGCGCCTGCCGCGAATGGGCTTGCGCTGCTGACAGCACCTTGGCGCAGGCGCCTCACAGGACGCTCAAAACCACCATCAAGCGGGTATCAAAACGCAGGGGGCAGTATTTTTGAGATGAAAAATGCGGGAAATTGAATGGACGGCCTGAAGGCGTTTTGGCCAACCGGACGAACAAACGCGCGGCATGGCACAGGACGTTCAGTGTTCTACGGCGTGCCCGAACCGGCCATGAAGGTGCGTTGAGATTTGGTTGCGCCCCGTCAGGGCACTTGCCACTGAAACTGAGCTTCCGGCGGTTCTGGTGGTCGAAATCGCGACCGTGTTTGGCCCGGAAACCTGGACTAGGGCCGCATCCTGAAGAATGCGGGCGCGCGATTCCTAAAATGCCGCATGATGAGAAAATCCAGCGGTAATGGTCGGCCAAGCGTGGCGGAGGCGGCCAGTACCGGCAATACCTCCTGCCATCTCGCGCCTCACAGCGCCTGGCGCCCGGCCAAGGCCGCCGATCTCACCAGGGCAAAGCGGCCGGTTGCGTGCTGCGCTGGGTGAGCGCCGCCGCGCGGCGGTCCATGACTTTGCACAGGTTTTCACCCATCATGCGCAGTATCCGGCCGAGGAAGGCATGGCCGCCCGCGGACGAAACTGTTTCCTGCGTGGATTCGCCTGTGTATGGAACAGTCAAACGGTCAGCCCGCAGTTTCTGGAATACGGGCATCATCGGTGCGGTGGTGGTGCTCATGGTGGTCTCTTGCTCCTGTGTCCGGTGACGCCTGCCATGGATTGGCTGGCGTTGCGGTGACCACCTTGCCGCAGGCGCCTCACATCACGCTCAAAAGTGATATCAAGCGGCTATCAAAGCGCGGATTCTTACGCTTTTGACATGACAAGCCCATAACGCTGCCCCATGGTCGGACCGTTGAATGATGAAAGGTGGCCCGCGCCGATGACCGGACCCAGTATTTGCCTTCTTGGCGGCTTTGAAGTCCGTTTGGCTGGCGGCACAATCGCGGCATTGCCAACACGCAAGGCCGAGGCGCTACTGGCCATCATCACGCTCGCCGGTGGCGCGACTGTTTCGCGTGAACGCTTGGCCGAATTGCTCTGGGGTGACCGTGGGGAAGCGCAAGCCCGCCACAGCCTGAGCCAAGCCCTCACCTCAATCCGCACCGCGCTCGGCGGGGAAGATTGGCTGCTCGCGACGCGCGATGGGGTGACATTCGCGCTGGGCCGCGTCGCGGTGGATGCGTTGGATTTCCAGGCACGCGCGGCGGCTGAGGATTTCGATTCGCTGAACGAAGCCGCGCGCCTTTACCAAGGCCCCTTGGTGGATGGCATGGCGTTGCGCGAGGAAGGGTTCAATGAATGGCTGCTCACGGAACGGCGGCGGCTGCACAATATCGCGCTGTCCAGCCTTTTGCGGCTTGGGCAGGCCGCAAGGGGACGGCGCGATTCGCCTACGGCACGAATAGCGCTGGAAAGGGCGGTGACGCTCGAGCCGCTGTCGGAGGAAGCTAATCGCGATCTGATCCGCTTTCACCTCGATGAAGGGCGCGCGGCCGATGCCGCACGGCAATATGCCGCTTGCGCCGATCTGTTGCGCCGCGAACTTCAAGTGGAGCCCGGGCCGGAACTCGCGGCTCTCCGGCGTGAAGCGCTGGCG
>JBKDSZ010000139.1:0-3115 GCA_046340375.1 Cyanobacteriota bacterium | reverse complement strand
CGCAGGGTCACCTGGCCTTTGGAGGTGATGGTGAGGGTGCCCAACGGCCAGGACAGGGATCCAGTTCATGGTAAGGCGTTTTTGCCTTACGTTCTCAGGGCAATGCCCGCTCCGCCAGCGCGTTCAGGCGCCGATCGCTGTTGATCCAGCCGGCTTAGGTTGGATGTCCTGTTGGCAAGCGGAGATGGCGATCGCTCCAACTGTTGCCGGTGCTCTTGAGCGTGCGCACGATGTGCAGCAGTAGGCATAGTCGCCCTGCTTGGCGGGCGGGATGCCGAAGCCCTCGAAGCGGCTGTGGGGATCCTTCGCCGCATCAATCCCTGTGCTCCAGCGCTTGTCGGAGAACGGTGGATTGGCCACCACGTAATCGAACTGCTTGAGTTTTGCTGGTGGGCCGGAATCGAATGGCCCAGAGCGTTGTTGGAAAGGTTCCTGCTCAATCAGCTTAGGATCGGCCAGGGTGTTGCCCTGCCAGATGATCGCGGTGGGGTTGCCGTGCAGGATCATGTTCATCCGCGCCAGGCCGCTGCCCAGCTTGGCCGGGTCGTTGAAATCAGGAAAATCGCTTTGGCTCAGCTGCTGGTTTGCGGCCACCAGCGGCGCGATGATCTGCTTGTTGATGCGATCGCCGATCTCCGCCTTGCCCTTGAGGGCCACCATGTCGGCAAAGCTGGAGCCCTCGGGGATCACGAGCGGCGCATAGGGCTGGCCGGCGTACTTGTCGCTGATGTACTTGAGGAACAGTAACACCAGCACGTAATCCTTGTACTGGCTCGCATCCATGCCGCCGCGCAGGGCGTCGCAGCTGGCCCAGAGGCTGGAGTAAAGCTCGGATTTCCGAATGGCCATGGCTCAGGCTGCCTCCCCTTGATGACGCGCCAGCAGATCTGGTGGTCGGTCTTCCATCCAGCCTTGACGCGATAGACGTTGCAGCTTGCGGCTGAGTTCTTCGACCTCCCGGCTCAGGGCCACACTCTCCTGCTCCAGGGCCTCGGCCCGCTGGAGCTCGCTGGGGTGAGGGATCACGACGGGCATGCTCTTCCCTTCACCGATCGGCACGAAAGCCACATCCGGTCTCTGGCCTGCTTTGCCCAACAGGCTCTGCCCCACAGCACTGCGGAGTGACTGCACCGGAGCTGCTGGATCCGCTTGGAGCCTTGGTGACGCTGGCCGGAGTCGTCGATGGCACTCGGGGTGACCTTCCGCTCTTCGATGCTGCCCTCCTCCTGGCGGCCACGCCCATCGGGAAAAGACAGGCCATGGCATGACCTGGGTGAACAGCCAGGACAGATTCCCAGAGCTCTGCCATGGTGGAAGAGCAACCCCGCTCTCCACCAGCACGATTTCTCACTCCGAGCTCTGACATCGCTTGGATCACTCCCTTGCTCCCTAAGGGATCACCGCTGTTCAGGACGTGGCTTGCGTTTTCAGAACTTCCTTTGCCACCGTCCAATGTGACGATCCCAGAGTGGCCCGAGCTGGTTGACAGGAATGGCTCCTCCAGACATGAAGAGTCCCCAGCCAAGACTGACTCAGCCGGGGGATCTCCAGACAACCCGGCGGGCGATCGGAACGCGGCCAGGATTCAGCGGCGACGGCGACGCTGCTGGGCTTTGCGCTTGTACTTCTCCGTGGGGGTCTCGTGGTGGCGCAGCCGCTTCAGGTCGGCAAAGATCCCGGCCTTGGACACCTGCCGCTTGAAGCGACGCAAGGCGGACTCGATCCCTTCGTTTTCGCCGACAGTGACCTGGGTCATGAATGGGCAGCAAACCACAAACAGCCAACCAAGCTAGCAAACGGTCGCCATACCAACCCCCTACGGCCGGGGGGCCGCCGGCTGGGACGCGGTGGAACCGGGCAGGGACTCCGCGTAGACATACACATGGCCGAGGGAACGGCCGCCGAACTGTCGGCGCATCAGGCGCCAGCCCGGTTCCAGCTCCAGCTTCGTGAACCCGGAGGCGAGGCCACCGGTGCGGGCCACCACCATCTCTCCCATGGCGGAGGATTTGGTCGGGCGGGCCACCAGCAGGATGTCCTGCCCTTCCCGCACCACGCTGAGCCGGTAGGAGGTGGCCAGATCGCTGCCACCGATCCGGAGGGAATAGCCGTTGGCGTCGATGAAGCGTCCGCAGATGCCCGTGAAGTCGAAGGTGCTCAACAGCGGGTTCACGGCGGCGGGCTTGCCCTCGCCCACGGCGAAGCAGGGGCGGGTCGCCTTCAGCTGCTCGTAGATGTTGAGCTGGTAGCGCTCACCGGTGCTGCCGATGGGGGCCGCCACCAGCAGGAAACGGGTGGGGTCCACCTCCCCCGCGCCAAACAGGGCCTGCGCTGAGGCCGGCGCCACCCCCAGCCCGCTCGCCAGGGAAGCGACCACACCCAGGGCCAGAGAGCCGGCACGACGAGCGTGCCGAGACAGTGAGGGAGTCAGCACGTCAGGCACCAAAAGAAACGTGAAAAGGCTAATCAGCCCATCCGGCTGACGTCCTCAGCCGGTGGATGGCTGGCCAGGTGGCCCAGCTCAGGCGGGCCGGTTGATCCGGATCGCCAGCACCAGGGCGAGGATCGAACCGGGCAGGCTGGTCAGAAGGATCAAGCGGGTGGTGGCCAAGCCCAGATCCGGATCGCCGTAGGCGATCTCAAACACCGAACCCGTGGCCGCGATGCCGAGGAGGCAGGCCAGGGCAAGAAAAACCCCGGCGAGTGGTTTCATGGGCATGGCGGTCAGCGGATTGGTTGCACGTGCTCCCCGCAGAAGCCGTGTTGTTTGAGTTCCTCGTTGAGCGCCAACCCATCGGTGACCCGATCCACGAACAACACCCCCTGCAGGTGGTCCATCTCGTGCGGAATGCAGCGGGAGAGCAGGCCAACGGCCTTCAAACGCCGGGGGCGGCCGAATTCGTCACGGAAGCTCACCTCCACCACCGAGGGCCGCACCACCTGCAGGTAGACGCCCGGAATGCTGAGGCACCCCTCCTCATAGGTGTTGCAGGAGCCGCCGGAGGCGGTGATCTCGGGATTGATCAACACCAGGGGAGGGGTGCTGGGCTCCTCGAGATCGAGATCGATCACCAGCAACTGCTTGGCCACCCCCACCTGGGGGGCCGCCAGACCG
>JBKDSZ010000138.1:0-5365 GCA_046340375.1 Cyanobacteriota bacterium | reverse complement strand
CTGGAGCAGACCAACCGGGAACTCGCAGGCACGGATGCCAGGGTGTATCGCCGTGTGGGTGAGCACCTGAAGCGCACGGGGGCTGCTGTGCAGAGCCTGCAGGATGCCGAAAAAAGCGAATCAGCGGCCACAAAAGCCCTGCTGGGGCAGGGGAGTTTCCTGCAGCAATCGGTGGCAAACCTGAAGCGACTCTGCAAGGAGAATGGGATCAAAGGCTACACCCGGCTGCAGAAGAAGGCTCTGGCAGAGATTCTTGAATTGCATGGCGTCACGCCGCCACCACCGCCCCTGGAGAGCTTCACGAAGAAACAGCTGATTGCTCTGGTGCGGCAATTGCTGGCCTTGCCATGAGCCCCAACTTCGCCCACCTGCGTCCCTACGACGAGCAGCTGTTCCGGCTGGGTTCCCTGGCGGAGCGCTATTTCCCCGACGACCCCAATACGTCTTTGCTGAAGCTGCGGCAACTGGGGGAGTTGCTGGCCCAGCAGGTGGCGTCGCGCTTCGGCGTGGAGCTGAGGGAGGAGGAAAGCCAGCAGCAATTGCTGCGGCGGCTGGAGTGCGATGGCGTGCTGGAGGGGGAGGTGGCTGACCTGTTCCATGGTCTGCGCCGCAAGGGGAATCTTGCGAATCACGATCTGCACGGGGATCACGGCGCGGCGCTGAAGATCCTGCGCATGGCCTGGCAGCTGGGGGTGTGGTTTCAGCGCACCTTTGGCGATCCGCAGTTCCGGAGCGGCCCGTTTCAGCCGCCCCAGCCGCCGGCCAGCGGCGATCCGGAGCTGGCGGAGGAGCTGCGCGGCCTGCGGGAGGCCCTGGCCGCCTTTGCGCGTGCCGAAGGCCAGGTGGCCGTGCAGCTGGCCCAAACGGAAGCCCAGCTGCAGGCCGCGCGGCTGGAGCAACAGGAATGGGAAGCCCTCGCCACGGCTGCCGAGGCCGATAAGGCCGCCCTGGCCGAACGGCTGGCCGAGCTGCAACGGGAAGCCCAGGCTCAGGGGGCCCGCTCTCTCGCCACCTTGCGGCAGGCGGGCCGTCAGGCCGCGGCGGGCATCGACCTCGATGAAGCCGCCACCAGGCTGCTGATCGATGAGCAACTGCGCCAGGCCGGCTGGGAGGCCGATAGCCAGGAGCTCCGCTACAGCCAGGGCGCCCAGCCCGAGAAGCACCGCAACCTGGCGATCGCTGAATGGCCCACCCGCAGCGGCCCGGCCGATTACGTGCTGTTCGTGGGGCTGACGCCGGTGGCGGCGGTGGAGGCCAAACGGGCCCACAAGGATGTGGCGGGGGTGCTGCCGCAGGCCGAGCGCTACAGCCGTGATTTCCAGCCCAGCGCGGCAACCCGGCTGAGCGGAGCGGGCTGGAGAGCAGGGGGAGTTCCAGCTGCCGTTTGCCTTCTCGGAGGATGTCCAGCTTCTGGAGCGTGCATGACTGGGTGAGCGGCGCGGCGAATACTGCGGGGGTGCTGCTCATGCAGCTTTTGCCTCGGACACCAGGCCGCGAACATCGATCTGGCCAGTTACGGCGGCGCAGATCAGGGCGGAGCGGCGTTCTTGGAGGAGTTGAATGGGTTTGCTTGCTTTGTTGATTAGACGCATGAAGACTATTTCAGCTTGAAATACTTAGCCAAGGATGGCCACCTGCTCTTCCGGTGGGGGCAGAGGAATCTTCAGCCTTCCCAGGAGCGAAGTGTTTAAGTTCTCCATTATTGATCCTACAGAACTCAGGGAAAGAGTAGCTCTAGAATAATCAGATCTAATGGCTAGTTCGACGTAGCTGGGAGCCGCGCCTTTCTTGAGCCTAAGCAGCAAGCATCCTGTTCCGCAAAGCCAGCCTGCCTCTCTATCACCAACGACTGCACACCTTCCAAGCTCACCTCGTCTAGCTACGACCAAGTCTCCTTTGGATAGCGCGTGACGCTGAAGTCTAGAAGCTGTATCGCGATCTACGCAAACGCCTTGCACCGGCATGATACTGGATCCCAAAATACTAGATGGGTTTATTACTGGAATACCTTCCACAGTGTAATCCTAGACGCCAAGCTGGCTTCCGAATGGGCCTGTTTGCAGGAGACTGCTCTGCCATGCAAGTTGTGTTAGATCCCAATGCTCCGGCACTTCTCCCAGCCACTCCACCCCCGAATCCTTCATCGGCGCGTCCGGATTCAGCCCCTTGGTCACGGCATGGGAGATAACGGCCTGGCGCTTCTCCTGAAGCAGCTCGATCAGGCGCTGCTGCTCGGCGATCAGGGCGTCGATCTTGGCAGTTTCGCGGACGAGGAAAGTTGCAATGGCAGCCTGTTCCTTTTGAGGAGGGCAAGGCACCATCAGGGTATTTATCATTTCTACTGATAATCCAGGCTGCGCTGCGGATGTTGAGTATTGATTGAGGTTCATTGCCCTTAGAGTTTCTCCCAGCCACCGAACTTCGCAATGCTTAGCTGAGGAAACGACAACAGCGTGCTCTGACGCCCAAAACCTTCCAGTTACATAGTTTATGTTCCCGCACAATGCGCCTTGCCTTCTAATAATTGGATAATATCCCTCGTGGGTAAAAGAATCGGAGAAGCTTCGCACACCGTTGCCTCCAAATACAGGATAGGTGGCATCTTCGGAAATGGAATCAGAAGTTATTCAGTTCCGCTCTGAAGTGAGGCAAGCCGCTTGACTGGGAGGATTCCCCAATGCTCCGGAATCTGCTCCAGCCACTCCACGCCGCTGGGCTTGTAGGCCGGGTAACGGGGAAAGGTCATGCTCGTTCACTCCAGTAGCCAGGCTCTCGATGCAGGTGCATCACGGCCAGAATCAGAACCGTTGATTGGACATCGTCAATTGAGTAGATAATTCCATAGGGAAACCTATGGATCAAACAGCGGCGCACCTCGTCATTCAAAAGGGGCCATAGGCGCGGATTCGCTTTGATCCGTTCAACTGCTGCGTAAACTTCAATCGCAAACTGATAGCCAAGGCTTGGCTCGCTGTCCTCATAGTGATTGATGGCACAATTAAGCTCAGCCTGAGCCTCCGGATGAAAGAGGATCTGCATTAGTTTAATCGACGCCAGATCTCATCAAACACTTCATCGCCCGCCACGGGCTTGACGGAGCCAGACTGGATGTCCTGCAGCCGCTTTGTAGCAAGATCGGCCCACTTCTGATCAACGGAAGGCACCGTTTGATTGAGGGAGCGGAGAATGCAATCGGCAACGCGAGCACGTTCTTCTACGGGTAGCGATTGAATCTCCAGGATCAGGTCGTCGGTTTTCATGATGGTTGTTCGTTCGGCATGAGTCCATCCATCTTAGCGGCTCTGCGATCTTGTTCCTCGTTGATTACCTTGATAGGAGGCTTGTAGGCCGGGTAACGGGGGAAGCTCATGGTTGATTCTCCTCTGTTGGGTCAGCAAAAACATCCTCCACATCACGAGCACCATGAAAGACCCGGACGATGCGCAGGCAGACATCATCCTGGAGATGGAAGATCAGACAACGCTCCACAGGAAGGCTGCGTAGACCACCCAGAAGCTTGTCGCGCCGTCGTCCGGCGTCGGGATGGCGGGACAGGTTCTGGAAGTTCGCATCGATCAGATCGATGAAGGCGTCGGCCTGAGCAGGGTTGTCGGCGGCGATGAACTCCCAGATCTCTGCCAGATCACCGCTGGCGCTGGGCGGGAGAACAATTGCCAGCACCAGTCAAACGCCCGGCTTGGCATCGACCTGCGCCCTCAGGCGCTGGCGTCCCGCGGCTTTGATCGCCTCCGGGATCCAGGCCACCGGCTCGCCACTGTCCAGCCCGGCCTGGATGGCGCGACGCAACTCCTGGAGCTGGAGATCCCGCAGCTGATCCTGGTGCTCCATCAGCCGCAGGGCCTCTCGAACCACCTCGCTGGCCGAGGTGTACGCCCGGAAGCCACCTTCGCTTTCACCATCGCCTCCAGCTGGGGCGAGAGGTTGACGTTCATCGTCATGGCGATGACGACCAGGGCCGAACTCCTTGGCTACGATACTCGCGTTGGCAGAGTTTGCCAATTCCTGGTGTGTTCAAGGATCGGCATCCTCCTCGCAGGCCAACACCCGCTGCAGGTTCCCCCGCACGCCGCTGCGATCCATGGCCGCCAGCTGGCCGAGCTGGCCCAGCAGCAACCGCTCATCCAGGCTGAACAGCTTGAAGCGCACGCAGCAGGCCTGGTTCAGTCCGGCAGCAGCAAGATCCTGAATCGGCCAATCCAGCGGCCAGCAGGAGTGCCTGGCTGTGGTGATCATCGCCAGCAGCATATGGGCTGAGCCGCGCTGGAATGCAGGATCTGAGAGAACAACTGCGGGCCGGCGCCGTTGCACGGCACGATCGGTGAAGGGGAAGGGCACCCGCACCACCGCAAAGGGCTCAAAGATCGGCAAAGGCTTCCTCGTCTTCCGGGCAGGCCCACTCCTCCAACCCAGCCTCCACACCGCGCAGATAGGTGAGATCCAAAGGGCTCACCAGCCGCACCCGCACACCGCCATCGTCCAGATCCCAGCGCAGCTGATCGCCCTGACGCAGGTGGAGGGCGTCGCGGATGGCCTTGGGGATCGTCACCTGGCCCTTCGCTGTGATGGTGGCGAGTTCGGTGTCTGGCATCACACCAAGGAGTCAGGCTGGCCTTGTCTTCGGTGATCTTACTGCCTTACCTCCTTTCTGGATGCCGCAGCGCTCCAGGTCTTCGCGCAGCAGGGCCTGCCGCTCCAGCTCCAGGGCGGTCGCCCCATCGATGCCTTCTGCGAGTGGGTTGGCCGGATTCCGGCGAAACAGCGGCAGGCCTTCGCTGTCGATCTCCAGCGTGGTGTCAGAACCCATCGCTCGCCTCCAGGGCCTCCCCAGACCAGCGGAGCAGCGCCGTGGCGGCCTCCAGCGCTGCCGCCGCATCCTCGGGCCCGAACACGGCGGCGGGCAGGTCGTCCCCCAGGGCATCCGGATGGCGGGTGGGGGCATAAAGCTTGTCGAGCACCCGGGCCTGGCGCTGCCAGCGCTCGGCCGGCTCCGCGCCAAGCTCCCGCAGCAGGGCGCTCAGGGAATGGCTGCGCATGTCGCGGTCGTCCGCAGCCAGCAGGGCCTTGATTGCTTTCTCGCCCACCTGCTGCGCCAGAAAACAGGCCTGAGCGGCCTGACCGGCAGCCTGCAGCACTTGGGCCGCCCGCAGATCGTCCCGGGCCTGCGCCAGCCACAACCCGGCCCGGTGGCGCGCGCTTTCCCGACTCATGGAAACCGGCACCCCTGCAGCAGCGGGATGGCTTCGGCCTTAACGGAGCGCCAGAAGGGGGCATCGCCGTGCTTGCGCAGCAGCGCCGGGCTGGCCACCAGCGGTTGCACAGGCAGGCGGCAGGGCTGCAGCGCCTC
>JBKDSZ010000137.1:0-27867 GCA_046340375.1 Cyanobacteriota bacterium | reverse complement strand
CGTCGTGAGTTTTGTTTCGCTTCACAACCACAGCGACTACAGCCTCCTGGATGGGGCGTCCCAGTTGCCGGCGTTGGTCGAGCGGGCCGTGGCGCTGGGGATGCCGGCTCTGGCGCTCACGGATCACGGCGTGATGTACGGAGCGATCGAACTGCTGAAGTGCTGCAAGAAGGCGGGGATCAAGCCGATCATCGGCAATGAGATGTATGTGATCAACGGCAGCCTGGCGGATCCGCAGCCGAAGAAGGAGCGGCGCTATCACCTGGTGCTGCTCGCGAAGAATGCCACGGGCTACCGCAATCTGGTCAAGTTGACGAGCATCTCCCATCTGCGTGGCATGCGGGGTCGGGGAATCTTTGCCCGGGCCTGCATCGACAAAGACCTGTTGAAGCGCCACAGCGAAGGCTTGATCGCCGCCACCGCCTGCCTGGGAGGGGAGGTGCCCCAGGCGATCCTGCAGGGACGGCCCGATGTGGCGCGGGAGGTGGCGCGCTGGTATCAGGAGGTGTTTGGCGAGGATTACGTGTTGGAAATCCAGGATCACGGCGGCCTGGAAGACCGGATTGTGAATGTGGAAATGGCGCGGATCGGGGCGGAGCTGGGCATCGAGCTGATCGCCACCAACGACGCCCACTACCTGAGCAGTGGCGATGTGGAAGCCCATGACGCCCTGCTCTGCGTGCTGACGGGGAAATTGATCAGCGATGAAAAGCGCCTGCGCTACACCGGCACGGAATACCTGAAAAGCGAGGAAGAAATGGGCCATCTCTTTGCCGACCATCTGGAACCGGACACGATCCAGCGCGCCATCGCCCACACCGGCCGCATTGCGGAGCGGGTGGAGGATTACGACATTTTGGGCCGGTCTCAGATGCCCCGATTCCCGATTCCGGAAACCCACACCGCTAGCACCTATCTGAAGGACGTGACTCTCGATGGGCTCCGGAGCCGCTTGCACATCGGCAGGGAGCAGGCACCGCCCGACACCTACGCGGAACGGCTGGAGTTTGAATTGAAGGTGATCGAGGAAATGGGTTTTTCCACCTATTTTCTTGTGGTCTGGGATTACATTCGCTTTGCCCGTGACAACGGCATCGCGGTGGGTCCGGGGCGGGGGTCTGCAGCGGGGTCGCTGGTGGCTTATGGGCTGGGAATCACCAACATCGACCCAGTGAAGCATGGCCTGTTGTTTGAGCGATTCTTGAATCCTGAGCGCAAATCCATGCCGGATATCGACACTGACTTCTGCATAGAGCGTCGCGGCGAGGTGATTGATTACGTCACCAAACGCTATGGTGAGGACAAGGTGGCCCAGATCATCACTTTCAACCGCATGACCTCCAAGGCGGTGTTGAAGGATGTGGCGCGGGTGTTGGACATTCCCTACGGCGAGGCCGATCGGCTGGCGAAATTGATCCCGGTGGTGCGAGGCAAGCCGGCGAAGTTGGCGGAGATGATCGGTGCTGAGTCACCGGCGCCGGAGTTTCGCGAAAAATATGAAGCAGATCCCAAGGTGCGCCACTGGGTGGATTTGGCTCGGCGGATTGAAGGCACGAACAAAACGTTTGGCGTGCACGCCGCGGGTGTCGTGATTGCGGCGGATCCTCTGGATGAATTGGTGCCGCTGCAGCGCAACAATGATGGCCAGGTAATTACGCAGTATGTCATGGAAGATGTGGGATCGATGGGTCTGCTGACGATGGATTTCCTTGGCCGGTAGACTATGACTATGATCGAGAAGGCCACCTCATTCATCGCTAAAAGTCGGAAGGAAAAGCTGGACATGGATGCGCTGCCCCCGGAAGATCCCGCCACATTTGATCTGCTGGCCCGCGGAGATCTGGAAGGAATCTTTCAATTGGAATCCAGCGGCATGCGCCAGATCGTGAAGGATCTCAAGCCCTCTTCCCTGGAAGACATTTCCTCCATCCTGGCGCTCTATCGTCCGGGTCCGTTGGATGCGGGGCTGATTCCTAAGTTCATCAACCGCAAACACGGTCGGGAACGCATTGATGTTGCCCATCCAAAGTTGGAATCCATCCTGAGCGAAACCTACGGGATCATGGTGTATCAGGAGCAGATCATGAAGATCGCCCAGGATCTGGCGGGTTATTCGCTTGGAGAGGCGGATCTGTTGCGGCGGGCGATGGGCAAGAAGAAGAAGTCGGAGATGGAAAAACATCAAGATATTTTTGTCAAGGGTGCGAAGGAACGGGGGGTGGATGAGGGGGTGGCGACCAGCCTTTTTGAACAGATGGTGTTGTTTGCTGAGTATTGCTTCAACAAAAGTCATTCCACGGCCTATGGCGCTGTCACGTATCAAACCGCCTATTTGAAGGCCCACTATCCGGTGGCTTATATGGCGGCCTTGTTGACGGTGAACGCAGGCGACAGCGACAAGGTGCAGCGGTACATCTCCAATTGCAATGCGATGGGCATTCAGGTGTTGCCGCCCGATGTGAATGCGTCTGGGGTCGATTTCACCCCCGTGGACAAACGCATTTTGTTTGGACTGAATGCGATCCGGAATCTGGGTGAGGGCGCGATCCGGTTGTTGATCGAGAGCCGGTCGAAGGAGGGGCCGTTCCAGTCGCTGGGGGATCTGTGTGATCGCCTTCCTCCCCAGCAATTGAATCGACGGGCGCTCGAGGCGTTGATCCATTCGGGGGCGATGGATGGCCTGGAGCCGAACGGAAATCGGGCCCAGCTGATGGCGGATCTGGATCTCGTGCTGGAGTGGGCGAGCGGGAGGGCGCGGGATCGGGCGAGTGGGCAAGGCAGCCTGCTGGATCTGCTGGGGGGATCCACGGAAGCGGGCCCCGCTGGCGCATCGGACGGAAGCCTGGCGCCGAAGGCGGCTCCGGTGGCGGAATATGTGCCAACGGAGAAGTTGCGGCTGGAAAAAGACATCGTTGGCTTCTATCTGTCCGACCATCCGTTGAAGCAATGGAACGGGGCCCTGCGGCTGCTGGCGCCGATCGGCCTGGCCAGCCTGGAGGAGCAGGCGGATCGGGCGAAGATCAGCCTGCTGGCGATGGTGGCCGAATGCCGACAGGTGACGACGCGCAAGGGCGATCGGATGGCTGTGCTGCTGCTGGAGGATCTCACCGGCTCCTGCGAGGCGGTGGTCTTTCCCAAGAGTTATGCGCGACTGGCCGACCATTTGATGGTGGATGCCCGCCTGATGGTGTGGGCGTCGGTGGACCGTCGCGATGATCGGGTGCAGGTGATTGTTGACGACTGCTGCAGCATCGAGGAGTTGCGCTATCTCATGGTCGAGCTGCCCGCCGAGCAAGCGGGGGACATCGCCATCCAACACCGCCTCAGGGAATGCCTGCAACGCCACAAGCCTGACCAGGAGCTGGGTGTGACACGCGTGCCGGTGGTGGCGAAGGTGCGCTCCACATCCGGCAGCCGCTTTGTGCGCCTGGGCCCCCAATTTTGTGTCAGCGATGGCGCCTCTGCCCTGCAGACACTGGCATCGGCACAGTTTCAGGCTGCCTTGTTGGAAGCGTCCCTATGCCTGGTGGATTGAGCTGTTGCCAGGTCGGCTACAGAAGACAGAACTACCCCTGGAAAGAAGAGTCATAAAGGTTTACTTCTTGCCGATCCCTTGAACGCTGGAGTTCAGCTTCGGAGCTGCGGGGTCGGACCCGTATCGCCGGTGCGGGAGGCCGCGCTGTTTCGCCTGCTGCCATGCTTTGTGTTCGGCAGCGGCTACGCGAGCCCCAAATCGTCCAACACAAGGAAACCCGCATCAAACCCGCATTGCGTGCATTTGATGTCCGCCACACTTGCTTCATATGACGTATCGATGCCCGACCCACCAGCTGCAGCAGGGTGCAGGGTTGACCTGACACCCGTGACAACCAGCCCCTCCGCACCGCCGTCGCACTTCGGGCAGCGGCGCTCGTTGGCCGCCAGCCAACTCTGGATCTTCTGCTGAAGAGGGTTGCTGAGCGACATGCGTCCTGCCGGAGTGGTGGTCCGTTGCTGATCACTTTATGAGCACTGAGCAAAAGGATGCGGCCATGGGCCTCTGCTCACCTCAGTTCTCAGTCCTCAGTCCTCCTGCCCCTCTGCAAGAGGCAGCGCATCAGGACGCGTCATTGACCCCACGGCGATCCACATTGCGTAGACCAACAATCTTTGCCCATGAGCACCAGGAGAAGAGCCTCAGCCCATCTCCCTCTTGCCGCTCCCGCTGCGCACTTCACTTCCCCCTGGTGAGGGCATAAGGCACCCCGGGCTGGGGATCAATGAACCGGCAGCCGTTGGCGGCGACCATGGCGGCGGCTTCCTCGGGGCTGCCCTCCACCCGCAGCAGGGAGGACAGCAGCCCCCGGAAGCGCACGTCTCCTCCTGTGGTGCTGGCCAGCACCGTGGTGGGTTGGAAGCGACCCAGCAGGTCGGGAAGGATGGTGCGGCCCCGAACGAAGGCGCCAACCACGGGGAGGCCCACATCCAGCACGGGAGTGATGACGGCGGTCATCGGGAGGTCGGGCAGGTCGTCGTCGGGAAAGCCATGGGGTTCGAGGTAGACGTTGCCGGCGGGATGGCGCAGCACCCAACCGTTCTCCCGCTCGGGCACCGCCGCCCCCGCCGTGGCGATCACCGTGAGGGGCGGCTCAGGAAAGCGTTCTCCTGGCGCCAGGGGGATCACCTCCTGGAATCCCAGGCGCATGGCCTGCCGAGCCGCCGAGATGGACGCCACCACCATCAGATCTTTGGGAAGCAGGGCCAGGCTCGGCGGATGGCAGTGGTCGGGCAGGCCCTGACTGAGCAGCAACAGATTCACCCCCTCGGGCACCGGCTGGGGTGTGCTCAGCTCTCCCTCCAGGAGCCACCCTCCCGGGCCGAACCGCAGCGGTCCCGTGAGCCAGGGATCCACCAACACGCGCAGATCATCGAACTCCAACAGCCAGCCGTTGGCTCCCAGGTAGGTGGCGTTCAGCCCTGAGGGGTCGGAGGACATGGAACAGCAACCCGCGAAGGGGACCACATTGGCGCAACGGTGATCGGGCTGCCGCTGCTATGGCTCCCTCCGCGGTGCTCCCCCTTAGGGAATCAGATCCACGGCCACCAGATCCAGCTCCTTCCCCCGCACCAACCGCGGGCTCAGGGTTCCGCATCGGGGGCACTCCCACTCCCCCTTCGCCGCCGCAAAGGACGCCCCGCAGGGCTCACACCAGCAGGCCGCCTCCACCTCCTCGATCGCGAGAGTCGCCCCCTCCGCCAGGCTTCCCGCCAACACCACCTCGGACGCGAAGCGCAAGGCCTCCGGATCCACCCCGGCGAGGCGACCGATCCGCAGGCGAATTGCGACCACCCGTTCCGCGCCCTCCCGGGCGGCAACGGCGAGCACCCTCTCGCCCAACCCTTCCATCAGGCTGAGTTCATGCATGGGGGGCCCGGCTCCCTCAGCCTGCCGGCCGCTGAGTGATCACGGCGAAGAACGGATCCCCGCTGCCTCCGATCCAGCCGAGGGGGCCTTCCGCCCGAGTGGCCTCGGCCACAATGATGGGCTGGGTCCACCCCTGGGCCATGAGGATGGTGGCCACGCTGGTGAGTCGGTCGCGATCACTGCCGTTCAACCAGATCCGCGGAGCCTTCTGCGCAAAGAGGCGATTGCTGAAGGCCACAATCAGCTGGCCGCCGGGTCGGATGACGCGGAGCAGTTCGGCGGCGATGGACTCCGGAACCTGCAGGTATTGCCAGCCGGCCACGATCAGCGCCGTGTCCACACTGGCCTCCTGCAAAGGCAGCGCAGGGTCGGTGTTGAGGTTCTGCACCCAGAAGCGATTCAGCCGGGGGTTGGCCTCCAGCTCGCGGGCGTTGAGCCCATGGCCGATCACCTCCTTGTAGGCCATGTCCTGCGGCAGATGGCTCACCCAACTGCTCATCAGATCCAGCACTACGGCGCCCGCAGGAATCCGCTCGCGGTACAAACGGGTCAGGCGAGCCCGGAATCCCCCGTCCAGATGCTGCACGAAACGCGGTTCGGCGTAGAAAAGGGCATCGTCGTCCTCGTCCAGCTTGCGGCGGTCGGCGGGGCTGAGGAGCAGGGTGGCGTCGGCAGGCATCCCGGGGCCAACAGGGGTCTCCATCCTGGAGAGCCGCAGCCGGTGCTGGGGGACATCCAGACACAACAACGCCCGAACCGCTGGGTCCGGGCTGTTGCCTGCTCGGCCATGGTGCCCTTGAGGCGCAAGGGGCGTGGCCGCGCGGTCGGTGGATCGTCAATGGATCGCTGGGTTGGCGGGCGTGACGTGTCGCGCACGCCGATCTTCAGTTGTTGGACGGAGCTGCTGACGCTGGCCGCCTGGGGCCAGGTGTCCAGCAGGGCTTCCCTTTCCTCCGGGGCACCTGGAGCCACTTGGGGACTGGGGCTCTTTCAGGCGGTGCATGGAGGGATCAGCGGGCGTTCGGACGAGGACTGAGCGCGGGCTGAGGCGGAAAACCAGAGTTCGCTTGAGAAATGTTGGAGCAGGGTCCAAACGTCAGCGGGCTCCTGGAGCCCGATTGGGTGGCGTGTCGTCCATCCGGCGCCTCCTGGGTTGATGACGCCATGGTGCTCCCATCTGCCGGGCCAGGGGACAGGGGCACGGGAACTTGTGATGTGTCTTGATCTGCCGACATTTGTCTTGATGAAGAAGCGTGGTGGGTGGGGAGCGCGCCGCCCCTGCTTCCCCGCCCCGCCGCCGCTTCAATGGAGCCATGACCGATCGTCTGTCCTTCCTTCTCCCCCTCGCCGCCCTCGCCCTCACCCTTGGCCTGGGCGCCTGCGGTACAGCGCCCCCCTGGCGGGTGCGGGAGCTGGCGCCCAGTCCGGTGGCGCCCCAGAAGGCGGAGGCCGTGGAGCGCTGCGCCCGCACCCTGGCAGCCCGTGGCGACATCAGGCCCGAGGTCGCCACCCCCGCGGATCCCACCAACTTCGGCGAACGGCAGCACCGCGACGTGTTTGGCCGCCTTGTGCCCCACGTGCCCCAGCTGATCGTGCTGCACGAAACCGTGGTCAGCGAAGCCGACACCCTCAAGCTGTTCCGCACCCCCCATCCCCGCGACGCGGATCAGGCGAGCTACCACATGCTTCTCTCCCCCACCGGCGAGCGGCTGCGGCTGGTGCCGGATGAGAAACGCGCCTATGGCGCTGGCATGTCCGCCTGGGGAGACATGAGCGTGCGCATCCGCCCAACCTCCGTCGGCTCGATCAACAACGTCGCGCTCCACCTCAGTCTGGTCACCCCCCCCGACGGCCGGGGCGACAGCCCTGCCCACAGCGGGTACACCCCGGCCCAATACCGCGCCGCAGCGGGCCAGGTGTTGCTCTGGCAGGCCCGTTGGGGCCTTCCTCTCAACCGGCTCACCACCCATGCGGCGGTGGACCGCAGCCGCACGCGCTACGACCCGCGGGCCTTCCGCTGGGATCGCTTCGAGAAGGCCTGGCAGGAGGCCGCCCTGGCTTGCGGCTTCACCGCCTACGACACCGGGCTCGCCGCCCCCTGAGGCCGGCCCGGAGCGGTGACCGCCTCGGCCGGGGCGGGACGCACCCGCAGCCAGAGGGGCGAGATGCCGGCGGTCAGCCCCCGTCGCTCCGGTCGCACCGGCAGGGGGGTGAGCGGATCCAGCTCCAGCGCGAAGCGCGGAATCAGCTCGCTCAACACCAGTTTCATCTCAAACAGAGCGAAGGCCATGCCGATGCAGCGGCGGCTGCCGCCGCCGAAGGGCAGGAAGGTGGAGGCACTGAAGGTGTTGGCGAGAAAGCGCTCCGGCTGGAACGCTTCCGGATCGGGAAACACCTCTGTTCGCCTGTGGGCCAGAAAGATGCAGCCGATGACCACCGTGCCCGGATTCAGGGCATGACCCGCCAGCTCGAGCGGTGCCTCCAGTCGCCGCGGGAAGGTGATCATGCCCACCGGGTAGAGGCGCAGGGTTTCGTTGCACACCGCCTGCAAATAAGGCAGACGCAGCAGGGTGCTCAGTTCGGGGACGCTGCCCGGCGCCGGCTGGGCCTCCAACAGCTCCTGCCGCAACCGTTGGCACACCTCCGGGCGGGTGGCCAGCCAGTGCAGCGCCCAGCTCAAGGCGGTGGCGGTGGTTTCGTGGCCGGCCACCAGCAGGGTGATCAGCTCATCGCGCAACTCGCCATCCGTCAGCGGTTCCCCCTCCGCATCGCGGGCGTCGAGCAGGAGGCTCAAGATGTCGTCGCCCCGTCGGTCGGGAGCGGCGCGCCGCTCGGCGATCTCCTCCAGCAGAAGACCATCCACCACCCCCCGCTTTCGCAGGAATCGCCCCCAGGGGCTCCAGGGCCCCAGATCCTTCTGCAGCGGGCCCGCAAAGATCATCAACGTGCTCAGCGGCTGGCTGGAGGTGTGAAGCAGATCCACCAGGGCCGCCTCGATCCGGTCCATGCGCGCCCCCTGCCGCAGGCCGAACACCGTCTGCAGAATCACCCGCATGGAGATGCGCTGCATCGCGGGTCGCACCTCCACCGGCGCCTCGGGCGACCACCGGTCCGCCTCCTCCCGGCAGACGTCGCGAATCACCGTCTCATACGAGCGCATCCGCTCCCCGTGGAAGGGGGGCATCAAGAGTTGGCGCATGCGGCGATGGGGATCGCCGCTCAGTCCGATCACCGACTGGGGCCCGAGCAGGGGCTCAAAAATGGCGTTCAGTTCTCCCGGGGAGGTGATCGCCGGACCCTCGTCATTGCCGAGCAGCAGCCGCAGACCCTCGGGATCGCTGCAGAACACCACCGGTTCGGCCCCGTAGGCGGCCCGCAGGGTGAACACGTCGCCGTAGGTGGCCGCGCACGTGCGCATCAGGTGAAACGGGGAGCGGATCCACTGGATCAGCTGCCAGGGCGCCCAACTGGTTGGGCCCGGAGGGAGGGGCATGGGGGGCCGACAACGCTCGGGTGAACCTAGACGTTCCGCCCTGCCCTGGGGCTGTCGCGACGGCCGCTCTCCGCCGCCAGGGCCCCGAGGAGCCGCTGGCGGCCGCGGCGATCGCTCAGGGCGATCCGCAGCCAGATCCCATCCTCCAGGCCGGTGAATGAGCGGCAGTCGCGCACCAGGATGCGATGGCGGGTTTCCAGGGCCAGCCGCAACGGTTCCAGCTCCAGGGAGCCGCCCGAGGCCCCGCCCGCCCGGCCGCGCACCAGCAGGAAATTCGTGGCGGAGGGCAAGGGCTCCAGGTCGGGCGTGGCCGCCAGACCCCGCGCCAGGGCCGCCCCCTCCCGCCGCACCCACTCCCGCACCCGCGCACACCAGCGCCCGTGCGCCGCCGGATCCCCCAGCAGGGCTTCCCCGGCCGCCACCGCCAGCCCATTCAGGGGCCAGGGATCCCGCCACCGGGCCCAGCGCTCCAGCCGCTCCGGATGTGCCACGGCATAGGCCAGCCGCAACCCGGCGAGGCCCTAAAGCTTGGTGAGGCTGCGGATCACCACCAGATTCGGATGGCGGGCCACCAGGTGCACCAGCGACTCCCCCTCGCCCGCCGGGCTCAGGGGCAGAAACGCTTCATCGACGATGAGCAGCGCGGCGCGCGGCAGCAGGGCGGCGAGGGAGGCCCGGCTCCAGAGCTGGCCGGTGGGGTTGTGGGGGTTGGTGAGCCAGAGGACAGCCGGTCGGGGCGTTTCAGGCGGCTCCAGGGGGAAGGGCGCGGGGAATGCCGCTCCCCAGGCCAAAGGGAGGGGCCAGGGCCGCCAATCCCCCTCCCAGCACGCCAGAGCGCGGCGGTAGTCGGCGAAGCCTGGCGCGGGCAGGAGGCTGGTGCCGAGGGCGCTGGCGTCGCGGGCGACCCAGGTGAAGAGTTCCGCGGCGCCGTTCCCCGGCAACACCTGCTCCGGCTCCAGGCCGTGGAGGCGGGCGATCACCCCCCGCAGGCCCGTGAATGCCCGATCGGGATAGTCGCGCAGGGGCCCGCCAGCCCCCCTCAGCAGGGCTGCCAGCAGCAGGGCCCGCACGGGGGGCGGCGGGCCCCAGGGCGCCAGCGATGCGCTCAGGTCCAGGAGTTGGGCGGGGCGGCAGCCGAGGCGGCGGGCGATCGCCGCCCGGTTGCCCCCATGGACGGCGGGCGGCATCGGCGACACGGCAGGGGAAAATCCACTAAACAACAGTCAGGGAGGGCACCCCTCCCCCACGTCTCCCCGTGTCCGCCCCGCCGTTGAGCCACCCCGAACTCGCGCCCGTGATCACCGCCATCAGCCAGGTGCTGCTGGGCAAGGGCCAGGAGGTGAAGCTCGCCCTGGCCTGCCTGCTGGCGCGGGGGCATCTGCTGATCGAGGACCTGCCCGGCACGGGCAAGTCGACCCTGGCCGAGGCGCTGGCCCGCGGTTTCGGCCTCGATTTCCGCCGGGTCAGCTTCACCAGTGATCTGCTGCCCGCCGACCTCACCGGCGTCAACGTCTGGGAAGCGGCCGAAAGCCGCTTCCGCTTCCAGCCCGGGCCGCTCTTCAGCCAGGTGTTGCTGGCGGATGAGATCAATCGCGCCTCGCCCCGCACCCAGAGCGCCCTGCTGGAGGCGATGGCCGCCGGCCGGGTGAGCGTTGACGGGGTGAGCCATGCCCTGCCGCGACCCTTTTTGGTGATCGCCACTCAGAACGGTCTTGATCAGGGGGGCACCAATCCCCTGCCCGAATCCCAGCTCGACCGCTTCCTGATGCGCCTCAGCCTCGGCTTTCCCAGCCGGGCTGCCGAGCGGTCCCTGCTGGAGGGGGAAGCGCTCCATCCGGAGGCGATCACCCCCCGGCTCGCTCCGGAGGATCTGCTGGCCCTGCAGGAGGCAGCCCAGCGCATCCACTGCGGCGAACCCCTGCTCGACTACGTGCTCGACCTTCTGGCCCGCAGCCGCCAGCGCGGCCAGGGAGGGCTGCCCCTCTCCCCCCGCGCCGGACTGGCCCTTCTGGCCGCGGCCCGGGGTTGGGCTCTCCTGGAGGGGCGCGACCACGTCATCCCGGACGATGTGCAGGCCGTGCTGCCCGCAGTGGCGGAACACCGCATGGATGGCGGCCAGCCGCGGGGCGAGGGGACGGAGCTGAGCGGCGCGCTGCTGGCCGCCGTGGACGGCCTGCGCTGAGGATGACGCCACCCGGCCCTGGCCCATGGATCTGCTGAAGCGCCTCGATCCGCGCCTGCCAGCGCGCGGGGAGCCCAGTCTGCGCCTGGGGCTGCGGACGCTTTACATCCTCCCGACGGGCCTCGGCTGGCTCTGGCTCGGGGGATTGGGGCTGCTCCTGATGGTGGGCATGCAAACCCAGACGAACGGCCCCCTGCTGCTCGCCTTCCTCATGCTTGGCCTCTGGCTGCTGGCCCTGAATCTCACCCATTTCAACCTGCATGGGCTGGAGCTGGCCTGCGGCACCCCCTCAAGGGGCTTCGCCGAGGAGAGCGTTCCCTATCCGCTGGTCCTGCGCGCTTCCGGCGTCAGCGAGGGCGTGCGATTGCGGTGGATCGACGCCGCTGGCGAGCCCCTCACCCTGGACGGCCTGCGGCCTGGCGAACACCGCGTGACCCTGCCCTGGCGGCCCAGCGCCCGGGGCACCCGCCCCCCCGGACGGCTGCGGCTGATGAGCACGGCGCCCCTGGGTCTGTTCGTGTGCTGGACGGTCTGGTCCCCGCCTGTGGCGCAGCCGATCGCTCCCGCTCGCAAGGCCGGCCCGGTCAAGGAGCTCGTCGACGCCGCTCCCGCCACCGCGGGGCGGGGCGAGATGGATCGGCTGGACGCCAGCGGGGATGACTGGCATGACCTGCGCCCCCGGCGACCGGAGGACAGCCCCAGCCGACTGGCCTGGAAGCTCGTGGCCCAGGGCCGCGGGCACCAGGTGAAGCGCTTCACCGCCTCCGCTCCCCGGGCCCTGGTGATCGCCCCGGATCCCTCCCTGCCCCGGGAGCAGGCGCTGCAGCATCTCAGCGAACGCCTCTGCCGCCTCCACCGCCTGGGCCTCCCCTACGGTCTCCTCTGGCAGGGAACCGTGGTGGGGCCCGATGTGGGCCTGGCCCACCGCGACCGTTGCCTGCTCCTGCTGGCGGAGGCCCCATGAATCGCTGGCCGAGCGCGTCCGTGCTGCAGTGGGCGGCCCTCGGGCTCCTGGGGGCTGGTCTTCTCGCCCTGCGGCCGGTGGATCTGCTGAGCAGCCTCGCCATCGTGTTCACCCTGCTCACGGGTCTCAAGTTGTGGGAGGCGCGCTCTCTGCAGGAGCGTCGGCTGGTGTGCCTCCTGCAGCTGGTGAGCGCCGGGCTGCAGGCCTCGATGCAGCCGGATCTGGCGGCGAGCCTGCTCCAGGGCGGTGCGGTGCTGGTCGCCCTGGCGGGGCTGCTGGCCCTTGAGCTGGGCTCCCCCGGTCAGTGGGGGTTGTTGCTGCGTCGCAGCGCGGGGGTGGTGCTGGCGGCCCTGCCGGTGGCCCTGCTGTTGTTCCTTCTCCTGCCGCGTCTGCAGCCCATCGGCGTGCTGCCCGGCGGCTGGGGGGCGGCGGCCGTGACCGGCCTCAGCGACACCCTCGATCCCGGCTCCATCGCCTCCCTGGCCACGAGCACGGCCCCGGCGGCCCGGGTGTCGTTCGCCACAGGCGCCCCACCCCCGCCAGCGGCGCGCCTGTGGCGTGTGCTGGTGCACGAGGCGTTTGACGGGAAAAGCTGGGACGCCCGCGGGGAGGATCCCAACCTGGAGCTGCTCGCCTGGCGGAACGTCCGCGAGGGTTCAGGCCCCATCCAGCAGGTCTGGCTCAGCGAGCCGAGCCCCTTGGAGCGTCTTCCCTGGAGCGGGGCCGGCGGCCCCAGCAGCAGCCAGATGCGGATCACGACCCGGGGCGAGCTGGTGCATCGGGGCCCGCGGGGCCAGCGCCGCGCCTATGCCATCACCGCGGCGGCCCCTCCGGGCGCCTGGCAGCGGCAGCGGCCCGGTCCGGAACTGCTGGCCCTGCCGGCGGGCGCCAATCCGCGCCTGGAAGCCCTCGGCGCCAGCTGGGCCTCAGGCCCCCCCCTGGAGCGGTTGCGACGGGTGGAGCGTTGGATGCGCGACCAGCCCTTCCGCTACACCCGCCAGCCCGGCGTGTTGCCGGCCAAGGCTCCTCTGGACGCCTTTCTCTTTGAACGCCGCCGGGGCTTCTGCGGACACTTCGCCAGCTCGGTCAGCGCCCTGCTGCGGGCCGCGGGACTGCCCGCCCGGGTGGTGAGCGGCTACGCGGGGGGCAGCTGGGTGGAACCCCTCAGCGGACCGGGGTATCTGGACCTGCGCCAGAGCGATGCCCATGCCTGGAGCGAGGTGTGGATCGAGGGTCTGGGCTGGGGGACGGTAGATCCCAGTCGCTGGGTGTCAGGCAGCGACGGCACGGCGCCGCCTGTGGTCGCCCGCGCGGGCGACCCCTTTCCGTGGCTGGAACGGGAGTGGGGGGGACGGGCCCTGGCCTGGACCCGCTGGTGGCTGGGGTACGACGCCCGCAGCCAGGAGGCGTTGCTGCAACTCCTGCTGGGGGATCGGCGCGATGCCCTGGGGGTGGTCCTTCTGGTGGCGATGGCCCTCAGCCTGGCCGGTGGCCTGGCCCTGCTGCGCTGGTTGCGGCAGCGGGGGGAGGGGGATCCGCAGCGGCGGGAGCTGGACCGTTGCCTGCTGGCCTTCGGGCGCCAGGGTTGGGTGCCCCGGTCGGGGGAAACCCTCCCCCAGCTGGCGAGTCGGCTGCGGCGGCGTTGGCCCGAGCTGGACCCGGAGCTGGCAGAGTTTGTGGCCCTATACCAGGCCGCGCGCTTCGGAAGCGGCGGGCGGCGGGCCGTCCTGGCCGACCTGCGACGGAGCCGTCGCCGGCTCCTGCGGCGCTGGCGACGGATCAGAACCCCAGGCCCAGAATCCGCAGCAGGGAGCTGGCGTTGATGATCGGCCCGATGGGCTGCACCGCGTCGCTCAAGCTGTCGCTGGCCTTGGCCCAGCCATGGCGGTCCACCACCACCACATCCCCCTGCTGCAGGGGAGGGTTCTGGGCGGAACCCAGCGGAGCGGCGGGATCAAAGCGGATCTGTGCCTGCTTGATGGCGCCGGAGGGGAGCAGTCGCAGCAGCCGCACGTTGGATCCGCTGGCCCGGCGGGTGAGGCCACCCGCAGAGAGGAGTGCTCCCGAAAGGGGACTGTTGGCCTTCACATTCTGGGTGCCCGGTCTGTTGACTTCCCCGACCACGTTGACGCTGATCGTGTCCGGCGCGAACGTCGAGGCCGCCACGGCCAGCAATTCCGGCTCGCTGAGATTCTCCGCGCGGGGAACGCTGATGCTGTCGCCGTCGTAGAGCAGCGGGTTTGTCACGGGACCGCCACCGGCAAGCGTCTGCCAGAAATCGAACTGAAGCGTCTTCACCGGGGATCCAGGCCCCCCCAAGCGCCGTTGCACGGTCAGGTGGCGCAGGTCGCCGTAGGCGGTGAGTCCACCGGCTTTCTGAATGGCTTCCAGCAGGGTGGGGGGACCGCTGGTCTGGATGGTGACGCCGCCGCCACCGGAGCCGGCTCCGCTGCTGGCGAGCTGATTGGTGCCGCCCCGGCCGATGCTGTACAAGCCCGGACGCTGCACTTCGCCCGTGATCGCCACCCGCACCGGACGCGCCTCCAGCAGGTCGAGATAGACGATCGGGCGCCGCAGGATGCGGGCGTATCCCGCCGTGATCCGGGCGCGGGCCTCATCCAGGGTCAAACCCCACACAGGCACGCTCCCCAGTCGCGGCAGGCTGATCGTGCCATCACTGAGCACCTCCGCCTGGGTTTCGTAACCCGCCATCTGGAACACCGCCATCTTCAGGCGATCCCCCGGTCCGAGCCGGTAGCGCATGTTTCCCGCCAGGGCGGGATCAACCGCCGGGATGATCACTTGGCTGATCACGGCGGCGGGGAGCGGAGGAGGGAAGGGGCGCGGGGTGGGGCCTGCCAGGGCGCCATTCACCGGCGCAACGAGCAGGATCCCCCCGACGGCGATGGCCAGCCTCGCCAGATCCGGGCCCCCGCGATCCGGAGATCTCCCGTTGCCCAGCATGCGCGACCGCCTGATGACGAAAAGTCAAGCTTCTCACGGATCGGCTGGTCGGCGTCACTCCCACGCCACAGCCGTCTCCGGCGGATTCCCCTCCCCCTCCTCGCCGTGACACAGGCGCAGGGCCCGCCGTCGCCCCTCCTCCGCGAGTCGGCGCCGCGTCGGGCTGTCGTGAAGCAGCCGGTCAATCGCCTCCAGCCAGTCCCGCGGCTGATCCCCGAGAAGCAGGCCATCGACCCCGTGGCGAATGAATCCGCGGTAGGGAGGCCGGTCGGAATAGAGCCCGGCCGCGCCGCAGCGGGCGGCATCGATGAATTTCACCGGAGCCCGGGCCGCGTTCATGGAGCCCTCCAGGAGGGGCGTCAGCAACACATCCACCCGTCCAGTGCCGGTTTCCGCCAGGTAGTTGTTCCAGCGCATGGGGTGAAGGATGCGCAGGCGGGGCAGATCACGAAACTGGCGGTTGATCGTCAGGTCCCCGAACACGTCCACGTGGGTGTGGGCGTGACGCTTCTGCACCAGAGCCAGCAGCTCGCGCAGCCAGGCGAACTCCCGCTCGTGCACGCTGGTGCCGAGATAGGCCAGTTGCAGCCGGGGCTGTTCCAGCAGGAGGGTCGGATGGGGGCTCAGGGGCAGCCGTCTGGCGCCCAGGTGGGCATAGCGGCGTTCGAGAACGGCGCTGGTGACCCAGATCTGATCGAACAGGGCCGGAATCCATCGCCGTTGCCGGGTGATGCGGTCCCGCACCCGGCGCCGATAGGATGATGGCAGCTCTGTCAGGAGATCCGGATCAAGCAGGTCGTCGTCCATGAGGTAAAGCAAGGTCGCCCCTCCTTCCCGGGCCTGGCGGAGGGCCCCAAGCCAGCGTCGCGGCAGGTAGCGCACAACCACCACCCGATCGGCGGCCAGAATGGTTGCCAACGGTTCGCTCCGGGGATCCCCCGAGGAATCCAGTTCCACCACACGGATGCCCAGGCGCTCCAATGGTCCCCTCAGGAAGTGATCCAGAGTGGATCCAGCCCCCTGATGCATCACAACAACAGTGCCTCCCGGCTCTCGGCGTGGCAGCCCGGGCAGTTCGGACACCGTCTTCCCTGTGTTCAAAAAGTGAGATCATAAGAGAGAGGATTTGTGGGGGGCATGGTGGGCAGCGCTTCAGCGACTGAAATGGATCAAGCGACCACAAGTCTGCTGCGTGCCGATTTTTCCTCTCAGCTGTGTTTTGAGCTGGGTAATTTTTCCGCCTTTTTTCTTTCTCCCGTCCAGTTTCGTTCCGTTGCCGCCTTGGTGGGCGCCGTGCGAGCCCGCTCCTACCGACAGGTGTCTGCCCACGGTCCGGAGGAGATCGACCTTGACGGGCGCGATGACCACTATTGGCATCTGCTTGTTCTTGATCAGCAGCGGGGCACGATCGCCGGAACCCAGCGCCTTGCCCTGTCCCAGTGGCATGAACAACAACCATGGGATGGCTCTCGGTCCTATTTGGAGCATTGCTACCCGGGGCTGGATCAGGCCTTCTGTCAGCGGGGGGAGGCCTATGCCGAGATCGGGCGCACGTGTGTGGCCTCGCCTTATCAACGCACTAGCCCTGTGCTTCTGATGCTGCTGCGGGCCATGGTCAGCATCCCCTTGGCCACGGGCCATTCCCATCTGCTGGGAATGGTGTCTTACAACCACTTCCACCACAGTGCCGCTCTGCAAAGAAGCTTTCTCTCCCGTATTCTCCAGCCTCCTTTCCTGGCTGACCTCGCCATTCCACCGCCCCGCCATCCCTTCCCCGCCCTTTCGCCGACACAGGTTTCTCGAAGCGACAGCCAGCCTGATTCCCTCAGTCAGTTGGAGCGGTCCCTGGAGCGACAGTTCCAGGAGCCTTTTCGGGTGCCGATCCTGCTGAAGAAATACGTGGCGTTTGGCAATGCGCATGTAGCAGGGGTGTCTTTGGCCAGAGACTTCAATCAAATCTGTGAGATCTTCTTGCACTGCGATCTCAACCGCCTGTTTCCCCATCAGCGACGCATGCTGCTGGTGGAGGATCTGCGCCCGGTTTGGCAGGACGCCCTCAGCTGATCGACTCCATGGACATCCTCCGACGGGCATAAAGTTCGCGAATATGGGCGGAGAGGGCTTCCTGGTCGGGGAAGTCGCTCGGATCGATCGGAGAGCCCTCCTGGCAGAGGATGGTGGCCTGTGGGCCGAACAGACGGCGCACGATCAGGGCAAGAGGGCTGTAGCGCAGCTCCTCCTCCGAGCGCGGGAAGCCGCGATAGGTTGTGAACCAGGGAATGATCAGAGCCCCGCTGCGGCGACCGAGCACATGAAGACTGCCGGAAACCCGCTCGGTGATTGGTGTGAGCAAAGAGCCGCTGGGGAAGAGAAACAAACGACCCCTTTGATCCATACGGCGCAGCAGGTGTCTAAGCCCCTCGACGCGGGACTGGCTGCAGAGATGGTTGAGATGCACATGGCCGTAGTTTTGGGCACTGGCGGCAAAGAAGGGAAGAAGCCAGCGCAGGTGGCGTGCCGCGGTGGTCATGCTGCATTCGCGGAAATAGCCCTGCACCAGCAGCACATCCAGGGGATGGCCATGGTTGGCGATGTGCAGCTGCGGACGGGAGATCGGTTCCAGCCTCCGGTCCATCAGCACCGTCACCCCCAGTCCCTTGAGCACCAGTTGGGATCCGCTCTCCAGAAGACGGCGTGCCGTCTCCCGCGCCCCGAAAAGCAGGGCCAACAGTTGCAGGTAGTAGGTTGCAAACCCCCGGACCAGGAAGAGCATCCGCATCAGAACCTGCAGGCCACTTGGAGGGGGGCTCACGGCATGGATCGCAAGTTCGGGAGAGATGGCAAAGGTCTGAGCAAAGGGGAAGAATCCATCAAAATTCCCATTGATCTGCGTCGTTTCGATCAAATAAACGTAGAAGCGGCGGAACAGCTCTCGGTCGGAGGGTTGCGGTGCCCGCCAGAAGCTGGCCAGGGGCTGTTGGTCGGTGAGGCCCGGCAGGTTGTAAAAGGTGCGCCCCAACACCTTGGTGGGCACTGCGTGATACAGAGCCTGAAGACCAACGGTGCTGTTGATGGTGACGACGGCCTTCGCGCGTTTGAGGATGGGGCCGAGGGGGCCGTCATGGAAATAAAGAACTCTCTCCTCCACCCCGTGGTGACGCGCCAGCCGCCGAATCACGGCTCCGTAATGGTTGTAGCCGCGATCGCGGGGATGGTGTTTGAACGCCAGACGCTCGTCCTGGGGGGCATGGCGGGCAAAGGAGGCGATCAACTCCGCAATCAACGGTTCCATGCCGGCGTAGTCCGACCCCAGGCTCACCTGCGAATCGCTGGACACCTGCAGGGGAACCAGAACGAACCGGGTGCCATCCAGCAGGCGTCGCAGTACAGGCTTCTCGCTGATCTGATAAACATGCTTGCGAAACATCCCCCGAATCTGGGCCGCAAGATAGGAGGGTTTGGGTTGCAGCTTGTGGGGGCCCTGGATGATGGAAAAGGGCGTGAAGGCGTGCTGGATAAAGGTTGGGGTTTTCCATACTTTCCACCAACGAATGCCAGCCTCCCGGCGAGCCTGTGGGATCACATCCACCGGCGGCAGAGATTGATAGAATGATGCGGGTTTGTTTAGATTCGAACGGGCGTTGACCCGTTCCAATTCGAGGCTCACATAATTGGGACGGATGTAACCCAGCTCAAAGACCCAGGGCTCGATCGGGAAGGGGAAAACCCCTTCCGCATTCATGCTCTGAACCAGATCGATCGCCAAACGATGGGGATCAATGAAATCGCCATACATGAAGAGATGGCGGATGCCGCGCTCCAGGATCAACGCCCGCAGAAATGGTTGGAACGCATCCATGCCCGCATCGAAGGGAACGCGCTGGTGGGGAGGAAAACCAAACTCGTGCAGAGGAAAACTGACCTTTGTCACAGCCACACCCCTCCGTTCCAGATGCCTGGCAAGTCGTGCAAAAAACATCCCGAGCGGACCCATCAGGAGGAGAACGGGCCCATGAATGGGAATGCTTTTCACCAATGATCGTCTTTTGAACGGGTGATTGAATCAAAGCTTAACGCCGGGAGGAGCGCGAACTGTTTAGGCGGATACAATCCCTCCATCTCCCCCAATACCTGAACAACCGCCGCCACCAGCTCAGGGGGCGGGGAGCCTCCTCCCTCCAGTCGATCAGCTCGCTGATGGCTTGCTCGGGCTCGATGAACAGGCCGCTTCGTCGGCTGACATAGCGTGGGTAGGCCACCAGGGCGGCAAACACCAGCTCATCCAGGGTCAGGTCCCTGCCCCGCCGGGGGCAGGGCAGGTGATCCCGGGTGAGCCCCCATCCGGCATAGAAGGGCAGACCCCACGTCTGAACCTCCAATCCCCTCAACAGGGCCTCGAATCCCGCCAGGGAGGTGAGCACATGCACAGCATCCACCTGTCGATACATCTGATCCATGGCTCCCTCGCGCACGATCTCGTCGCACAGCCGCTCCAGATCCGTTGTGTCGCTCCCTCCCTGCCGCAGGCCCGCCACCACGTCCGGATGGGGCTTGTAGACCAGCCAGGCGTCGGGCTCCACCTCCCGCGCGGCCCGCACCAGCTCCAGGTTGGTCCGCGGACCGGGGGCGCCATGGCGGATGGAGGCGTCGGTTTCCACCTGTCCTGGCACCAACACCACCCGGCGTCCATGGGCGGGTCGCCGCCAGGCGGGCGCTGGCAGGTTGTACTTCGTGAGGGCGGCCGCCACCAGCCTCTCCCGCAAGGCGGCACCGCGCTGACGCTCCAACGCGTTGAAGGGATGGCGCGCCAGAAGGGTTTCCAGGTCGCTGGCGCACGTGGCGTCGTAGTACATGCCGCTCCGGTCCACCACCCAAGAGATCGGATCGATCAGATTGGCCCCCAAGCCCACCGACCGCAAGAAGCCATCCTCGATCCGCAGCAGGGCCAGCGACGGGTCCTGCTGCAACCGGCGCTTCACCCCTTGCCCGGGATCACGACCCCAGATGGCGAGCCCCTCCGCCGCCCGTCCGGGCCGGGCCTGCTCGCTGCGGAAACGAAGATCCGCGCCCCGCAGGAAGCGTCGCAGGATCGGCCGCTTCCAGGGCTTGAAGCCGAAAGCCTCGATCCTTGCGGGCAGCTCCCGTTGTCGCCGGCGTTGCAGGCCGATCACGCGGATCAGGGTCTCCGGCCCGACAGGCTCCCGCCGGTGGGGATCGATGTAACGCGGATAGTCAATCAGGCTGGCATGAATCAACTGCGCCAGGGTGGGTCGATGGTCCCGCCGCCGGGTTCCAGAAGGCAGAAGATCCCGGGTGAGTCCCCAGCCGGCGTAGAAGGGCATGCCGAAGCAGTAGACCGGTCGCCCCCAGAGCAGGGCCTCGAAGCCCAGCTGGGAGGTGACCACGTAGACCGCCTCCGCTCCTTCGAGCAACGCGGCTGGATGGCCCCCCTCCGCCCGGATGTCCAGGCGCTCCGTCTCTGACGCCACAGTCTCAAAATGGCCCCGCTTGCGCCCCGCCGCCACGTCCGGATGGATTTTCAGCACAACGCGGCAATGGGGGTGGTTGGCCAGGGCGGTCGCCAGCATCCGTTGGAAGCTCGCGGCGTCGGCCATTCCCCAACGGATGGACAGATCACCGCAAGTCTGGTCGACTACGAGCACATAGGGATCGCGGGGGGGTGGGGTCTCCAGGGCGCTGTTGTATTTGCTCACCCGTTCCCCCGTCCAGAGACGGCGAAGGGCCTCGGCCCGGGCCACCTCCGGGGGGGCCAGGGGCCTGGGAATCAACGCTTCCAGCCGGCTGGGAGCCGTGGCGTCGTAGTAGATGCCGACATCATCCACGACCACAGACCAGGGCGGCCCTGCCGCCCCCAACCCCAGGGAACGAATAAAACCATCCTCACAGCGCCAGAGGGGCAGGTCCCGAGCTCTGGAGAGGGCCTCGGCCGCGCGAGCCGAAGGCTTCCGTCCCCAGGCCAGCACCGCTGTGAGCGGCGCGGCGCGGCAGGCCGCGGCTCCCTTGACGAGGGTTGCGGGCGCCAGCAGGGGGGCAAGAGTGTCGACGCGGGCCAGTCCTCGGGACGGGAGGCCCAGCACCATTCCATGGCTGACGCGGGCGTTCACGACAGGAACGTTGGCGAATCCGCCATAGTTGAGCACAGCCGCCCCGTCGCTGGGCCTTGACCGACCGCCATTCCCCTTCAAAGGCCGGAGCCGAGCTGACGTCGGTGGTGTGCAAACGGCACCTGTGGTTGCCTATCACCGCGTCAGCAGCCACGCGGGACCGCCTGACGATCTATCTGGCCCTGGTGGATCGCCCCCTGACCTCCTTCCTGGCCCGGGAGCGACTGAGCCAGGAGGGTCCCGGCCGCCTGATCTACCGCTCCAACCCCCATCGCGTGCTTCATCTGGAGGTGGTGCCCACCTTGTCGATCGCGGCGGAGTGGACGGACGGGCGGCTAGAAGTGAGCAGCACCGGCTGCCGTCTGGCGGGATTGGGGGCCTGGGGCGACAACTTGGGCTTCCGGCTGCGAGCCACCCTGGAACCAGGGGAGTCTGTGATCGCTGGCTGGGCGGAGGTGGCTCTCCAGTCGCGCCTGGTGCAGCTGCGGGGAGCCCGAAGACTGGCCCACCGGGCTCTGGAGCACGTGCTGGACAGGATCGAACGACGCTTGGAGCGAGGATTCCAAAAGGATGTGGTGGCCTGGTTGGGGTTGGGGGAGGAGACAGAACGGAGTCTTGGGGCTAAATTCTCACTTGATCTCAACTGATGGATTGTGGATACACCCGCCAGACCCACAAAACTGGTCCGGGCAGATCCTGGCAAGACTTCGCCACACAAAGATGGCCTGCGGCGCCTCAGTGGTTGGCAGGTTCAGTGGCGCGTGGTTGATGCCTTGGTTTACCGGGAGCTGCGTACGAGAGTGAGTGATGTCAAGGGCGGATTCCTTGGCGTTTTGATGCAACCGTTGGGATTAATTATCATATGGCTTGCCTTTCTAGCTATCTTGAATGCTCATCGTGGAGGCAGCCTGCATGTGTTTCTATTTCTCTCCTCAGGCATTGTCCTATTTACAATTTTCAGCCAGGTTACTGGCCGAAGTCTTGTCGCAATGGAAGCCAATGAAGCCCTTTTATTCTACAAGCCAGTCAAGCCGATAGACACTGTCATTGCGCGAACTTTTTGCGAGACAGGGTTGTACACGTGCTGTCTCCTGGTCCTATGTGTCGCAACCTGGATTATGCTAAATCAAGTATTTATGTATGATATTGGCCTGTTTTTTGCAAGCATATTGCTCACCTCAGTTATCGCCTTCTCCGTGGGGTTGATATTTATGGTCGCTTCCCATCTTGTCCCTGGATTTAAAGTGGTAGGCATTTGGGTTCCTCGCTTTTTATGGTTCTTGTCAGGCGTAGCTTTTCGTTATTGGTTATTTCCACCTTGGACACATCCCTTCTTCAAATGGAACCCACTTACGCACGTTATTGAGCTCAATAGAAAATCTATGACCAGCGATTACTTCACTCCAGACGCGAACTTGGGCTACGCATCAGCGTCAGCTATCATACTTTTAGTAGTATCACTATGGATTTATTATAATAACGAACACAAACTCCTTACCCTCTGATTAATTTGTATTTTTGCATGGTACATTACTTGTCAGCGTATTGTGGCAGTATTTTATTCAAAAGAAGATTCAACACGTCGATCCATGATTAAAGTCTCAAATCTCACCAAAACTTTCTATTATCGCGGAAAGCCAACGACGATTTTCAGAGATCTCAGTTTTACGATAAATACGGGTGAGTCAATCGCAATACTTGGCGCTAATGGTGCAGGAAAGAGTACGCTTTTGCGAATCCTCGGTGGCATTGATCTTCCAGACAGCGGAACGATTGAAACGGATCGGACCATATCGTGGCCCGTGGGCTTGGTGGGTGGTTTTCAGGGCAGTCTGACGGGTAGAGAAAATGTCACCTTTGTCAGCCGCATTTATACGGAAAAAAAGAATGTTTTAGAAAAAGTTCGTTATGTTGAGGAGTTTGCTGAACTCGGTGTTTACTTTGACCGCCCTTTCAAAACCTATTCCAGTGGAATGCGCTCAAGGGTGACCTTCGGTCTGTCGATGGCTTTCGATTTTGATGTTTACCTGATTGATGAAGTTACGGCAGCTGGAGACCAGCGTTTTCGTGAGAGAAGCAAACGGGTGCTGATGGAGCGGAAAAAAAACGCTGATTTCCTGATGGTTGACCACAATTTATGGGGGCTGAAGCTGCATTGCGATCGTGCTTTTCTCCTAGATGGTGGTAAAATTGAGGAATTCTCTGACTTGGATGAGGCGGTATCCCTTCACACCGAGCGTCTCCTTGCTGCTCCCGCAACCCGAAATCTTGATGAGTGATTCCAAATTAGTGTTTACTGTTGCCAATCCCAATGGTCTACAGTAAATTTTCACTCACTCCCAACTGTTATCTTCGTTGATTGAACCACAATGCTGGATGTTGATCAATTTAACCCAATGAATCGGTTCCTTCTAAGGAAGGATTCCGAATCACAGACAGCCCAAGACCCCACCCTTGAGCAGAAAAAAGTTGTTGCGATCAAGTCCCAACAAAGAACAGCGACAGGGATCTTGCAAGTGTCGTTGGCACAACTATTGATTATGCCGATAATTATTTCAGGTATTTATTTTTATTTCATCGCTCGCAATCGCTATGTGACAAGATCGGATTTTGTCATTCGCAAAGCTGAAGATAACCGGATCGGGGATCCGGGATCTGGACTGGCAGGTCTACTTGCTGGAGGCAATCAGCTTTCGCTCGAAGACGCACGTTTCCTGAAAACATATTTGCAATCTCCTCAGGTGCTTGCAGACCTTAATCGTGGGTTTGATCTGGATAGGGCCT
This sequence comes from Cyanobacteriota bacterium, assembly GCA_046340375.1. Taxonomy (GTDB): domain Bacteria; phylum Cyanobacteriota; class Cyanobacteriia; order PCC-6307; family Cyanobiaceae; genus Cyanobium. Next base: position 3,951 of record JBKDSZ010000137.1, on the reverse strand, counting down.
ATGCACAGAATGGAAAAGATCCCTTCGCAGGAATAAAACCAAACCTGTCAAAAGAGAAGCGCTTGAAGTTTTTCAAGAAGCAAGTTGCTGTCACCCTTGATGAAATGTCAGGGGCCATTGTTCTGCGAACCGTTGGCCTGGATCCCAATGCTTCCTTTGAGCTTAATCGTTTTATGTTGCGTAAAAGTGAGCAATTTGTCAATCGTCTCAATCAAGACATTAGCTTGAAGCAAGGAAGTTTTGCTGAGCAAGAGTTGGTACGTGCTCGTCAGAATCTCGACAAGGCCAAAAACCTTTTACTTCGTTATCAGGAATCAAATGCCGTGATTGACCCCAAGAGCGAAGCTGAGCTTGCCAGTCAGACCATTAGCAAGCTTCAAGAAAAACTGGTTGATCTTCGCGTTGAATTGGCCACCTTAAAGCGTCAATTCAAAGATCCTGCCGAGCCTGAGGTGGCGGCAGTTGAGGATCAAGTACGTGAGCTTGTTCGGCAAATTGAGATCGAAAGGAGGTCTGCCGTATCTCGTAAAGGGAGAAGTATCACCAAAAAAGCTTCAGACATGGTACGTCTAGAGTCCGATGTAAATTTTGCCACTGATTCGTATAAACTTGCCTTGACGGCGGTTGAAAAAGCTCGAGTAGAGGGCAAGCGTCAGCAAAAGTTTATGGCTCTTCTTTCTGCACCTCAACTCCCAGAGGATCCCGAGAATGATTGGAGAAATAAGGGTTTCTTCTCGGTCGTTGCTTCTTGCGCTGTGGGCCTAAGTTTGGGTAAATTTATCTTGGGGATGCAGGCGAGTCATCGTCAGTGAATTCAATTCGTCGCTGGCTCAATCTGCGATTGCGCCAAGACTGGGCATGGCTCTCTGCTCGACAGCGACCAACCTTGTCACTGAAGGAGCCTATCCGACCGGGTTGGTATATGCTGACTGTGCTTCTTCAGACCGAACAGGTACGCAGTTGTGGCTTGTTTAATCGGACTCAAGGCAGAATACTCATTAGTGCAAAGCGTCGTCGACGGGTTGTGCGGATCGCAAAAGGACACGGGTTTTGCACATTTGAGCTCCAGGGATTGAATGGAGATGCAGTGGTCTCCGAGCTTCGACTGACGCCTCAGCCTTTCTTCAGGGTCAAGCATTTGCTGGCTAAAAAACTCCTCAGGTTACATCCTCTCTACAATAACAACTATCTCAAGCAACGCTCCGTGGCCCAGCAATGGTGGGATTACAACCATCTTCTTTCCCATTATAACTTTCCACTTGTAGGCTATGACGAATGGATCCAAAGGGTGGAAGTTCCCGCCCTGATTGAGGAAGAACGCCAGATGTCGTCCCTCTCTGTGAAGACAGCCAATCAACATATCGTCAGTTTTGCCATTTGGCTCTGGGGAGAACGCAATGAACAGAAAGCTTGTCAACGATCGATTGACAGCCTGAATCGCCAGTCATCCGGCCCTTATCGCTTGTTGCCACCAGGCGATCAACTTCAGCAGGGTGACCAGGAGACTTGGGTTGTTCTCTTGCAAGTGGGCGATCAACTTCCTGTCCATGCCCTACGGAAATTTTCCTCTGTCATCCTGAACAATCCTGAGGCCTGCGTTATTTACGCGGATGAAGACCGAATGACTGCAATGGGACGAAGGCATTCGCCGCAATTCAAGCCGGCCTGGAATCCAGACCTTCTTTACAGCGATGCCTCCTACTCCCACAGTTGGCTGATTCGAAGTGATCACTGTTGGCGCGCTTGTCAGGTGCTCCATGATGCTGGCGAGGAAACGTCTCTTTATGGGATCGTTCTGGAAGCCTCAGCTGGTTGTGTGCTGGAGCAGATTCTGCATGTCCCCCAGATTCTTTATCATCGCCTACAGACAGCTGAGGAAAGCCGCTCCTCTGCTCAAACGGCCGCTGCGCTCCAGGCCTTCTTGGCCCGTCATGGCCAGCCTTTCCGCGTCAGCTTTCATCCCAGCGGTGGTCATGTTGTGCACTGGCCCCTTCCTGAGCCACCACCATTGGTCAGCATCATCATCCCCACCCGAGATCGTGGCGATCTACTTCGCTGCTGTCTGAACTCACTATCGGAACATGCGCAGGGAAATCCGCCCACAGAGATCATCGTGATCGACAACGGCAGCAGCGAGCCTGAAACCCTGGACTATCTTGCTGAGATGGAACAACATGCAAGAATTCGCCTCTTACGCAGGCCTGGGCCCTTCAATTACTCAGGACTCAATAATGAAGCGGTCAATCTGGCCAGGGGAGAGCTGATTGCGTTGATCAATAATGATGTGGAAGCGACCCATGGAGGATGGCTGGCCACCATGGCGGCACATGCTCTCCGCCCAGAGATCGGTGCGGTGGGTGCCAAGCTTTTGTTTGATGACGGCACAGTCCAACATGCGGGTGTTCTTCTGGGAATTGGCGGGGTTGCCGGACATGCGCACAAGTATCTTGACGCCAATGACAATGGTTATCAAATGCGTCTTCAATTTGTTCATAATGTTAGCGCCGTAACGGCGGCGACACTAATCATGCGACGCTCTGTTTTTTTGGAGGTCGGTGGTTTTGATGCAAAAACCTTTGCTGTTAACTACAATGACGTCGATTTGTGTTTGCGACTGTTGATTGCTGGCTACCGTAACGTGTTCTGCCCTGATGCCGTACTGGTGCATCATGAATCGAAAAGTCGAGGCACGCCGACCGAGAAAATGGCCTATCAGCAGTGGCAGAACGAACGAAAAGCCATGCAGAGTCGATGGGGAAGCATGCTCAGTGCGGATCCCAATTACAGCCCCCATCTCACCATGCAGGAGGAAAACCTTTCATTGTCTCTCAGGTCTGTAGACATTGTCGCGCGCACGGCCAAGCCCGTGTCTTTGTTGTGATGGCTCTCAATCTCACAGGCCAGCCCCTAATCGATCGATCTGACTTCCACGATTTGCTTGCAGCTGATCATTTTGGTCGCTGGAGTACGGAAGCTCTTCAACTGCATGAGAACGGGTTTTGTGTTCTTGATCTAGAAAATCCTCCGCTCTCCGAGACCATTGATCGGGTGATTGACGCCTTGGAACCATTGCTGGCGGAGTCACTCACTCTTTGGGAGCAGGGAGAAGGAGGACCTCCCAGGCTGCAGGATGGTTGGCAACAGCATGATCCGATACGAAGGCTCGCTTTGGATCCAACCATTCTTGATTTTCTCCGTCATGTATACGGGCGTGAGCCTTTTGCTTTTCAGACCCTTAACTTTGCCGTGGGCAGTGAACAGCCCTATCACAGTGATGCCGTCCATTTTCATAGTTATCCATTGGGATTTATGTGTGGGGTCTGGATCGCCCTCCAGGATGTGACTCCGGATAGTGGTCCTTTGATCTACTATCCCAAAAGCCACCGAATGCCCTATCTAAGCGCGGAGTCCCTGGGCCTTCAGCCCGAACAGGTTAATGCAGAACTGCACCCCCAGCGATTCTTTCAAAACCATTGGCATGATGCTGTATCTGAGCGTGGCTACACTCTGAGTCGCTTCCTGCCGACCCGCGGCAAGGTGTTGATCTGGCATGCCAATCTTCTGCACGGTGGTGAGCCTGTCAAGGTTCGCACCTCCAGGCGTTGGAGTCAGGTTATTCACTATTTTTTTGCTGATTGTCTCTATACCACCCCACTGAGGAGTTTTAGTCACTCGCAAGGCGGTCCATTCCTGCGAAATCCCTATGATATCGCCACTGGACAACGCAGGTATAATCAAAGCGAATGGGAGGCTTTAGGTTTCTCTTCTCCTCTGCCCTCCCCCCAGGCCCCATCCTCTTTCCACTGACGATGCCGAACCTCTGGACGCGAGTATTGGCAAGAGATCGCCATCGGGCTGCGGCACCGGCCAAGGCTCTTCAGGGAGGAATCGAATTGATCACTCCTTCCCTGATCGCTGGCTGGGCTTACCACCCTGACGTCCCCCTCAGCG
>JBKDSZ010000136.1:0-2566 GCA_046340375.1 Cyanobacteriota bacterium | reverse complement strand
CACGAAGAGCACGCCGATGGGGCGGGGGGCCGCGTCGGTGGGGGAAGGGGAGGACGTCATGGGGACGTCAGGCGGGTGAGCGCCAGCCTGGCGCGGAGGCGCACCACCGGGACCTCTTCCCGTTCCAGGTCGGCCAGCGGGGCCAGGCTGGCCATCGCGGCGTCTCGGCCCTGCTCCGGGGGCGCCAGGCGAAGGGCCAGCTTCTCCAGGGCGGCGGCCACGGCGTAGCGCACGACCCACTCGCCATCGTGCCGAGCTGCCTGGAGGGCTTGGAGGGCGCGCTCCTGAACGGCCTTACGTTCGCTCGACGCCAGGGGCTCAAAGCGCAGGGTCCCCATGCCGATGGCCGCCGCCCGGCGCACGCTGGGTCCGATGTCATCCGCCAACGCCTGCTCCAGCAGATCCAGACCGCGCACATCGCCGATCCCGGCGAGGGCCCGGACCGCCCACGACCGTGCCCCGTAATTTCTGTCATCGAGACCCCCGAGCAACACGGACACTGCGGCGGGACCGCTCGCCGTGAGGCCCTCCACGGCCGCCACGGCCGCTCCAGGATTGTTGTAGCCGAGGATGCGCACCAGACAGGTGAGGGCCTCCTCCGGTGGGGGGTCGGCCTGCTCCCCCTGCCCGTGGCCGGCCAGGGCGTCGGCCAGCGCCCGGGTGGTCCGCAGTAGCGCCACGGCGGAATCGGCCTCCTCCACGGCGGCGATGAGCGCTGGGTAGGGGCCCATGGCCAGGCCTGCGGGGGAGGGCTCAGAGCAGGTCATCCATGGCCTCCAGGAGGGTTTCTGTGGACGGTTCGCCGCAGCCCCGCTCCACCAGTCCGCGCAGGGCGATCAGCTTGAGGCTGTTTTCGGCATGGGTGGCGCGAATGGGATCGAGCGCGGCGCGCCATCCCGCCGCCCCCAGGTCCATCAGGGCGGCGCGGCGCACCTGCAACTGGGGATGCTCCAGCAAGGTGAGCAGGGAGTTGCCCCAGGCTGGATCTCCCGTCAGCTGGAGCAGCGCTCGGGCGGCGGCACTGCGAATCAAGGGGCGTTCATGCTCCAGGAAGGGCGCAATGACGGCCAACACGTCCTCATCGCCCAGGCCGATCTCCCCCAGGGCCTCGATCAGTGCTTCGCAGGGTTCCTGGAGCTTGGGGCTGTTGGGTCGGCAAGCACCAGCCCCCTCCAACCCACTGGCCAGCCGCGCACAGAGGGGGCGCACCGCCGCCGTGGCGCCCAATTCGCCAAGGGCGCGGGCGGCAGCCTCCCGCAATCCTTCATCGTCATCGGCCAGGGTGGCCAGAAGTTCTGGCACCACCCGCTGATCCCCCACCTTGCCCAGGGCCCGGGCCGCGTTTCGGGCAACGGCGTTGTGTTCCACGCCGACGCCCTCTTCCCGCGGTTGGCGTTGCTGGAGCGCTGAGAGCAGGAGGGGAATGGTGTCGGGGTGCTGGCTGCGCATCTTCCCGAGCCACCAGGCGGCGTAATAGCGCAGCGATTGATCCTGGCTCTGGCCCAGACGCCGCAGGGCCTCGCCCTCGCTGATGGGCTCTCCAGCCGGGCTGATGGGAGGGGGACTCTCGGGCGCGCCTGACATGGTGAGCGGGACCAACACAACGGGCTCTCCTGATGTTGCCATCCGCCTTCCTGACGCTGCGGCTGCAGACACCATCCGGCACATCCTGCCGGGGAAGAGACAAAAAAGCCCCCCAGAACGGGGGGGCGAGGAGAGGACGAGGCCAGGGGCTCAGACGAGAGCGTTGATGGCGTAGTCGATGTAGTTGTTGGCAATGACGCCGGGATCGCCGGAGATGCCGTGATTGTTCTTGATGTAGGTCAGAGCTTCCACGTACCAGGAGGGGGAGAGCTCGAACGCGCGGTTGATTTCATCCAGACCGGCGATCAGGTACTCATCGAGGGGGCCGGTGCCACCAGCCACCAGGGAGTAGGTGATGTGACGGAGGTAGTAACCGATGTCACGAGCGCACTTGGCCTTGCCGCGGGCGTCAGAGGCAAAGTTGGCACCTTGCTGCTGAACGGTGTAGGGATACTTGTTGTAAACGGCCTGAGCGGCGCCATTGACGAGGTTGTCGGCGTTGGCGGTGAGGGCACGGGCGGCTTCAAGAGCGTTTTTGGCGCGCTCGAAACGACCGAAGGCCGCGTTCAGCTCGGTGTTGCTGAGGAAACGACCCTGGGAATCGGCGGCGGCAACGGCCTCGGTGAGAGGAGTCTTCATGGGGAGGACAGAAAGTGGGTGAAAAGACCGAGTAAGGGAAAGGGGATCAGGCGACTGCGGCGGCAGCGCGATCGAAGTAGGTGCCGATTTCAGACATCAGGGAGGAGCAATCGCCAGCGGTGATGCCGTTGCGGTCGTTGGCGATGGAGATGGCGGCATCCTTCATTTTGCGCACACCTTCAGCCACAGAAGCGCCAGGGACGCCGAGGGCGAGATAGGTTTCACGCAGGCCGTTCAGGCAGCGATCTTCCAGCACGGAAGCGTCGCCGGTGAAGGTTGCGTAGGTGATGTAGCGGAGGATGATCTCCATGTCGCGCAGGCAGGCAGCCATGCGGCGATGGGT
>JBKDSZ010000135.1:0-8917 GCA_046340375.1 Cyanobacteriota bacterium | reverse complement strand
GGTTTCCGCTTCCATGAGAGTCTTCCAGGACGGTCTTCCAGGGGCTGGTGTCCTGGCTGGGCTGAGCGGTCGCCCGCTGAAGGAGCGGACCTGCTGCATTCTAGAAACGCCCCCTCTCCCGGTCAGGACGCTCCACCGATGGACTTCCGGGCTCGTCTTGTCCATGCGGATTCCGAGCGGCGGGTGGTGCGGGTGCGGGCCTTTGAGGGGGAGCGCTGTCTGGGCTCCGCCCTCGGGGAGGCCGCGAATGCAGAGGAAGCGGAGGATCGTGCCCGCGCGCGTCTTCTTCAGCGGTTGCGGACTCCCGGGCAGATCGCCAGCCCCCCGCCCTTACCCGTTTCGGTCGCGCCCCCGCCCCCGGCGGCGGATGCCGAGCCAGCCAATCCGCCGCGTCTGCCGGCGGGGCCCCCCTCGGATCCCCTTGAGCCTCCACCGGATCCAGAGGATTGGAGTGCCGATCTGGCCCGGCTGGATCGCCTTCTGGCGACCATCGGTTGGGGCCGGGACCAGGAGAGGATCTACGTTCAGCGGCTCTTCGGCCATCCCAGTCGCAGCCGTCTCACCCGCCATGCCGATCTGATGGCCCTCCGCCGGGCACTGGAGGCTCTGCCCCCTGGCAGCGCGCCCGACACGGCGCCGATTCCGCTGCTTCGGGGCGAGCTCCTGAAGCAGTGCGATGACCTGCTGGCGCAACTGAGCTGGCCGGTGGAACGCGCCCGCCAGTGCCTGGAGGGGCATTTTGGCGTCAACAGCCGGCAGCGTTTGAGTGATGAACAGCTGTTGGCTTTCAACCTGCTGCTCGAAGGTGAACTTCTGGGGCCTGCGGGGTTGGGGGGAGCTGACGGTTTCCTAGAGTTGCCTGCAGTTCATTCACAACCCTCCCCCTCATGACCATTCGCGTCGGCATCAACGGGTTTGGCCGCATCGGACGCCTGGTGTTTCGCCGTGCCATTGAATCAACCGATGTTGAGGTTGTGGGCATCAATGACTTGATCGATGTTGACTATATTGCATATATGCTTCGTTACGATTCGACCCATGGACGTTTCCATGGCGAGGTGGCTGTCAAGGATGGGGCGTTGATCGTGAATGGACGGAGCATCCGCATCACGGCTGAGCGGGATCCGGCCAACCTTCGCTGGGATGAGCTCGGGGTGGAGACGGTGCTGGAGTCCACCGGCTTTTTCTTGACGGATGCCTTGGCTCGCAAACACATCGCATCCGGCGCGAAAAAGGTTGTCCTCTCCGCCCCCTCCAAAGACGATACCCCGATGTTCGTGATGGGTGTCAATCACACCACCTATGCGGGACAGGACATCGTCTCCAATGCCTCCTGCACCACCAATTGCCTGGCACCCATGGCCAAGGTTGTGCATGAGAATTTTGGCATCGCCTGTGGCTTGATGACAACGGTCCACGCCACCACGGCCACCCAGAAAACTGTGGACGGCCCATCTGTGAAAGATTGGCGGGGTGGACGAGGCGCGGCCCAGAACATCATTCCCTCCTCAACAGGTGCGGCCAAAGCTGTGGGCAAAGTGATCCCCGCGCTGGATGGCAAGCTGACCGGCATGGCGTTTCGGGTTCCCACTCCCAATGTGTCCGTGGTTGATCTGACAGTCAACCTGGAACGTCCAACGTCCTATGAAGAGGTGAAGGCAGCCATGAGAAACGCTGCGGAGGGTTCGATGAAAGGCATTCTGGGATACACCGAAGATGATGTGGTCTCATCAGACTTCCTTGGCGAATCCTGCACCTCCATTTTTGATGCCGGTGCAGGCATCGCCTTGTCGAAAACGTTTATGAAACTGGTGTCATGGTATGACAATGAATGGGGATATTCCAGCAAATGCGTTGATTTGATTCGCCACATCAATGCCTGAGCATGCATCATTCAACCCTGGTGAAGTTTTGTTATTTCTGATTTATTGCATTCCCGATTCACCAGGGCATCGGCTTTGTGCGTATCATTCTGCAAGCTGTAAGCTTCCAGCTCTAAGATCTTTTCATCCGGGCTGACGTCCGTGTATACGGGACTGTTCAATGTCTTGGACAGAGCGTCGTCGTTCCTCACCGGTACACCCAAGGGCTTCGGTCTGGCAAAGAGAGAGCCGCCTCGGCAGCTTTGGGCAACATGGATGGACTCGTGGTTGAGCACGCGGAGGAAATCCATGGATCCTTTCCCGGTCACGTCGGGTTGGATTCGCATCACGGCCTGGCGGTGATCCCATTCGGCGGCGGCACCCTTTTTGAGCGTGGGTGAAAGCATGACGCGAACACCAGCCTGGCGAAGGGTCTCCAACAGATTGTTGATGGCCTCCCGCTCCGTTTCGAAGGAGGGAGGATCATTGATCAAAGAGCGCAGCTCGGCGACGCTCAGGTCAGGCTCACCCACCCGTTTCTTGTACAGAAACCGCGTGGACCCGTCTGGCAACAGCTCCTCTTGTGGCAGCCATTTCTGATCGGCTTTCTCCAGCTTGCTGAATAAATCAGTGGCGTCCAGACTGGCGATGACGCGATCCACGGGTTTTGCCGGTGCAACGCTCCCGGAGAGGCCGGGTCCCGGGTTGGGTGGCGTGAACCGCAGACTCAGATATTCGATGAGATGAGGTGCAAAAAGACAGAGGACCGCAGCTGAAGAGCCGGCGAAACCCCAGCGAAGACCCCGATTAAATTTGGAGACCTTAGTCATGTAACGTCCGCACCGCACGCATGTGGGTGTGGAACTCGGGCGTCTTTTATAACGAACCGGCAGGCAGTCACAAGCCGGACATTGATAACGACGCATGCGACCCTTCAAAATCTAACGGAATATAGCAGTTTTCGCTCCTGCCCGACGGTGCCCGGGGAGGCCTGAGCGATCCTCCTGGCAGAGGGTCGCCCCGCTGCGTTGCCCTGTCTTGCGAGGATCAGTCGCACTCTTTTATTGAGGCCATGCCCCTCTCCGCCTTGGTCCGGCATTTGCGCCAGGCGCCGCTCACGGCCGAGGTGCTGGGCCGGGCCCAACGGGAGGAGCGGCTCCTCCTCCGGGGCGGGGGCCGAGTGTCGCGGGCCCTGGTGACCAGTGCCCTGGCCCAGCTGGCGGACGCTCCCCTCCTGGTGATTGTGCCCACCCTGGAGGAAGCGGGACGCTGGGCGGCCCTCCTGGACCTCATGGGCTGGAGCTGCCTGCTGTACCCCACCAGTGAGGGGTCGCCCTATGAGCCGATGGATCCCACCAGTGAGATCACCTGGGGTCAGTTGCAGGTGCTCAGCGAACTGCTTCAGCCCGGCCACAAGGCTGTCGTGGCCACCGAACGGGCCCTTCAGCCCCATCTGCCCCCGAAGGAGAGCTTCGCTCAACGCTGTCGCCTCCTGAGGCAGGGTGAGCGGATCTCCCTGGATGAGCTGGCCCGAACCCTCACCCTTCTGGGCTACGAGCGCGTTTCCACCATTGAACAGGAGGGAACCTGGAGTCGTCGGGGCGATCTGCTGGACGTTTATCCGGTGAGCGCGGAACTGCCGGTGCGGTTGGAATTCTTCGGCGATGAGCTGGAAAAGTTGCGGGAATTCGACCCGGCGACGCAACGGTCACTGGATGGGATCGAGCAGATCCTCCTGACGCCCACCAACTTTGGCCCGTTGGTGGCGGATGCGCTCCGGCAGGAGCTGCCGCCCAACCTGGAAACCCTGCTAGGGGCCGTCGGCTGTGCCGCGTTGTTGGATGGTGGCGCACCGGAGGGGCTGCGGCGTCTGCTGGCGCTGGCCTATCCCGAGCCCGCCAGCCTGTTGGACTATCTCGCTCCGTCCACCGTGATCGCGGTGGATGAGCGCCGCCATTGCCTGGCCCATGGCCAGCAGTGGTTCGATCACGCCAACGAGCACCACCGGGAGATCTGTCAGGACCTGGCCGAGGGACGGGAGGCCGCGGAGCCGCTCCTTCCCGGCGGGCTGCACCGACCTCCCTCGCAGGCTCTGGCCCAGCTGGAGGGGTTTGTCGGTTTTGATCTGGCCGAATTGCTGGAGCGCGATGCCGCAGCCAACAGCTTTGACCTGGCGGCCCGTCCCGTTCCCGCCCATCCCAATGCGTTTGGTCGGCTGGCCGACCAGGTGCGCTCCTACAGCCGCGACCAGCAGCAGGTGTGGTTGGTCTCCGCCCAACCCTCTCGCGCCGTCGCGTTGTTGGAGGAACACGACTGCGTCGCGCGCTTCGTTCCCAACCCCAACGATCGGCCCGCCATCGATCGCCTGATCGCCCAACACACTCCCGTGGCGCTGAAGAGCCGGGGCACGGCTGAGTTGGAGGGACTGCAGTTGCCCGCCTGGAAGGTCGTGCTGTTCACCGACCGGGAATGTTTCGGCCAGCACAGCCTCGCCGCTACAGGATTTGTGCGCCGTCGACGCCGGGCGGCAAGCCGCACGGTGGATCCCAATCGGATGGTGCCGGGCGACTTCGTCGTGCATCGCAACCACGGCATCGGCCGCTTCTTGAAGCTGGAGAAGTTGGTGATGGGCGGGGAAGCCCGTGACTATCTCGTGGTGCAATACGCGGATGGCTTGCTGCGGGTGGCGGCCGATCAATTGGGCAGTCTGGGCCGCTATCGGGCCACGGGAGAGGGCGCGCCTGAACTCAACCGGATGGGTGGAACCGCGTGGCAGCGCACCAAGGAACGGGCGGCCAAGGCCATCCGCAAGGTGGCAACGGATCTGTTAAAACTTTATGCCGAAAGGCATCAGATCGGTGGCTTCGCTTTCCCGCCAGATGGACCCTGGCAACAAGAATTGGAAGACTCCTTTCCCTACGATCCAACGCCGGATCAAGTCAAGGCCATCGCTGATGTCAAGCGTGACATGGAGCGCTCCCAGCCCATGGACCGACTTGTGTGTGGCGATGTGGGCTTTGGCAAAACAGAAGTGGCCATTCGTGCGATTTTCAAGTCGGTGACTGCCGGCAAGCAGGTGGCCATGTTGGCACCGACGACCGTTCTTGCCCAACAGCACTGGCGCACCCTGAGTGAACGCTTCGCTCCCTATCCGCTGAAGGTCATGCTGCTCAACCGTTTTCGTACGGCCAACGAGAGGCGCTCCATCCTGGATGGCTTGGAATCAGGCCAGGTGGATGTGGTTGTCGGCACGCATCAACTGCTCAGCAAGCGAACTGTCTTCAAGAATCTCGGGTTGCTGGTGGTGGATGAAGAGCAACGCTTCGGCGTGCAGCAAAAGGAAAAAATCAAAGCCCTGCGAAAGGATGTCGATGTGCTGACGCTGAGCGCCACTCCGATTCCGCGCACGCTTTACATGAGTTTGTCCGGTGTGCGGGAGATGAGTCTGATCACCACCCCACCGCCCCTGCGCCGTCCGATTCGCACCCATCTGGCGGCTATGGACGACGAAGCGGTTCGCAGCGCCATGCGTCAGGAACTGGATCGGGGCGGCCAGATTTTTTATGTGGTTCCAAGGGTGGAGGGGATTGAGGAGGGAGCGGAGCGCCTGCGCGCCATGGTGCCCGGGGTGCGGTTGCTTGTCGCCCATGGCCAGATGCCCGAAGGCGAATTGGAAAGTGCGATGGTGGCCTTCAATAGTGGCGAAGCCGATGTGATGCTTTGCACCACGATCATTGAGAGCGGTCTTGATATCCCACGCGTCAATACCATCCTGGTGGAGGATGCCCATAAATTCGGCCTGGCCCAGCTCTACCAACTTCGCGGCCGGGTGGGTCGCAGTGGCATCCAGGCCCATGCCTGGTTGTTCTATCCAGGCGACGCTTCTCTCAGCGAGGCGGCGCGCCAACGCCTCCGGGCTATTCAGGAATTCGCCCAGCTGGGCTCCGGCTATCAATTGGCAATGCGCGATATGGAAATTCGCGGGGTTGGCAATCTGCTGGGTGTGGAGCAGAGCGGCCAGATGGAAAGCATCGGCTTCGACCTCTACATGGAAATGCTTCAGGAATGCCTGGCTGAAATACAGGGCCAAGAGATCCCGTCCGTTGAGGATACGCAAGTCGATCTGCAGGTCACGGCGTTCATCCCAGCTGAGTGGATCAATGACAATGAAGAGAAGATGGCGGCCTACCGTGCCGCGGCGCAATGTCAGAGCAAGGCGGCCCTCCTGGAGCTGGCTGCGGGTTGGGCCGATCGTTACGGGCCGATCCCTGGTCCTGTGCTGAGTTTGCTGCGCCTGTTGGAGTTGAAGTTGCTGGCGAAGCGGTGCGGTTTCTCCCGCATCCGTCCCGACAAACCCAACATTGTTCTCGAAACGCCGATGGAAGAGCCCGCCTTCCGCCGCCTTCGCCAGGGATTGCCGTCCCATCTCCATGGACGCCTGGTGTATCAGCCCGGAGCCGGCACCACGGCCAAGGTGGTGGCCCGCGGCCTGGGGGCCCTACCGGTTGAACGACAGCTGGAGGATCTCCAGGGCTGGCTGGAACGGATGGTCGCGCAGATCCCCAGCCCCGAGGGGGACCAAGCGGCGCCGGAGGCAACGAGCCAAGGGCGGACGGACGTTCTGGTTGTGTGAAATGGACGGCGGCCCGATCAGCGCTGCGAAGTGATCCCGGTCCTTTCGCCCAAGCCCTCTCACCCGCTGGTTGCCTGGTCCCATGGGCCCGGGAGTTGTCCCGCCAGATCCTCAGCACTGCGCATGGCCCCCTCCACTCCAGCGAATCCAGCCCCTGCGACGAAATCGCCGCAGAATCCCAGCCGGAGATCCGGGTTCCAGCAGAGCTCGCGCGGGAGGCCTGGCGGCAGCGGAAACGCCGCCCCCCAGCGCATCATTTGCCGTTCGCCCCGCTCGGAGGGGGCAAATGGCAGCCAGGGGGCCATGACCTCATCCAGCCCGTGGGCCAGGGCTTGCATCACCTGCTCTTCCTCTTCGGGGCGCGGCGGGATTCCCAACTGCCGGGCCATGGCGGATCGGGCTCCATACACACTCAGATGTTCCGCGGCAAAGGTGGCACTGGAGTGCACCACCACCGCCCATTCCCCGCCGGGCAGGGGTTGGCTGCACACTCTCCAGAGGCCCCAGCGTTGCTGGGCGGAGGCATCAAAGGCCAGCAGGCGGAACGGCAGGTTCTCCCATGGGGAGGCCTCACGGGCGGAAAGGCGCAACAGGAGGGTGCTTCGTGCCTCGAACCGCAGGGCCGCGATGGCGGCCAGGGCATGGTTGAGGCCTGGATCCCGCAAGCGTTCGGCGAGCACCTGAAGCGGTGGAGCGGGCCAGCCGTGCGTGAGGAGGCCGCGTGGGTGGGCCAGGAGGGTCCCGGTCAGCACCAGGCCATCGGCTTCCGTCAGGACGTTGCCCGCGGCGTCGCGCAGCAACCAGCGGTCCTGCTGTCGATCGATGGTCCGCACCAGGGTGTCGTAATGCGCGGGAACGCCCCCGCCCGTCAGGGACAGCAAACCTTGCGAGAGGCTTTCCATGCCCCCACGGCCACGGAAACAGGGTCCCCGCAGGAGACGATCTTCCTCGGGTGTGAACCGCACCGTTCCAGCGCCATCAAGGATCGCGATCGGCCCCTCCCAGGGTTCGACCCATCCGCCCTCCAACAGGGCGGGCAACAGGGCGGGCCAAGGCCGTGCGGGAACGTTGAACAGGTTGGCGCCGTGGTCGATGGCCAGGGTGGGTTGGCTGCGGGAGCGTCGCGTCGTCGCGCGCCCTCCGGGACCCCGACCGGCTTCCCAAAGGCTGAGACTCTCGGCCGGGCGACCGTCCCGACAGAGCAGGGCCGCCAGAGTGCAGGCCGAAACGCCGGCCCCGATGATGGCCAGGTGGTCTCGAGGGTGATGGCTGGGGTGTCGGACGGTGGAAATGCGCGTGCTGGGGAGGCTGTCAGGCAGGCAAAGCCGCCGATCAAGGCCTACAGACTAGCTTCGAGGAAGGTGTGCAGCACATTGGCTGGAATCTCAATATCGTGACGGGAGTTCAGACTTGGCGCCGTATAGAAGCTGTAGGTGGCTCCTTTGAGTGCCGTCAGCTGGAAAAAATCCGGCCGCAGCCCATGGCCGGATTGAAACACTTCCAACACCTGACAGTTCGCATTGATGTGAATCAGGTTGGTCAGCGCTCCGCCATGGGGGGCAATCACGTGACTCGCGTTGTGAAAGAGGTGAATCTGATCGCGCACGGAAAGCCCTTCCAGGCACACCCGTTGAAAGCCATGGGCGGAGAGGATCTCCATCACCGTGTCTTCATTCTTCACCCGCCGGAAGCCGGCGGACCCGCGCGAGATGTAGAGACGTCGGCTTCCCCACACCCCGGGGGCCGGGGATCCGGCGCCCCGCGCTAGGCGGTCGCAAAGGGTCTGAATGGCCGCCGGTGAGAAGGCATCAAAGTGTCCGGTCGGACTGTGGCGGATGTGGCGATGTGAAAAGGTGGAGATCAGCCGCTCCAAGCGGAAGGCTTGCGCCGTCGAGCCTGAGGGAATCTGGATCAGCCGCTCGCACGCCAGCCCCAACAGGTTCAGGGACTCCCGCTGCCAGGGGAGAAGGAAGGCTGGCAGGACGAAAAAGGAGGGTTGTCCCGAAAGCTGTTCATAGGCTTCCGCCGCAAAGATGCGCGGCAAAGCATCGAGAAACCAGTGGAAGAAATTTGGCTTGCGATTGAGATGATCGATCAGAACGCAGGCGTTGTGCGGTATTTCCACGATCGGTCCGCGAAAATGCTGCCATAGCAGATCGGCATAGTCTCGACGGCTGATCAGGCGAAAGGGGAGGGTCTCCTCAATGATGGTGAAATAACGTTCCAGGCCGATCCAATCAGGACCGTTGCAGCTGGCCTGAACCGAGACTTTGTAATGATCGTCAGGCCTGTGGAAGGCTTGGCAATACAGCTCAAGCCGCCCCATGGGATGCTGCCAGAGCGTGCGCAGGCCGCTTGCGTAGTTGGCTTCACTGGCAGGGCTCAGTGGGAATGTTCTCGCCAAGGCGGCTGTCTCCTATGG
>JBKDSZ010000134.1:0-3193 GCA_046340375.1 Cyanobacteriota bacterium | reverse complement strand
CAACGGGTTCCGCCGGAGTCATGCAGGTGATCGACGAACGGTTCCGGAAGCGTGAAGGGACAATGCCAGAGGAACATGTTCGCGGTTGCGTCAATCGATCAGCTCTTCATCATAAGGGTTCGGGCAAGCCGGAACTGTCTGCGGAAGGACCGCAGGTATGGCCTCTGATCACGCACCGCCATTGTCGCCATAAACATCTATCCCTGACACTTGCGGGGCCAGGAAAGAAGATTCCCGGCCTTTCAGCTCGCAGATCCGGGAAGGATCTCCTCCGGCAACAACCGCCACTGGAAGGCCAGATCATCCAGCCTCGAGGCCATCTGCACCCCTGTCAGCTGTGGGGACTGCAGCACATCAAAGACCTGCAGCGCCAGTTCGCGCACGCTGGTAGTAGCCATGAGAGCATCACGCAGCTCAGGTTGCAGCTCCTCGCGCCGCTGCCGATGCAATTCCTCGCAGACAAACTCCGAGGCATCCAGATTCGATTTGTTACCTTTTGGGTCTCCCAAGAGCTGAAGGCACCGTTCCAGGCTACGGCGAGGGTCGTGGATCAGTTGGTCGAAAGCCAGAACCAGCCGGGGATGCCCGCGGCTGAACAGTTCGGCAGCGAAAACATGGTGCAGCCAGAGCCTCAGCCCCTCGAGCCTGGCCAGGTTCTGAGCTTGTTCAAGGGAGCATGCCACCTCGACAGGGTGGCGAATGGGTAGCAGCATCGCCCAGCGCACCGCTCCGCTCTCCAGCCAGGGCATGAGCGCGGGCAGCAGGATGCAAAAGCGGGGATCCTTGATCATCGGGGCGCTGGCCCCCGCAAAGCTCAGGGTGAGTTGTTGCAGCAGCCGCTGCCGCCAGAGTGTGACTTCCTCTCCGTCTTCCCAGCCTGGGGCAAGGGCCTGAGGGCATTTCCAGCTCGCCCCCAACTGCCGCAGCAGGTCGTCGTTCAGTTGGTAGACCGCCCGCGACTCCCAGTAGCCACGGGGGTTGACAGCATTGGCCTCCATCAGATCCTGCGGAGCATCGAAGCCTGCCTGACACAGCAGGCCGCCCAGGGCGGAGGTGCCGCTGCGGTGCATCCCCAGCACCAGAACCAGGCGCTCCGGCAAAGAGCCGGTGCTCACAGCTTGCCTAAACTCCAGCTGGCTGGCCAGACGGGAATACAAATGCCGTGCCGGGCCGAGCAGGAGCGGCTCCTCCTCGCGGTTGAAACCCTCACCCTGAACCTCAGCGGCTGCGGCGAGAAGGCCATGCAAAAACCGAAGTCCGTGAAGCCTCGCCGGTTCCGGGTCTCCCAGGAGCAACCTCTGTTCGGCCAAACGCAGATGCTGAAAAGCTATCTCCACCTGCAGAAGAATCACGGCAGAAAGGGAGGCGTCGCTCAGGGATGGTGGGGCGTGGACCGCTGCCAAGGGAAGCCGCTGACGCACCCGATCCTGGATCAGGCGCAGCAATTGTCCACTCTGGGTTGTCCTGGCCGTGGTGCCAGCAGATCCGTTCTCCCCATTGAGTCGGATGAGCGAATGCCAGCGAGCGGCAGCGCAGAGGCTGATGGCGAGACGCAGCAGATCTCGGCCTCTTCTGGCCTGCTTGCCCATCAGTGCGCCTGGGAGCGGCCTGTACTGATCTGAACGAACAGCTGACTGATCAGGGCCAGCTGTTGCTCGGACTCCCGGGTCAGCTGGATGAGCTCCTGTTCCTTCTGCCGGAGTTGCTGAATCTCCAGCACGTATCCAGCACTTTCGGTGTTCCTCAAGTCCAGTGTCTGCAGAAGTTCCCTCTCACGGTCCTGGGCTTGGGCACTCAGAACCTGCAGTTCCGCCAGCTGGGATTGCAGATCGATGCGCTGGGCCTCGATCTGCTGCTGCTCGAGGGTTGCCGTGTCATGAGCCTGGCGGAGGTCATCAAGTTCCTGACGGAGCTGCTGAAGGGTGATATTGAGGCTTTGGACATCGTTCATGAGCAGCTGCCGCTCTACTGAGAGTTCATTTCGCTGCAGAACAGCGATGTCGTGGGCGTGCTGGATACCGGCCACCTCTTGCTGCAACTTGTCCCGCTGAGCCTCCAGCTCCTGGCAGCGCTGCAGGATCTCCTGCTTCTCCTGTTCCCGTTCCTGAAGCATCGCCACATGTCCGTCCCGTTGAAGAAGCAGTTCCTCCTGCTCCATTTTCCAGCCCTGGCCCAACGATTCAAGCTGCTGGTTCGCCTGCTCCAGCCGCTGTTGCTCGGCGAGAAGCCGATCGCATTGAGCTTGGAGAGAAGAGGTCTCCACCTCCTGAGCCGTACGCCAGGCCTGCAATTCCTCATATTGGCTGCGAAGCTGAGCGAAGGAGGTGTGCATCCGATCAACTTCCGCAGTCCATCCAACCCGTTCATGCGTGAGCGAGCGGATCTCACCGGCATTGGCTTCCAGTTCGGCCTCCAGCTCCGAGACACGCGTGCGGCTCGCGGCAAGCTCGCCCCGCAGCAACATCCGTTCATCCTTTCGCCAGCAGATCGGTTCATCACGATCGCGTCGGAAGTAGGCCCTCTCAAGCGCATGGGCCAGATCGACACTGATTGGCCCCTGATGCGGGACGCCAGCCTCTTCTCTCCATAGAAACATTTTCTCGAACCGCTGAAACAGCGGTTTAACCGACAGCAACAGTGGCCCCGGATCGTCCACCTGCAGCAGCAGCGAACCCTCACCTGGGGATAGGCCGTTGGATCGCCACCACTCCTCCAGGATGTCTTCCAGGTTACGCGTCCGCCGGTTCACCTGTCCTGCAAGCGTGAGATTCGGGTAGCGATCGACCAGCAACTCCGGCGCCAGCAGACCATCGAGACGCGGGTCGTTGTAGCAGTACCAGATCACCTCCTCCTCCTTGGGAGCCACGATCTCCCGGCACAGAAAAAGCTCCGCCGCGGCGTAAGACAGCCACTCTTCCTCGGCACGTTCGGCCAGCCGCTCGTTCGGCTGGATCAGAAGAATATTCTCACAACCCTGGGTCAGTCGGACCAGCATGGAGATGTCCTGTACGCCGATGGCGACGGCCCAGGCAGTCCGCTGCTCAGGAGCTGCGGCATCTGCGAAGGCGACAGGATTTGCCGGCTCAAAATACGCCTCCAGCTCGCCAAACAATCTGGCTAGCAAGTTGGCATCCATTCCTGCCAGCACAAGTTGGCGCCACTTTTCTTCGAATGGCAAATCTTCTTGTCCACC
>JBKDSZ010000133.1:0-8935 GCA_046340375.1 Cyanobacteriota bacterium | reverse complement strand
GCGAGCACCGGGGCGGCCTGCCCGATCGGGCGGCAGCGCAATCCACGCCAGTGGCGCACCACCGTCGCCTCCCGCAGCCAGGGCGGCGCGGCGCCGCCCAGCCCCCGCATCTCCTCCAGGGCCTTCGCGTTGGCTTCCTCTCCCGGTTCCAGGGTGGCCCCGAGCCAGAGCCGCTGGCCCCCGCCCTCCACCACTGGCCTCGGCACCAGATTGACGCCCCGCCACACCACTGCCCCGGGCCAGCTCCAGCGCAGAGGCTCCCGCAGCTCCAGCTCCAGGGCCTGACCCAGCACGGGCTCCAGCGGGAGGTCATGGCCCAGGCCGGCCAGCAACGGCGCCGTGCCCAGTCCCGCAGCGAGCACCAGCCAGTCGGCCGAGAGGCGCGCTCCATCGGCCAGGGTCAGTCGCCAGCGGTTGCCGCGCTCCACGCCTGCGGCCTTCTTGGCCACGCCGACAGCCCCCCGGGCCACGCAGACCAGGCCCTGGCGCCTGGCCTCCCCGAGCAGGGCCGCCATCACCGGACCTGGATCCAGCTGACCGTCCGCCGGCGAGAGCAGGGCGCCGAAGGTCGGGCCCGGCAGGCTTGGACACAGCTCCTCCACCGCTTCGGCCGGGAGCAGGCGCAAGGGGATGCCCAGGCGGGCCCGATCCGCCGCGATCCGCTCCTGCCGCTCGCGCTCTTCGGCGCTGGCGGCCAGAAGCAGCAACCCCCGGCGCCGCGGCAACCGGTGGCCCCGCCGCTCCAGCTCCGCGAGCCAGGCCTCCCAGAGCGCGTGGCTCTCTTGCCGCAGCCGCCAGGCCCGGCCGCTGGAACGGTGAAACACCCGGCCCATCAACACCCCCAGGGCGGCCTGACTGCCGCTGAGGGGGGAGTCACGCCGCGCCAGGGACTCCGGAAAGCACCCCGAGGCGAGGGCCGGATCCACCAGGGTCACGGGATGACCCCGTTCCACCAACAACCATGCTGCTGCCAGGCCAACAATGCCGGCCCCGACGAACAGCACCGAGGCCTCCCTCGGCGCTGGCGCCGCCATTTCGCGCGCGCGACGGGAGGCGGGAGGGGGATCAGACCTGCTTCAGGTCTTCCTGCACCTGCTGGGGAAGGATTTGGGCGTAGAGGCCGAAGCTGCTGGCCACCTTGATGTAGCCCTTGCGCAGGGCATCGGCGTCCTGCAGGCGGGCGGCCTCATCCAGGTCCGCCAGGGCGGCCTTGAGGTTGGCGGCCCGCTCGTTGGCCTCCGCCCGCTCCGCCTTGGGCAACCGATTGTTTATTTAAAGCATTTCGCGGCCCACTTCCTGCATCGGCCCGTGGATCAGGTTGCGGGTGAAGGTCCAGTCGCGCTTGTTCACCAGGGCGGCCAGATCGGGCAGGCGGTCGCGGGCGGCCAGGAAACCCTCCGCCTGGCGGGTGATCAGGGCGAGATCGTCGGCGCTGATCCCGTCGGCCTTCTTCGGCGCGCCGTCGCAGGCCGCCAGGGAGAGGCTCAGGAGCGCTGCCACCGCAAGGAGTGTCAGGGCACGGAGGAAGCGATGCAGGCGCGTGAGGGGCCCGGCCGCGGGAGACGGGGAGAGGCTGGCGACGGCCATGGAACGGCTCGGAGGCAGGCAGGGGGGACTGTACCGAGGCTGGTGGCGGAGGCGGTGCGGCCCGGGGCAGGCTGTAATCCGTTGCCACAGCCAGTCACGCCGGTTTCCGCCAGCGGCGTTGCGCGCCAGGGTCGGCGGGGCCGCGCCGTCACACTGGGGGCCTCCCGCCCCCTCCCGCTTGCTGGTGATGGCCCCCCTGGTCGCTGTTCTCGCTCTTTTTCTCCTGCTCTGCACCACCACCGCCGCCCGCCTGCACCTCTGGGGGGATGAGGCCTACACCCTGCAAGTCGCCGCCCGGCCGGTGGACGCCATCCTCTCGGCCGATCCCTTCCACCTGCCCACCACCTACCTCGCCCTCCACCCCATCGTCGGCTGGTTCCCTGCGGGGACGGAGCTGCCCTTGCGCCTGCTGCACGCCCTGATCTTCGGCGTGGGGCTGGTGTTCTGTTGGCGCATCGCCCGCTCGCTCCTCGGGTCCGGCCGGGCGGCGTGGGGGGTGATGGCGCTGACGATCCTGTTGCCCAACTACCTCTTCTACGCCACCAACATCCGCATGTACGCGCCGCTCTTCGCGGCGTCGCTGGCCTTTCTGTGGACCGCCTTTCGCCTGCTGGAACCCGGGGGGAACAAGCGGCGCGGCCTGTTGTGGCACGGACTGACGGCCCTGCTCTGCGTTCTGATCGACTGGCCGGGCCTGCTGCTGGTGGCCCTGACCTGGATCGCCCTGCTGGCCCTCCATGGCCGTCAAGCGCGGGCTTGGGCGCGGGGGAGGGGCTGGTGGCTGGTCGCGGCGGGCGGCCTGCTGGCGATCGGGGCCGCCCTGTTCCGCGAACCGATCCTGCGGCTGCTCCTGGAGTGGCCCTCCGCCGCTCGGGCCGCGGGCCTGGCCGACGTCCGCCTGGCCGCTTTGGCCCGCATGGTGTTCCTCCAGATCCGCCCCCTGCTCGACATCGTCTACCCGCCGACGCTGCCCCTGGCCCTCAATGGGCTGCTGTGGCTGCTCCTGTTGGTGGCGGCGCCGCTGGCGGCCGCGGTGCTCTGGCGGGGGGGGGATCGGCGGGAGCGGCTGGTGGTGGTGCTGGCCTTCTCCTGGGTGGCGGGGAGTCCCTTCGGCCTGGCCGTCACCCGCGCCTTCCTGCCCTCCCAGTTCTTTGTGCTGCTCAGCCTGGCCCTGGCCCTCCGCCACCTCCGCTCCGGCCTCCCCCGAGACGCCTCCGGCCGGCGCCTCCGGCCCCTGGCGCTCCTGCTCTCGGCCGCTCTGATCGCGGTGGGCCTGGCCAACCTGCAGCAAGCCCTGGAGCCCACCCTTCGGCTCTACTCCCGCATCCCCTATCCCACCATCGCCCGGGAGGCTGTGGCCGCCGCCCGGGCGCGCCAGCTCCCCCTGATCGCCGTGTCGCGCCACACCCTCAACGCCTTGTCCGTCGAACGGTTCGGCCGACCGCTGCTGAGGGGATCCGAGGAGCTGCGCCTGCTTTCCGTGAAGCCCGACTGCGCCGCCTTCCCCCGGGGGCGTTTCGTCTACGTGCAGCTGATGCCCGAAGACGGCGAGGCGAG
This sequence comes from Cyanobacteriota bacterium, assembly GCA_046340375.1. Lineage (GTDB taxonomy): Bacteria > Cyanobacteriota > Cyanobacteriia > PCC-6307 > Cyanobiaceae > Cyanobium. Next base: position 5,791 of record JBKDSZ010000133.1, on the reverse strand, counting down.
CGATCCGGAGGAGGCCTGCGCGGGCCAGGCCACCGTGGCGGTGGAGACCCTCCGGGTCTATGTGCCCTTCGCCGAGCTGGGTTGGAATCCCCTCTGGCAGGGGAACCTGCGGGAGCGAGGCGAGGGGGGGGCTGGAGCGCGCCTGCGGCTGGTGACGATCAGCGGCCCTGCTGACGCGGCCCTCCCACCCGGGTAAGTTGCAGGGGGCCGCGTCGTTGGTTCATGCGATCGCCCTCGGCCATCCTGCAGGTGATCTGCCCCGACCGTTCCGGCCTGGTCAGCGAACTCTCCGGCTGGGTGGCGATGAATGGCGGCAACATCCGCCATGCCGACCACCACACCGATGCCAGCGCCGGGGTGTTCCTCAGCCGCATCGAGTGGGACCTGGCGGGGTTCGGTCTGCCGCGGGAGGCGATTCCTCCCGCCGTGGAGGCCCTGGCCCGGCGCCTCGGCGGCACGGGGCAGCTGCACTTCTCGGATGAGCTGCCGCGGGTGGCGCTCTTCGTGAGCCGCCAGGACCATGTGCTGCTCGATCTGCTCTGGCGCACCCGCTCCGGCGAATTGCCGATGAGCGTGCCCCTGGTGGTGAGCAACCATCCCGATCTGCGGCCGATCGCGGAGGATTTCGGCGCCCGCTTCGCGGTGGTGCCGGTGGCGGCCGATCTCCGGGCGGAGGCGGAGGCGGCCCAGCTCGCCCTGCTGGCAGAACACCGCGTTGCCCTGGTGGTGCTGGCGAAATACATGCAGGTGCTCAGTCCGGCCTTCCTGAACCGCTTCACAGGCGATCAGGTGATCAACATCCACCATTCCTTCCTGCCGGCCTTCCAGGGCGCCCAGCCCTATCAGCGGGCCTGGGAGCGCGGCGTGAAGCTGATCGGCGCCACCGCCCACTTCGTGACGGAGGAGCTGGATGGCGGGCCGATCATCCAGCAGGTGACGATGCCCGTGAGCCACCGCGATGAGGTGGAGGATCTGGTGCGGATCGGTCGTGACGCCGAACGTCTGGCCCTGGCCCGGGCGTTGCGGCTCGTGCTGCGGCGCCAGGTGATGGTGTACGGCGGTCGCACCGCCGTGTTTGATTGAAGGGAAATCGAGGGTGGGGCGGCCTTTGATCCCTGGCGACATCGCGGCGCGCCTGGCCCAGCGGCGGCCTGAGGGCGCCAACCCCACAGGCTGGATCTGTTTCCAGCTCGGACTCGTTCTCCTCGCCAGCAGCGCCTTGCTGGGGGGGCTTTTGTTGCTGTGCGCCCTGATCCAGGGCAGTCGGCGTCGGGAGACGTCCTGGGAGGACCCCGCCAATCAGGTGTTGCTCCTGGCGGCCCTGCTGATGGTGGTCAGCGCCTCCGTGGCCTCCAGTGGCTGGCTCGCCTGGGTGGGGCTGGGCAACTGGCTGCCGTTCTTCTGGGCCTTCTGGGGCTTCCAGCCCTACCTGGCCACGCCGGACGCTCGGCGCCGCGTGGGCTGGATGCTGGTGGCGGGCACCGTGCCGGTGGTGCTGACGGGTTTTGGCCAGCTCTTCTGGGGCTGGAGCGGCCCCTTCCAGGCGTTGAACGGCGCGATCATCTGGCACCTGAAGGCGGGTGGCAATCCGGCCGGCCGCCTGGCCGGCCTCTTCGACTACGCCAACATCGCCGGCAGCTGGCTGGCCCTGGCCTGGCCCTTCACCCTGGCGGCCCTGGTGCAGCCCGGTCTGAGCCGCACCGCCCGGGCCCTCATCCTCACCATGGCCTCCTCCGCGGCGGCGGCGGTGCTCCTCACGGATTCGCGCAATGCCTGGGGGGCGCTGGTGCTGGCCCTTCCCCTCGTGCTCGGCGCCGCCAGCTGGAGCTGGCTGCTGCCGCTGCTGCTGCTGGGGCTGGCCGTGGTGGCGGCGGCCACCCTGCCGGGGATGCCGGAGGGGGTGCAACATCCGGCCCGGGAGCTGGTGCCGGAGGCGATCAGGGGGCGGTTGAGCGATTTGCGCTACAGCGGCCACCGGCCCCTGGCGGTCACGCGCCTGGCCCAGTGGGGCACCTCCCTGGAGCTGATCGGCGAACGGCCCTGGCTGGGCTGGGGGGCTGCGGCCTTCAGCCTGATCTACCCGAAGCGCACGGGCCACTGGCACGGCCATCCCCACAACCTGCCCATCGATCTGGCGCTGAGCCATGGACTGCCCATGGCGGTGCTTGTGGTGGGGCTGGTGGTGGTGCTCCTGTGGCGCAGCGCCCGGAGGGGCATGGCGACCGGCGCCCTCTTCGATCGCGCCTGGTGGACGGCTGCCCTGGTGCTCGTCGCGCTCCATGCCAGCGACATCCCCATGTACGACAGCCGCATCAATGTGGCCGGGTGGGTGGTGCTGGCGGGGTTGCGGGCGTTCCTCCGGGATCAGGCCCCCACTCCCACCCCCGCCGCCTCCGTCGGGTCCGACGTCGCTGGCTGAGGCCCGGCCAGGGCCTCCTGGCGATGGCGCCAGAGGGTGGCCGCAGGCAGGCCGCTCGCCAGGTGCCCCCAGGGCAGCACCCGCTCGGCGGACCAGGACGCCTCCACCACCTCCGCCCAGGGCGGCGGCGGCGGCAGGTCGAGGGGAGCGGGCTCCCCTTCGCCGGCCACCACGGCCCGGTAGGCCCGCTTCCACCCCCCAAGGCTCTCGTGCTGGCCGCGCACCGCCGCCACCACGGGCGCCAGGCGCCGATCGCCGCGGGAGAGCAGGGCCTGGATCACGCTCCAGCCATGGCTTTCGGGACGCAGCTCGATCCCCTTCGGCTTCAGGCGCCGGGCCAGCCGTTGCAGCCGCTTCTCCGCCACCGGCCGCAGCCCCTCCCACTGGAACGGCGTGTGGGCCTTGGGCACGAAGGTGCTCACCCCGAGGGTGAGGCGCAGGCCCGGGGTGGCCCGCTTGAGGGCGAGCAGCAGATCGGCGGTGGCCTCCACGTCCTCGTCGTCCTCCGTCGGGAGGCCCACCATGCCGTAGAGCTTCAGGGCGCTCAGCCCCCCGTCCTTGGCATGGCTTGCTGCGCGGAAGATCTCCTCGCGGGCGAGCTTCTTGTTGACCACCTCCCGCAGGCGATCGCTGCCGCTTTCGATGGCGATCGTCAGGGAGCGGCTGCCGCGCCGGGCGAGGATGCGGCTGAGCTGGGGCGTCACCGTGGCCGCCCGTACGGAGCTGACGCTCACCCGCACGTCGGCGAAGCGCTCCTGATCCAGCCACTCCAGCAGGGCGCTGAACTGGGGGTGCTGCGTCACGGAGGCGCCGAGCAGGCCGAGGCGGCGGGTCACAGCCAGGCCGGTCTCCACCGCCGGGATCAGGCCGTCGTCGAGGGAGGCGACGCGGAAGGGGAGGGTGAGATAACTCGCCAGGCAGAAGCGACAGAGTTCCGGGCAGCTGCGCACCACCTCCACCATGTGGATCGACGGCCAGGCCGCCTCCGGCGTGATCACCGTGGAATGGCTGAGGGTGTGGCCGCGCCAGGCCTGGCGGGTCACGCGGGCGGGAAGGTCGCCGTCGCCGGGCTCCACGGCGAGCAGGGTGCCCTCCGCGTTGTAGCGAGGGGTGTAGAGCGCGGGCACGTAGACGCCCTCCACCCGGGCCAGCCGCCGCAGGCGCTCCGCCCGCGGCGAGGCGCGGCAGGCTTGCAGGGCCGCGATGAAGGCGGGGAGCAACAGTTCTCCATCGCCCAGCAGCACCACATCGAAGAAGGGCGCCAACGGCTCCGGGTTGGCGGTGAGCACCGGCCCGCCGCCGAACACGATCGGATCCTCCTCCCCCCGCTGGCAGGCCCAGAGGGGAATGCGCCGCCGCTCCAGCAGGTCGAGCAGCACGGGCCCATCCAGCTCCCAGCTGAGCGAGAGGCCGAAGAGATCCAGCGCCGGCTCCCGGCCGCGGCTGCACCCATGGGGCGGATCGCCCTGGTCGGTGAACTGCCGCCGCACATCCACATCCGTCCGCCGCGCCAGGGTGGCCCACACCACCTGAAACCCCAGGCTGGTGATGCCCACCGCGTAGGTGCTCGGGAAGGCCAGCACCGTCCGCAGGGCACCGTGCTCCGGCGTGGCGGGCTCGAACAGCAGGGTTTCCTGGTTCAGGGACGGGCGGGGGCGGGGGACTTCATCTTGCAGGGGCGGCGGCAAGGGCGCCGCGGGGTTGAACACTGCTTGCCTGGAGGGTCGCAAGGGTGGCCACTCCTGATTGCGTTGATCAGATGATTTGATCGTTGATGGAAGGCCGCGCGGTGGGAGTCCTCTCCACGCTGGGCGTTGAGGGCCCAGTGTTATTCGTTCTCCATGCGCCAGCGTCGCCGGATCAGACGCGGCAAGGCTTCAGAGGTGGTGCGGATGCTGGTGACGAGTCGCGCTCTGTTTTGTCTCCTGAACCGATGCGGAGAGAGGGATCTGGCGCTTGCCCTCGAACGGACAGCTGACCTGGCGGAAGCGGATTTGCTGGTTGGCTTTCACGGTTGAAAGGTCCTGGTAACAAGTAGTGGATGCCAAGCGTTGACCAAGGGGGTTGATGCGGGCCATGGATCAGAGCGGCTGAGATTTTTTGGAGCCACTCCAGCTCCATCTGCAGTTGCCCGATCCATGGGACGCTGCTTTGGACCACCGTGATCACCTGCCGACCGCAGGTCATCCGTCTGATCTCCGTCCGCCGCCCCCGGCTGGTGCAGAGGCGCGTCAACGTTGATGTCCCGATCTGGATGGTCGAACAGCTCGACCTGGAAGCCCCACGCCCGGGGGTGACGCGCCAGTCGATCATCAAGGTCTTGCTGGCAGAAAGGCTGGATCGTTGCAGGGATCCTGCTGATGCCTGTGCATCCGAGGCGTTGCCGACCTGACCGACTGGCCACTCCGCCACAACCCGGAGGGCAACCGCCGCAACAGTCATCACCGTGCTCGTGCCGTCGTCAGCCATCAGCCTTTTTGCGGCATCCCCAGCTCCTCCATCCGCTTCCAGAAGCCGCTTTTGCGGGCATGGTTCTGGCGGATCCCGGCGAGGTAGGCGTCGTGGCTGGGGATCTCTCCCCAGTCGGCGATGTTCCGGCTGAGCCGCTCGCAGCTCTGCAGATGGTGGGCGGCATGGCCATAGCGGCTGGAGCGGGCATTGGCCAGGGTGAAGTCCACCATCGCTCGCAGGGCGATGGTCGCCGCCAGTGGATGCGCCTGGCTCAACTTCTCGGCGGCGGCCCCCAGCAGGGTGTAGTTGTCTCCATCCAGCTGGCTGCGGCGCTTGAGCACGAGCTCGGAGGCCCTGGCGAGGCTGGAGGGCCAATGGATCAGGAAGCTCAGCGCCTGATCCACCGAAGGATGGGCCAGAGCCTGCTCGATCGCCCGCTGCTCCGCAGGCCCATCCTCAAAGGCCGGCAAGCGATCCAGGTAGTCCTGCAGCACATCCTCGCGAAGGCAGCGGGTGAACAAGCACCAGCGGGCGGCCTGGGCCTCGTCCCGCCGGGCCAGGGCTTCCAGGGTGTCGATGTGGGTGTCCTCCCACGCCATCTCCGGCCAGCGGCTGCGGTCGGGCGTGGCACGGGTGAGGAATGCCAGCGCGTCGTCCGGCCGCCCAACCGCCAGCAGCCGCCGGGCGATGCCGGTGGCGATGCGCGGGAAGCGCTGTTGCTCGGGGGTGTACTGGGCGATGTAGGCATCGACATCGCCCATCGCCGTGGCCACGTCCTGTAGGCCCAGCTTCACGGTCCACTGGCGTGAATCCGCCTCACGCTCATGGGCGTAGGTGGGGCCGCTGGAGCCCCAGCCCACCTGCTGCCACTCCTGCTGCGGCGGCACGTGAACCGGCAGCTCGGCCAGCTGCTCGAACCGC
>JBKDSZ010000132.1:0-3414 GCA_046340375.1 Cyanobacteriota bacterium | reverse complement strand
GGCGAACGCCGCCGCCGCCGCCGCCGTGGGCGCCGCCGTGATCGTCTGGCAGCACGGTCCGGAGGATCCGGCCCTGGAGCAGGCCGTCTGGCGGCTGCTGGGCCCCCGGTTGCGGGGCGCCAGCGGCGGTGTCGATCCCCTGCTCACCCTGCGGGCGGGGATGGAGCGGCTGGCGGTGCGCGACGCGGATCAGCGGGTGGCGGAGCGGCTGGTGGCGTTGGTGAAGCGCTGAAGGTGAAGCGCTGAGGGTGGAGAGCTGACGCGCTGGCGGAGCCGCTGATGGCGTCGGTGCACGGCGGAGGACTGGGGGGCGAAGGAAACGGAGCAGGCCGCGCCCGGTTCCTACAGTTTGTCCAGTCCTCAGCCACGCCATGCCGCACGACAGCCTGCAGCGGTTGCTGGAGGGCAACCAGCGCTACGTCGCCAATCGCTCCAAGCTGGATGAATCACCCCGGCGCCGGGTGGACGTGGCCGCCGCCCAGCATCCCTTCGCGGCGATTTTCAGCTGTGTGGATTCCAGGGTGCCGCCGGAACTGATCTTTGATCAGGGTCTGGGGGATCTGATGGTGATTCGCACGGCGGGCCAGGTGATCGACAAGGCCGTGTTGGGGAGTCTTGAGTTCGCCGTCGCCGAATGCCAGGTGCCCTTGATCGTGGTGTTGGGGCATGAGCGCTGCGGCGCCCTCAAGGTGGCCATCGAGGCCCTGGCCAAGGCCGCGCCGGCGGAGGCTGAAATGGAGTATCTGGTGGAGGAGCTGGCGCCGGCCGTGCATCAGGGGCGACTCCTGGGCGGGGATGGCTGGCTGGAGGCGGTTCGGGCGCAGATCGAGCGGATGGTGGTGCGGCTGCGCCACTCGCCGATCCTCAGCGAGGCCGTGGCCGCCGGCCGCTTGCGCATCGTCGGGGCCTGCTACGACCTGGACAGCGGTCTGGTGACCGTGACCCGACCCTGAGGAATCGCGGGCGGCCGACATCAGCGGCGCTCGAAGGCCACCAGGCGGGAGAAGTAGAAGGGGGCCTTGTTGAGGCTGCGATGCACCGGCGCAAAGCCGGCTTCGGCGGCGGCAGCCACGATGCCCTCCTCCTTGAGCTGATAGGCACGGGTGGTCTTGCTGGGGCCGGGGAAGAGCTGGCCAATGCCCTTGAGCACCGCCAGCAGGGGGGTGTAGGGCGCGAAGCTGACGATGAGCTGTCGTTCGGCGAGGGACGCCAGATGGCGCACCATCTCCTCCGCCGCCGCCTGGGGATAGTGGATGAAGACGTCGAGGCAGATCACGGTGTCGAAACGGCCGCTGAGGCTCTCCAGATCGGAGACGGCAAAGCGCAGCTGCTCCCCCGCCAAGCCCTCCTCCTCCGCCCGCCGCCGGGCTTCCGCCACCCTGGCGGCGGACAGGTCGGAGGCGAGCACCGAGCCGGCGCCCAGCCGCGCCAGGGGAAGGCTGAGGCTGCCCACGCCACAGCCGGCGTCGCAGAAACTCCGCTGCTCCAGATCGCCCCGCTCCGCCAGCCAGGCCAGCACGGCATCGACGGTTTTCTGATGGCCGACGCGGATGTTGCGCTGAACATTGTTCACCTCAGCGCTGTCGCTATAGATGCGATTCCAGCGCTCAAAGCCCGTGCTTTCAAAGTAGGCGCGCACCACCTCCTTCTCCGCCGTCTTGGCGCAGGGGGCCGGCGTGGCCTGCTGAGGGTCGGAGGGCATGGGGTGGAGACGACGTTGGAGGGCGGCTCTTAGGCAGGGAGGGCGGGCCGGACCGGGGGATGGAGGCCATCGGGCGCGTCAGCTCGCCGGTTCCCAGAACAGCTCCTCCTCCTCCGTGCGCCAACGCAGACAGGAGGCCAGGGGACGGCCCACCAGCAGCGCCTCCAGGGGGCGATGGTCGCCCAGCACCCGGCGGGGGTGGAGGGTGGCGCCGGCGATGGCCTGGTCCGGCGGCACCCCCCAGCGCGCGAGACGGATCGCCCCCTCCAGCAGCGGCAGGGTGGTGCCCGCCAGGGTGCCGTCCTCCAGGCGACAGCTGCCGTCTTGCACCAGCAGCAGCCGTTCATCCCAGCGGTGCTCCCCTTCCCCGAGGCCATAGGGGGCGAGGGCATCGCTGACGAGGACGGTGGTCGTCGGCGCCAGACGCTGGAGCAGCACCGCCATCGCGGGGGCCACGTGAACGCCGTCGGCGATCAGCCCCAAGGCCACATCGCCCCGCCGAAGGGCGGCGCCCAGGGGACCGGGGGCGCGGTGGTGGAGGCCCGGCATGGCGTTGAAGGCGTGGGTGACCATGGCCACGCCAGCCGCGAAAGCCGCCTCCGCCTGCTCCTCCGACGCCCCGCTGTGGCCCAGGCAGACCACCACCTGCCGCTGGCGCAGGGCCTGGATCACGTCCTCGGCGCCCTCCAGCTCCGGTGCCAGGGTCAGCAGGGCCACGTCCCCCCCCGGACCGCAGGTGAATCCCTCCAGGCGGTCTGCCAAGGCTGCGAGGCTGGGAGGGCGGAGATGCGCTTCGGGGTGGGCGCCCCGGCGTTCGGGGGCGAGGAAGGGACCCTCCAGGTGGGCGCCCAGCAGGCGGCAAAGGCCGGGCTTGGCGCTGGCGCGGGCCCTGGCCAGCACGCTGAGGGCCTCGCGCAAGGGGGCGAGGCCACAGGTGACGAAGGTGGGGGCGATGGCCTCCACCCCATCGCGCCAGAGCAGGGCGAGCAGCTCCTCCAGGCGCGGGAGATCCGCCTCGCGCAGCTCCGGGAAGGGTAGGCCGAGGCCGCCGTTGATCTGCAGATCCACTCCCATCGGGCTGAGCCAGTCGCCGCCCCAGTCGTCGCCGGCGGCGGCGCTGCCGAGGCCGATCGGTTCCAGATGGAGGAGGTGGCCTGCGTCATCAAGCGCGACCCGCCAGCGCTGGTTGCGGCGATGGGTGCAGGGCGTCCCCCGAGGCAGACACACGTTGCTCAACCAGCGCATGGCATCCCGTTCAGGCCTGGGCCCAGTTTGGGGGTCGGCCGGGCTGGGTCGGGGCACACCACATGTGGTGTGGGGTTTAGGGAGCTGGGGATGGATCCGTTGGCAGCGGGCATAGGGTCCTGCCGCGTGGGAGGTGGCCCTTCAGGGCCTGAGCCGTTGTTTGTGGCTCGGAAGCGGACGCTCGCTGTTGAGAGCCGACACATTGCAGCTACAGATAAGCAGCAGTTATCAGTAATGGGGGAATTGCAGGGCTGATTTCGCGTCTTGTTGACCCTAAAATGAACAACTTGGAAATTGATGTCACATGCAAAACATTCCGCATCGGTTGGATGTGTTCATCGCTTGATGGCCGCATGTGCAGCGGTGCGCCCACGCGCCCTGGCTTGCGGACCTGACCACAACCCCCGACAAACCTCCATCGCCTGAGCTCTCCCCCCGTCCCCACCATGCCCCTGTACACCGGCGAC
>JBKDSZ010000131.1:0-53783 GCA_046340375.1 Cyanobacteriota bacterium | reverse complement strand
GCTTCCGTTCCATCAGGGGCAGGATCGGGGTCTGCTGCAGCTTCTGCACCAGGCGGATCTGATGCCCCGAAGCGTGGCCGCGCGCAGTCGGGAGGTGACCGTGGAGGATCCCGCCGATGCCGTGGCCTGTTTTGGCCAGGCGGGTCTGGTGTTGGCGATGCGTCTGCATGGGCTGATCCTGGCGGCCCTGGCGGGCAGCCCCGTCGCGGCCCTGAGTTACGACCCGAAAGTCGCCGCCGCCGCCCGTGCGATCGGCTGTCCCCTGCAGGATCTGCGGGCGCCGGCCGGTTCCGACATGGCGGAGCAGTGGCGGCGTCAAGTGGATCAGCCCCCGGACCTGGAGAGGATCGCGGCCCTTCGCGCAGGCACGGCGGTGCATGGGCAGGCGCTGCGCCAGGTGCTGCAGTGTCCCGCCTGAGGCCCTCCTCTTTCAGACCGCCTGCAGCTCCTTCAGGGTGGCGAGCACCTCCTGGCTGTGGCCGAGGGGACGCACACCCAGCCAGCGGGCGCGGACCGTGCCCTCAGGGTCGATCAAAAAGGTATGCCGCAGGGCGGAGGGAGCGAGCCAGGAGCCATAGCGGCGAATCATCTCGCCTTGGGGATCGGAGAGGAGTGGGTAGGCCAGGCCTTCCGTCCCGCAGAAGGAGCCGTGGCTGTCGAGGGTGTCGGTGCTGACGCCCACCACCTCGGCCTGGCGCTGGTGGAAGGTGGTCAGATCCTTCTGGAAACCGCGGGCTTCAAGGGTGCAGCCCGGGGTGAAGTCGCGCGGGTAAAAGTAGAGGACAAGCCAGCGCTCCCTGAAATCCGCCAAGGAGAGCGTCACCGATTCCGGTTCAGCGCCGTTCGCCGCTGGAGCCACACCGGCAAGACGAAACGGAGGGGCCGGATCACCGGGAAGGGGACCGTCCCCCCCCAGGGCGCGAGCGGGCGCGGCGGTGAGGAGCGCATCAACGACACACCCGCTCGCGAGCAGAGAGGAGGGGAGCCAGCGCAGGAAGGAGCGGCGATGCATCAGCGATCGAAAGGTGGCCAGGGCGTTCGGGTGATCAGCCTGACAGGGGACAGGCTTCCGCCAACAACAAAGCCTCCCCGACCAGTGGAGAGGCACGCGACAGATAACCCACGAACGATCTGCGGGTGAAGGGACCCGTTGCAGAAAGAAGGGGCCAGGCCAGCCGGTCGTCAGAGACGGGCGAGGTTGATGCCGAGCTCCTTGGCGTAGGGGCCGAGGCCGCGCTTCTGGATGGTTTTGAGGGTGCGGGTGGAGACGCGCAAGGTGACGAACCGCTGGCCTTCGGCCCACCAGAGACGCCGCTTCTGCAGGTTGACCTGCTGCAGCTTCTTGGTGCGCACATGGGAGTGGCTGACGGCCATGCCGTTATTGGCCCGCTGGCCGGTGAGCTCACATACGCGTGACATGACTCTTGCCGCATTCATTGCTGGAGAAACCTTATCAAATCACGCGTCCAGGCCGGTTCACAGGGGCGGAGGCGAGCGCCGCCGCTGGCCTCGAAGGCCAGGGCGGCTTCCGGATCCCAGGCCACCTCCAGCCGCTCCGGTGGCGGCGCCTCCGCGGGCCAGAGCATGCGCAGCACTCCCGCGGCCCCGTCCAGCCACAACACCTGCTGACTGCCGCTCCACTCGGCCCGGACCACCCGAACCGGCAGGCCGCCCGTCGCAACAGGTTGCAGGTGTTCGGGGCGCACGGCCAGCTGACGGTCCTCCAGGGGGGGGAAGAGGTTGATGGCGGGGCGACCCAGAAAGGTGGCCACAAAACGATTGGCGGGGTCGTGGTGAAGGTCCCTCGGCACACCCACCTGCTGGAGGCGACCCTGATCCAGCACGGCGATCCGATCCGCCAGGCCCATGGCCTCCTGCTGGTCGTGGGTGACGTAGAGCACGGGGTGTCCCGCACCGCTGAGGAGGCGACGCAGTTCCGGCCGCAGGTCCTCCCGCAGCTGGGCATCGAGGTTGCTCATCGGTTCATCGAGAAGCATCAGGCGGGGCTCGCGGAGCAGGGCTCGGCCGAGGGCCACCCGTTGCCGCTGGCCGCCGGAGAGCTGGGCGGGGCGCCGCTGACGCAGCTCATGCAGCTGGAGGAGGGCAAGGATGCGCGTCAGCCGCTCCTCCCGTTCTTCGGCCGCCACCCCGCGCACCTTCAGGCCGAGGGTGAGGTTGTCCGCCACGCTGAGGTGGGGATAGAGGGCATAGCTCTGGAACACCATCCCCACCCGCCGCCGGCCCGGATCCAGACGGCTGATATCCTCCCCATCCAGCCAGAGGCGCCCGGCGGAGAGGGGATCGAGTCCCGCCACCACCCGCAGGGTGGTGGTCTTGCCGCAGCCGCTCGGCCCCAGCAGGGCGACGCATTCCCCCTCCCCCACCCGTAGATCCAGCCGCTCCAGCAGCGTGCGACTCCCCACCTGCCGCGACACCCCCTCCAGCCACAGGCCCTTCATCCCTTCACGGCCCCCCGGGTGAGGCCCGTGATGATCCAGCGCTGGAAGAGGAGCACCAGGAGCAGGAGGGGGAGGCTGCCGAGCACGGTGGCCGCCGCGAAGGGTCCGTAGGGAATGGTGAACACGGAGGAGGAGGCGATGCGGCCCATGGCGGCCGGGAGGGTGAGGAGGTCGGAGCGGGAGAGCCAGGTGAGGGCGATGGGGTATTCGTTCCAGCTGGCGAGGAACACCAACAGGCCGGTGCTGGCCAGGGCGGGACCGAGGAGGGGCGCCACGATGCGGCGCAACCGCTGCGGCGCGTTGAGGCCATCCAGGCGAGCGGCGTCCTCCAGCTCGGGCGGCAGGTCGGCGATGGCCGCCCGCAACAGGAGGATGGCCAGTGGCAGGGAGAGGGCCGTGTAAGGCAGGGCGAGGGCCAGGAGATGGTTGGCCCACCCCAGCCAGCGCGCCAGCTGAAGCAGGGACAGAAAGAGCAACACCGTCGGGAAGAGCGCTGCTCCCAGCAGAGCGCCACTGATCAGAGGGCGCAGACGGCTTTGCAGGTGTTGGAGCCCGAAGGCACAGGGCAGGGCCAGCGAGAGGGTGAGGGCGGTGGTGACGGCACCCAGCAAGGCGGAATTGAACAGCACCCGCGCCAGGGAGGGATCCCCGTCGAGCACGAGGCGGTAGTTGGCCAGGGTCCAGGGCGACACGCCGGCGGGCAGGACGCCCCCCACCAGCACCTCACCGACCAGGAAAGAGGTGCGCAGTTGCCAGAGCAGGGGGCCGAGGCTCCAGGCCAGCAGGACGGCGCGCATCATCGCCAGGCCCCCCGCCAGCGCTCGCGTCCCAGCCAGAGGAGGGCCACCAGGAGGATCAGGGCGAAGGAGGCGAGCATCACGGTGGCGCTGTAGCCGAAGTCGAGGAAGCGCATGGCCTGGAGGTAGGCGTAGAGGGCAAGGGTTTCCGTGCTGCCGGCCGGTCCGCCGCCGGTGAGGAGTTGCACCAGATCAAACACACCGACGGCCTGGGCCAGGCGAAACAGCACCGCCAGACCGACAAAAGGGGCGAGGAGGGGCCATTGCAGGCGCCGCAGGAGGGTCCAGGAGCCGCCCCCCTCCAGCCGCAGGGCCTCCTCCAGATCGCGGGGGATGGCCTGGAGGCCAGCGAGCAGAAGGATCGCCACAAAGGGCGTGGTCTTCCACACATCCGCCAGCACGGTGAACAGCCAGGTGGTGGCGGGGCTGGCGAGAAAGGGCTGGGAGCGGCCGCCGAGGCTCTGGATCAGGGCGTTGATCGGCCCATGGGGATCATTGAGGATCCAGCGCCAGCCGAGGGCCATCACCGGGCCGGGAAGGGCCCAGGGGAGGAGCACCAAGGCTCGCAGCAGGCCGCGCCAGCGGGAGGGCCGATGGAGCAGGAGGGCGATGGCCAGACCCAGGGCCAGCTCCAGGGCCACGGAGACCGCCGCAAACCGCAGGGTCTGAAGAGCGTCCTGCCAAAAGCGCGGATCGTGCAGGAGGCGAGGCCAGTTGGCGCCGCCGTTGGGCACGACGCGCAGGCCCGTGAGCAGAGAACTCGCATGGACGCTCAGCCAGCCGTAGTGCAGCCAGGGCCAGAGGAAGATCAGCGCCAGAAGGGCCAGCGCCGGGGCCATCAGCAGCAGGGCGGTGGAGATGGCCATCAGGCGGCGGCGGCGCCCATGGCGCGAAGAATCTGCTCACTCTGCCCCTGGACCCGGGCGAGGGCGGCGGCCGGCGCCTCGCTGGAGGTGAGCAGCCCGTTGACCTGCCGCTGCAACACATCGCTGAGCTGGGCGTAGAGGGGGGTGAGGGGACGCACCAGGGCCGTGTCGAGGGCCTGGTGTTGGACGGTGAGGAGGGGGTGGCGGGACGCAAGGTCGGGGTCGTCGTAGAGAGCGCGCCAGGTGGGGGCATACCCCTGGGTGCGCAGAAGCTCGCGCTGCATCTCGGGCCCTGTGAACCAACGGATCACCGCCGCCGCCGCCTGCGGCTGCGGACTGCCCGCCAGCAGGGAAAACCCCCAGGTGCCAAGGGTGCCGCCCCCCGGGAAGCCCGGCGCCCCCGGCAGGGGGGTCACGCCCACCTTCCCCCGCACGGGACCCGGGGTGTTGGCCAGCAGGCTCCAGGCGTAGGGCCAGTTGCGCAGAAAGGCGGCCTCGCCGGCGCTGAAGAGCTGCAAGGCATCGTTTTCGGCGAAATTCGCCACACCCTGCGGGCTGACGCCCCCGCGCACCAGATCCGCTAGCCAGGTGATGGCCTCCCGGGCCGCGGGGCCAGCCAGCTCCGTGCGCCCGCCGGTCCCATCCCACCAGCGGCCACCGAAGGCGTGCAACACCTCCAGCACCACACAGCTCAACCCCTCGTATTGCCGCCCCAGCCCCGCGTACCCCCAGCGCACGCGACCCCGCCCCTGCAGCTCCCGGGCCATGGCCTCCAGCTCCCGCAGATCGCGGGGGGGCCGGGGGAGGAGATCGGTGCGCCAGTAGAGGAGGGCAGTATCGCCGGAGAGGGGCATGCGCCAGAGGTGGCCGCCGAAGGCATTGCCGAGGCGGGCCGCGGGCACCATCCCGGCCAGGGCGTCATCGCCCAGCAGCGGTTCGAGGGGCTGCAACCAACCAGCGGCGGCATAGCGGGCCGTCCAGCTGATGTCCATCAGCAGCAAATCAAAGGGGGTGTCGCCGAGGAGAAGGCTGCTGCTCGCCAGATCGGAGAGGGCTTCGGTGTCGAGGGGACCGCGGCTGACGGCGATTTGCCAGGGAGCGGGCCCGGCGTTGAAGCGCCGCACGGCGTCGGCGGTGGCATCGGCGAAGGGGGCGGGCATGAGCACCCGCACGGTGGGACGCGGGCTGGAGGCACGGGCCCCTTGGGCCACCAGGAAGGCTCCGGTCGGCACGGCGCCCAGGAGCCATTGCAGGGTGCGCCGACGGGTGGTGAGATGCCCCAACGGCGGGGTGGGCGACTGAGGTCTGTTTTAGCGGCGGGGAGGCACAAAAAGAGCCGAACCACAGAATGGTCCGCTCCTCGATGGGTCGAGGCCTCAGGAGTCGGATCCGATCAGAGGATGGGGCTGCTGATCGGATGTCCCCGGGAAGCGACTCCAAAGGCCCCACACTTGACCTTAGCGCTCGCCGAGTCCCCTTCCCACCGCAGACCCAGCCCTGGCTCACCCTTTGGAACCGGCCCTGGCGCCACTCCGGCTCGAGAGCCTGACCCGGGGCTCTTGAAGACCTGTGTTGTTGATTCTGGAAGGAGGGCCAAGCGCAGAGCGTGAGCCTGGGCCAGAGACTTTCGCCCTTCCCCGGTGGATCGCCCCAACGAAGAGAATAGGCAAGAGAATCAAGTGCAGCCCTGAACCAAAAGAGTAGAGTCTATCGGGCAAGATATGTCATAAATAGATTGTATTTGGGGCAGAGGCCCAGGCCTGGCAACACAGACCGATTCCGCAAACCGCAAAAGTGGTGCTGCTTACGCCCGTGCCGAACCGGTTCGGCCCGGGCTCCGTTCAGCTGAGAGATTAAAAAGTAAAGACATTTGCATTGGGCAGCCTTGAAACGGTCTCCGCAATTTCTCTCCCGCGAATCCCACTCATTGAACAGGGTAAATGTAATTACATTGCAAAACAAAAACAAAGGTTGACGTTTTCCCTTGCCGCTCGGATAGTTATGCGAGCGAAAAGATTCTTTCATGAAAAAGTTGATCAATAACATCATCAACAAATTTGGGTATGAAGTTCGATCAGTCCAAACCAATCCAACGTCATCTACTGGGTTTAAGCTGGTTGAATTCCGAAAGGATGATGGCTCTTTCGACTACGAGAGATATAAAGCAGTTCAACAAGCGGCTAACCTCCAAAAATTAGAGTGCAATTGGGTGCTAGAAGGAAACATCAAATTTCTTTCTGATTATTTGAAGAAATCAAGCCAGCCTATTTTATTTGGCCTTTGTCATGGAACCCGTCGGGGCAATGAGCAAAAGTGGTTTCGTGAATATCTGAATTGCGAGGTTATCGGAACAGAAATTTCCGATTCTGCTTCTCAGTTTCCATACACGATCCAATGGGACTTTCATAAGCCAAACCCTGACTGGCTTAGAAAAGCGGATTTTATTTACAGTAATTCATTCGACCACAGCTTTAACCCAGAGGCTTGTCTCAACACCTGGATAGACTCACTAAAAATTGGTGGAATATGCATTTTAGAACACAGCAACTTGCACGCCCCAGAAGGCGCCAATGAGATGGATCCCTTCGGCGCTGAAATCGAGATCATGCCTTATCTCATCACAAAATGGGGGAAAGGCAAATTTTTTGTCAGAGAGATTCTTGTCGCGCCAGAAAAAAACCCAGGTCTCAAATACCTTCAGTTTATCGTCATTGAGCGGCGCAAGTAAGCGTTAACACTGACCCTCTTCCACTGAGGTCTTGCCAAGGTCGTCATGGTTCTTCATAGGCCATGAACGTCTGCTTGAGGCGCCAGTTAGACGTTGATGGATGCTGGATTGGAGAAATCCCTGAGCTGCCTGGCGCTTTCTCCGATGACAACTCTGCTGAAGATGCGATGTCAAATGATCACATCTTGACACTATGCGTTATGGCCGAGTGGCTTGAAAATAATGCGTCTGAGCCCAAGAGCATCAACCTGCGACACCCCCAGCAGCCGACGAGGCTCGGCCCCCAGACATGGGAAAGAGGGTGTAGGCTGCTGTTCAGTTCATCGGATGGTGGGTGAAGCGTCAGATAGGCTCTCGCAAAATATCTGTTTCGTTATAGATTAATGATTTAACCTTTGCATACCATGACGGCGAGCAAATCGGTTCCAGGATCTCATCGGGGATCGCCAAACGTCTCGGGTTTCTAACGGGTGATCTATGCGATGAGCATGACATCGGTAAACAAACTCTTATATTGGACGAGCCACCATCAACTCTCCGCTTCCCCACTTCAAGCTCCTTGCCTGACATTCAAGGAAAGCATTTGGCAGGCTGGGATTTAGATATAGTTTATATCTCCGCCCATCTCGTTTGAAAAGAAGGCATGAGAGCTGTTTATTCGTTCTTTTTGTCTATCAAAAAATGGCTGAGGCTGCTGAGCGCACTACCGGTTGCATCGCGAATTACCTAAGCAGCTCCGCCACTTTTTGTTCCGTGTCAACTACGTTGCCGCTGGGTTCGTCATCGACACCAGTTCATCGGGTCCCCCCAGCCGTTGGTTCCCTCGCGACCATGGCGCTCTGCTTTTTTGCGGCAGTAGCTCGCGCCATTGATCGGGATGCTCGTGCTGTGATCCACCGCCGTCACCGTCATGTTGCTGCGGGAGAAGACGCTCTGCCACTCGCTGAATGGCTCGTTGGAGGTGACGAGAAGGGAATGGCGCTCGTAGCGGTGCATCTACTCGTGTACAGTTCATTTTAAGCGTGATGAAGGTTGGAACATTCGATGGGGAGACCAAGCTCTGCAAGAGGTTCTTTGATCATGAATCGAACAAGGCAGAGATGGCGGAATTATTGGCTTGGGTTCAGCGCCACCTCGGCCGGCGTCTTGATCCTGAGCCCAGACAGCCTCCTGGTGCGGCAGCTTCAGTCGGCGACGAGCACGATCCTGTTTTGGCGTGGTCTGCTGATGTTCACGATGGTCACAGCCATCTGCCTGTTGCGGCACCGCGGAGGCGTCGTTCGGGCCTTCCTTGGGATCGGGCCAGCGGGGCTGGCCTCGGCGCTCCTTTTTGCCGTCAGCTCGAGTCTCTTCGTGCATTCGATCCGCTCGGTTTCTTCGGTGACCAATACCCTCGTGATCATCGGCGTCGCTCCGGCCCTGGCCGCCTTCTTGGGATTTTTCACGCTGAAGGAGCGGCCGACGCGGCGGACGATGGTTGTCCTCCTCATCGTCCTGCTCGGTATCGGTCTGATCTTTGTGAGCGATGCCCAAGCCTTCGGCGCAACACTCGGTAATGTCTATGCCCTCGGCATGGCGCTTTGCATCGCAGCGAACATCGTTCTGACGCGGTCCACCCCGGGAGATTCGAGTCCCTTTCTGGCCGTGTCAGGAGTGCTGCTGGCAGTGGGTTGGCTCCCGCTCACTCCGACACTCATCCCCGCACCCCAGGATCTCTTGCCGCTCTTGTTGATGGGTGTGGTCGTAGTGCCGCTTGGGTTCACACTCATCATGATCGGTCCCAAACATTTACAGGCCGGTGAGGTCGGCTTGCTGATGCTCTTGGAGGCGG
Source organism: Cyanobacteriota bacterium (assembly GCA_046340375.1). Classification (GTDB taxonomy): domain Bacteria; phylum Cyanobacteriota; class Cyanobacteriia; order PCC-6307; family Cyanobiaceae; genus Cyanobium. Next base: position 45,102 of record JBKDSZ010000131.1, on the reverse strand, counting down.
TATTCGGCCCGCTATGGGTATGGATGTGGCTCTCCGAAGCGCCGGGGCGCACAGTGGCGATTGCCGGCGTCGTCGTGGTGGGAACGTTGTTGCTCCACCATATCATCAACCTGATGGAGATGAGGAACAACAACAGACGTTCATGCTCCACAAGTCAGCGCACGGTAGCTTGAAGTGGGCGACTAAATACCCCACATAGCGTCTGCGCACAACAGTCGCACGCCAAACACGACAATCGATCTTTCAAGTGAACCTTCCTTCCATCCTGGAATCAGTGCATCGAGAGCATTAATCTTCCGGTCTTTTTCGTTTACTAGGCTGCAATAAGCGACAGTATTCACATCGGAAAGGCCAGGCGAATCATGAGCATCTGTCATTAGTTTGATGTCGTCTTTAATCCCTATCAAGCCGTCTCCAATGATCCCAAGGAGATCCACCAAGCTGGCTTGGATTATTCGTGCCTGCTCAGATCGTGAGGTACAGGGGTATCGGCAAGGCCGCAAGCGAGGTATCGAGAGCCGAATAGCCACCGGCCGCTTCTCCACTTTGGTGAATGGTGAGGCAATCTTCCTGGCCGACTCCGGCTTGCCATTAGTGATAAACATCCGTCGATTGCTCTCTATCTCGCATAAATTCATCTAGAGAGCCGCAGGCGTTGTACGGCTCAGATCGACACTATGTCTTATGGCTTTTTTTCAGCATCTGTCCGCTTCTCTTCATGTCTGGTGCGCCGCCCCGGCGACTTGGCTGTCTGGACGGCACCGCCCAGGTGGAGGCCGATGTCAAGCGCGACTTCAAGGCGGAGATCAACACCATGTTCGCAATCAACGCGGTGTTTCGCCCGAAGCGGACATAAGGGGCCTTTTGCTGGCTATCCAGCTGCTGATTTGGGCCGCCCGTACGCCAATAAAGCTGTCCAGCGCTCCGACGTCACAACTGGTGGAACGACGCAACGAGATTCGTTACAGCGCGGTGACCCTCTTGGAAGCCACCATCAAGTCCTCCCTCGGGTGGAAAAAATTGCCAGGTTGATCCTGCTGACCTGCGTAGGGGCCTGCTGCGGGAGGGCTTCCAGGAGCTGCCGATCGAGGCCGAGCATGTGCTCACGCAGCGTCTTCGACCGCCTCCTGGTGGCCCTTGCCGTGCAGGCAGGGCTCTTGCTGCTCACCACTGATCGCACCTTGGTGGGCTACGGCACGGCGGTTCGGTTGGGGGGGGATGAGCTCCGCCAAGCGTGTCGTCCCGCTCAGACCACCGCATCTGACCAGTCGCCGCGGGTGTCGCACAGCGTGGCTGGATTCAGGACCTGCTCCAGGGTCTAGGGGGAAGCGGTTGGAAGGCTTCGCAGAGGCAGATCTGTTTCGCGCAGCGCCAGGACCACACCCAGCGCAAAGCCATCCCTGATGGCGGCCGCGGAGTGGGACGGCCCATGTCCTCGCCAGTTCCCCGCCCGCTGTGACAGGCTTTGGCCAAGCCCCCCAGCCCCTGCGCCCCCGCGCCCTGCGATGACCGCCGCACCGACCCAGCCCGCCGCTGCCGCCCCCGCAGGAAGCGCCGCGGCCCCCGATTCGCTCACCGACCCCCGCTTCGACACCGTCATCCACCGCCGCCCCACTCGCAGCGTGCGCGTTGGCGACATCTGGATCGGCAGCAAGCACCCGGTGGTGGTGCAGTCGATGATCAATGAAGACACCCTGGACGTGGAGGGGGCCACCGCCGGCATTCGCCGCCTCCATGAGGCCGGCTGCGAAATCGTGCGGCTCACCGTGCCCTCCCTTGCCCACGCCAAGGCCGTGAAAGAGATCCGCCAGCGGCTGGAAGCCACCTACCGCCCGGTGCCCCTGGTGGCGGACGTGCACCACAACGGCATGAAGATCGCCCTGGAGGTGGCCGAGCATGTGGACAAAGTGCGCATCAATCCGGGCCTGTTTGTGTTTGACAAACCCGACCCAAACCGCACGGACTTCAGCCCGGAGGAGGTCGCCGCCATCGGCGAGCGCATCCAGGCCACCTTTGAACCCCTGGTGCGCCTGCTGAAGGCCCAGGACAAGGCTCTGCGCATCGGCGTCAACCACGGTTCCCTTGCCGAGCGCATGCTCTTCACCTACGGCGACACGCCCCTGGGCATGGTGGAAAGCGCTCTGGAATTCATCCGCATCTGCGACCGGCTGGATTTTCACAACATCGTCGTCTCGATGAAGGCCGCTCGGGCTCCGGTGATGATGGCCGCCTACCGGCTGATGGCCGCCCGCATGGACGCGGAGGGCTTCCCCTATCCCCTCCACCTCGGGGTCACCGAGGCCGGAGACGGGGACTACGGACGAATCAAGAGCACTGCCGGCATCGCGCCCCTGCTGGCCGAAGGCATCGGTGACACGATCCGGGTGTCGCTCACCGAGGCCCCGGAGAAGGAGATCCCTGTCTGCTACTCGATTCTTCAAGCTCTCGGTCTGCGCAAGACCATGGTGGAGTACGTGGCCTGCCCCAGCTGTGGCCGCACCCTCTTCAACCTGGAGGACGTGCTGCAAAAGGTTCGCGGCGCTACCGCCCATCTCACCGGCGGGGACCTTGCCGTGAGGGGCTGCAGCGGCACTGGCCACGGGGCACTGGCTGATGCCGACTACGGTTACGTCGGCAAGACCCCCGGCACCATCTCTCTTTACCGGGGAAGGGAGGAAATCCGTCGGGTGCCCGAAATCGAAGGCGTGGAGGCCCTGATTGCCCTGATCAAGGAGGACGGCCGCTGGGTTGATCCCTGATGCCTGTTCGTACGGGACGTTTCGGCGCTACGTTGAGGGGAGATGTCATTCGTTTGACGGGAAGTTCAAATGCTGAGCGGTCGCACCACTTTTTTAGCGCTTGTCGGACTCGGGGCTTGCGCCACCACGGCGGTGCTGGCTCGGGAGATGGTCATGGCCCCCACTCCCAACCTCACCATCACCGACAGTCCGAAGGAGGTGATGGATCAGGCCTGGCAGATCGTTTTCCGCGACTACCTCGACACCACCGGCAAGTACACCCCGGATCGCTGGCGAACCCTTCGCCGTGAGCTCCTCGCCCGCAGCTACGGCAATCCCAAGCAGGCCTATGAGGCCATCCGCGGCATGCTCGGCACCCTGGATGACCCCTACACCCGCTTCCTTGATCCGCGTGAGTTCAAGGAAATGCAGATCGACACCTCCGGAGAGCTCTCCGGGGTGGGCATCCAGCTGAGCCTCGACAAGCAGACCAAGGAGCTCGTCGTGGTGTCTCCGATCGATGGCTCTCCCGCCTCCAGGGCTGGCGTGCAGCCCAAGGACGTGATTGTCACGATCGATGGCAAGGCCACCAAGGGGATGAGCACCGAGGAAGCGGTGAAACTCATCCGCGGCAAGGCGGGCACCACGGTGAAACTGACCTTGCGGCGCAAGGGTTCCCTGGTCGATGTGCCGCTGATGCGGGAAGTCATTGAACTCCACGCGGTGGAACATCAGGTGAACACCACGCCGGAAGGTGTGAAGGTGGGATATATCAGGCTCAAGCAGTTCAACGCCAATGCGGCGAAGGACATGCGGGCTGCCCTGGAGGATCTGGAAGCCAAGGGGGTGCAGGGCTATGTGCTTGATCTGCGCAGCAACCCCGGTGGCCTTCTTGTGGCGAGCGTCGACATCGCCCGCCAGCTTCTCAACGAGGGCATCATTGTCTCCACCAAAACCCGGGATGGCATTCAGGATGTGAAGCGGGCCACCGGCCGGGCGATCACCAACAAACCTCTGGTGCTCCTCGTCAATGAAGGATCGGCCAGCGCCAGCGAAATCTTGTCCGGCGCCCTTCAGGACAACAAACGCGCCGTCTTGGTGGGCCAGAAGACCTTCGGCAAGGGCCTGGTCCAATCCGTTCGGGGCCTTTCGGATGGCTCTGGCATGACGGTAACGATCGCCAAATATCTCACCCCCAGCAATCGAGACATCCACAAACATGGTATCGATCCCGATGTTTCGGTCAAGTTCACCGAAAAAGAACTCAAGACACTGAAGCTTGAGGATCTGGGCACCCGCAAAGACGGGCAATACCGCACGGCTGAAAGCACCCTGTTGCAACAGCTGAAGAAAGCGACCACGATCAACAAGGTCTACGTCCCTGGATCCAGCAATGTGCCGGCCGCGCTTTCGAGCCAATAAGACATCGACAAGCAAGCGGTCATGGCACAGACACCGCCAGCTTCCTCTTTCTGGAAGCAAAAACCAGGCTGGTGTCAGCCCTGGTCCATCCTCTTGACGGGCACCCTCGCCCTCCTGCTGGATGGATATGCCTATGGGCGTTTGGACTTTCCTCTCTGGCTCGCCCTTCCCGTCCTCCTTGGTGTTCTGGGGTGGTGGCTGCTGTTTCTCGTGCTTGTCCCGTCGGCCTATCAGGCGGCAGTGGCCTCGTCCAATCGACAGATTTCGATCAAAGAATAAGATTTTCTGATGCTGTAAAATTCATCAGATAAATCGCCACGGTTTCGACGTCCATGCGAAAGGGTGATTCCGTCCCGTCTTTGCCGCGTTGGCAGAACACCCTGGAAGTGGCCATTCTTGTCAGCGCCCTTCTGATTTCAACCCTCATCATCTTCAAAGGAAGTGGGGTGGTGCCGAAGCCCTATATGGATCAGCATTTTGTAGGGACAGTCGATCTTCGCCTGCGATTCGAGGATGGAAGCCTGATCTTTCAATACCCAAATCTAATGCATTCTGGAGGTATTACATCCAGTTTGCTTGCGGGGATCTACAAGCTGATTATTCCAACATCGCCAGATAACTTGAACTGGCACTTCAAGATTTTTGCCATGCTGGCTTGCCTCACCAGCAGTTTCTTCCTGTTGCGAACGGCCATTCCCAACTCCTTTCCCCTGCGCCTTCTTGGCTTCTTGATCATCGCCACTTCGGGCTATCAGCTCTTGGAGCCCTCCAGCGATGTGGTTTCTGCGGTGTTCTTGAATTTGTTTTTTATCGCTGTTCTCAGGCGCTGGCCCAAGCTCGTGGCGGCCTTTTTTCTTGCCACGTTTGCGCTCTGCAAAGTGGAACTGATCCTCTGCGCGTCCGTTCTGGCCCTCCTCTGGTTTTTCTGGGAGCGTCATCTGGGTTCGCCAAGGGCGGTTCTCGCCCTTCTGTTCACGGCCCTGATCACGGGCGCCTATTTGGCCCCCGCTTTTGTGTTGGCTGGCAGCAGCCCCTTGGCGTCGGATCGCAGCTCCACGGCGTTCTTCAGCGCCTATGGCGATTTCATGCGGTTGCATCAGTTTCAAGCGGTGCCGCCTTCGGAAGAAGACGCCCGGGACCTCATCCGCAAGACGGTGTTTCGTGATGCGCCATCGTTTAGAGCGGTCTTGCGCCAGCATCCAGACCTCTATTTCGACTATGTCGGCGTCTCGGCAGCTCGCAGTCTGCCCAATCTCTTCAAGGTTTTCAAGTTCATGCTTGTGCCCGTCCTGCTGGTTGTCAGCCAGATCGGCATGGTCCAGCACAATCGCTTCCTCCTGATCGGTGCTCTTCTTGCGGCCGCTTGTATTCTTTTGCCATCCTGGCTAGTGATCTTTTTGCGAATGCGGTATATTGCAAAGGTTTTGCCTGTGGTTACCACAGCCACCCTGGCCAGTGCGCTTGAACTCTCTCAGCGACGTCGGATTGCTCTGCCCCTGGTCTGGCTCTGCGGCCTCTCCACCCTGTTGTGGCAGGCCTTCGCCCTCACCCCTTACCAGGATTGAAGGAGCGCTTTGATCCATGCGGAGACCCAGCGGTGATCGGCCATGACATCTCAAACGATTGATTTGCTGGTTCCCTGCCTGAATGAAGAAGATTCAGCCCCCTTTCTCCTGCGAGAGCTCGCGGGGACCATCCAGGCTGTCAAGATGTCGATCCCGGACGCGATTGCTTTTCGACTCGTCGTTGTGGACGATGGCAGCACCGACAAAACCGTCCCGGTCTTTCAGCGCCTGATTCGCGCTTCACCAGATCTGAGCGGGGGGAAAATCATTGAACTCAGCCGCAATTTTGGCAAAGAAGCCGCCATTCTTGCCGGCTTGCACCATTGTGATGCAGACGCCTGCATCATCCTCGATGCCGATTTGCAGGACCCCCCCTCCTTGATTCCGCAGATGATCCAGGAGTGGCGGCAGGGCTTCCAAGTGGTCAATGCGGTGCGAAGTGATCGCTCCAATGACACCTATTTCAAGCGTCTCAGCTCGAATGCGTTCTATTCCGTCTTTTTGAGGTTGAGCAAACTGCAGGTGCAATTCAATGCCTCCGACTATCGACTTCTCGATCGCATTGCCATTGAGGCCATCCTGTCTTGCGAAGAGCGGGTGCGCTTTTCCAAAGGGTTCTTCGCCTGGGTTGGATTCAAGCAAAAAAACATCACCTTTGCTCGCCCGCACCGAAAAGCTGGCCTGACCAAGTGGAACCAATGGAAGCTTTGGAACTACGCCCTGGATGGCATCTTCTCCTTCTCCACAGCCCCCTTGCGGATCTGGAGTTATCTTGGCCTTGTGGTGACGATCGCCTCGTTCATTGTCGGCTTGATGGCGGTGATCAGAGTCATCCTCTACGGCATCGATGTACCGGGTTATGCCTCCCTCTTTTTTGCTGTCACCTTCCTTGGTGGGCTGCAACTGATCGGTATTGGCATTCTCGGTGAGTATGTGGGCCGCACCTATGTGGAAAGCAAGCGCCGACCCAACTATCTGATCAAGCGCGTGGATCAGATTCCATGAGTCAGCATGGCAAGCGTCTGCTGAAATTCGGCTTGGTCGGTGTTGCGGCGACAGGCATTCATTTGGGTGTCTTGTTTCTGCTTCTTCGCCTGGCGCACCTGCCCACCGGTCCAGCCAACCTGCTCGCTTTTGTCACCGCCTTCCTGCTCTCCACAACCCTGCAGCAGCAGTTCACCTTTGCGGATCGTCTCGCGGGTGAGAGGCTCAAAAAGCGCAGCGTGCTCCTGTTGTTTGCCTTCAATGCTCTCGCGGCCTACGGGCTGGGGTCCCTGGCACGGGGCATCTTCGTCCCCTTCCTTGTTCTTGTGCCACCCGTTCTGAACTACACCCTCCTTCATCTCTTCTCGGGCCATCCGCGCTTCAAACGCTGAGCCTTCGCCCCTCAAGCACGCTCTCTCGCCCGAAACCGGGGCGATCGCCTGGCGCGAGACTGATGCACGGCCCCTCCGCGCCGCTCCCCCATGGCCCCCGTTCCCCCCCTGTGGCGCAACCGGACGGACGCGGGCACGGAGCTGGCCAGCCGCTTCCAGTCCTGGGACAAGCCGAAGGCCCGCACCCTGCTCCTCGGCCTGCCCCGGGGCGGCGTGCCGGTGGCGGCGGCGATGGCTGACGTCTTGGGCTGGCCCCTGGCCACCTGGTCGGTGCGGAAGGTGGCGGATCCCGCCTGGCCAGAGCTGGCGATCGGAGCGATCGCGGCGGGGGGCGTGGTGGTCTGGCGGGACGGGGGCGTCTGCGCGGCGCAGGATCGGGAAGACCAGGCGCGGCGCCACGGCTGGCTGGGTCGTGAGGAGCGGGAACTGGCCCGCCGGCAGGCCCTCTTCGGCGATCCCGATCCCCAGACCCTGCGCCAGCGTCACCTGGTGGTGGTGGATGACGGCATCGCCACCGGCATGACGGTGCGTGCCGCCCTTCTCTCCCTGAGCCGCTGCGACCCCGCCTCCCTCAGCCTGGCTGTTCCCGTGCTGGATCGGGAGGTTGTGAGCGATCTGCAACCGCTGGTCGAGCGGCTGGAGGCCCTGGCGGTGGTGGCTGACCTGCGGGCGGTTGGCCTCTGGTATGCCGATTTCGCCCAGATGACGGATCAGGAGGTGCTGGCCTTTCTGCGCCCGCGCTGAGGCCGGCCGCCCTCTCAATCCGCAGGGAAAACGGTCGTGCTGTGCAGCTCCTGGTAGCTGGATTCGGCCATCGAATCGATCTGGAATTCCGTCCAGGTGGCCAGCTCCTCCGCGACCTCCCCGAGCAGGGGCCATTCGATCCTCTGGCGGCGCCAGGTCAGCCCGACGCAGGTGAGGGCGTGATCATCCGCCATCAGCGACCAGAGGAGATGCACATCGCCATGGGCGTAGGGATAGGGGGTCGGCTGGGGCGGTCGGTCGGGCAGGTGACCGGGCAGGGTCTGGATCCGACGGCGGTTTTCCCACGCCAGGTAAAGGCCGTTGTCCGTGGGATAGAACCAGCAGGTTTCGTTGGCGGCGTCCTGCAGCGGATAGCAATCCAGACAGGTCACAGCCTCCACCACCATCCCCGGACCGGCCAGCCGATCAGGCCCCTCCTCCGGGCGGCCCTCCAGCCCGTACACCCCCAGCCAGAGGCTGCGCGGATCGATCTGCGGCACCAGGGCGTCACAGATCAACTGCGCGTCGCCTCGGAGGAGGGTCGGACACTCACCGGAGGCCTTGAGAACCCCGGCGGGCAGCGGGGTGTCGCTTGGAGCCTCCTGCCCCACCAGGCGAAACAGGCGCAGCTGGGTGCCACTGCGCAACCCCATCCGCTGGGCCTCAAGAAGGGTGGGCCAGTCGCTGGCCCCCCTCAGAAGGTCATCGTCTCGGCAGAGCACAAAGGCGAGCGCGTGAAGCATGGAGGAAGATGTCAACGCTGGGCGGGGGTGAAGGCGGGCCAGGTGGTCAGCCAGGCGCGGGTGCGTTCCACATCCTGTTCATGACGGCGATCCTCCCGGGCCAGGGCTGTGTAGAGGCGGAGTGCCTCTTCCCCGGCAGCCCGCGCCTCCTCGGTCCGTTGCAGGCGCTGATTCACGACCGCCAGGTGTTCCAGGGCCAGGGCCAGATCATCGCGATAGCCCCCCAACTCCACGCTCAGGCTGCGGGAGGGGCCGGCCGGGTCGAGGCCGCGCAGCAGGGCCACCGCTTGCTCCAGGGGGGGGCGGGCCCGGACGGGGTCACCCCGCCGCGCGTGAGCCTGGCCCAAACGGCTGAGGGCCTTGGCCCAGTCGCCGCTGAGGGAGGGATAGAGGCGAGCCAGGTCTTGCAGCAGCGCTTCCGCCTCCCGAGCCGGTGGCATGGCCCGGTCCACCTGGTCGAGCAGATCAGCCACCTGGCTCAGGTTGAGCAGGGAGCTCGCCAACCCATGCCGCAGCACAGGATCCTGGGGCGCCTGGTCCGCGAGCTGTCGCGCCACGGCCACGGCGGTCTCCAGATCCCTGAGGGCCTCCCCGGAGCGATTGAGGGCGACGAGCAGGCTGGCCCGCAGGTTCAACACATCCATCAGGGCCCCCCGGGTACGGGGATCCGCCGCCGCCGCGCCCTGATGGAGGCCCACGAGCTCATCCGCCAGGGGCAAGGCGTCTTGGGGACGGTTGGATTCGTAGTAGAGCAGCACCAGGTTGCGCAGGGGGCGCTCCAGGCCGGACGCGGCCTCCCCGCTCCGGGGGGCGGGCGCCTCGCGGTGGAGCGCCAGCGCTTCGGCGGTGGGTGCGATCGCCTCGCTCTTGCGTCCCAGCCGGATCAGCACCACCCCGAGGTTGTGCAATGACGCCGCCAGCCGTGGCCGCTGGCTGGGATCGCCAGCCACCAGCCGCCGGTGGCGGGCGACGGAATCGCGTTGGACCTGGAGGGCGTCCTCGTAGCGGCCGGCGGTGTAGAGCGCTCCGGCCTGGTCTTCCAGCTCCTGCGCTTGATCGGAGAGGGTCCGGCTGGGCCGCGTCTCCGTCGGCCCGTCCGCCAGGCCAGTCGCGACGGGATCGAGCCGCCGCGTCGCCAGGGCGGTGGAGGGGCCGACAAGCCAAGCCGCAACGAGGCTGAGAAGTGCGGTGCGGAGAAATCCGTGGTGCCAGCGTGCCATGGCCATGACGTGACGGCTTCCCGAAGACCAACCAGGAAGTCCTGACTCCTCTCTAGCCCGTCCAGGTCGTTCCGGCGGCCGCGCCGACCGGCCAGCAAGGTTTGGTGATGAAAGCTTTCCTCCCGGCCGGCACGCGGGACCGTCGGCCATGATTGAGGGAGGATCGGTAGTGAAGATCACCAAATCTTGTGAACCAAGCTTGCGTTTTTCATGGAAACTCTTCACCTCTCCGGAAGGGAAATTCGCACGGTCTAGGGTTTTGGCCTGACCCCCTTCTTCCCCGCCCATGGAGTCCTGTCCTCCCCCGTCCCCGTCTCCCCTGATCCACCAGCGCCAGATGGACGCAATCGAGTTGCTTTTGCAGGATCTCGGGTCGGTTGATCCCCAACTCCACCATCGTGCGGCCTTCCAGAGCTGCTGGCGTGAGCTGTCCCAATTGCGCGGTGAATTGGTCACGCTCCTTCTGGCCCGCCGCCACGGCGTCCGCCAGGCCACAGACGGTCTCTCAAGCGCAGGCTGCCGGCCCGCACCAGCGGCGGAAAACGTCCATCCGTCCACACCCAAGCCCGTCCCGCTGGAGGGGCCAAGGTTTGTTACACGTTGCAGCCATTTCGCTGGTCTCGCCGGCCCCGGCGTCCTGTCGCAGGGGGGCTGAGTAGACCAGGAAAAGCTGTTTTTCTCCCATGCTCTATCAGCATTGGCTGGGGCCCAGTGACGGCACGGCACTGTCCGAGCGGGCTCTTGGCCAGGCCCTGGACCTGGCCAAGGCCCTGGGCGCCCGGTTGACGCTGGTGCATGTGCAGCCGCCTCTGCCGGTCTCGATGGTCGGTCTGGGCGACATGCTCGATCCCGCCACCCTCGAGAGCCTCAGCCTCCTGGCCGAACGGGAGTCGGCGCGCATCGTGGAGGCGGCCCGGGCCCGGGCTCTTCAGGAGGGCCTGGAGATCCAGACGGAGGTGCTCCAGCAGGACCTGCCCCACCGGGGCATCGTCGACCCCGCCAAGCGTCTGGGGTGCGACCGGCTCAGCATGGCCTCCCAGGGCCGGCGCGGGCTCTCCAGCGTGTTGCTTGGCAGCGAGACCCAGAGGGTGCTGCTGGATGCGTCGGTGCCGGTTTTGGTGGTGCGATGACCGAACACGGGCGGAGGCGCCACCCGCGCGAAGATCTCGAACCATCATCGTCCTTTCGCGGCCCGTTCCTCCCATGACCCGTGAACGCGATCCCTTTCAGATTCCTCGGGCCGGGGTGGAAGCGGCCCCCATGGCGGGCTGGGCCGTCATGGGACTCGGCCTGTCGCCGGCCACCCTGCCCACCCGCCAGTTGGTCACGGAGGCCACCTTGGCCAGCATGGTGGTGTACGGCGTCTATCAGGCCCTGCTGAGCGGCTTGCGCAGCGAGGGGCTGGTGCGTCGCGGGCTGCTCTCCCGCCCGGCCCAGGCGCGGCTGATCCTCGCCACGGTCTGGGAGGCCATGAAGGAAGGCACGGTGGTGGGGCTGGGGCTCAGCCTGGTGGTGCTGGTCTTTCCGTGGCTCACCCTGCCGCTGACGGTGGTGGGCGCCGTGGGGCTGGGGAAAGCCTCCCTCGATCTCTTTCATGCCTTCTGGGATGGTCTCAGTCCCAGCCAACAGAGCCAGCTTCATGACGCGGCTTATGAGGCCGGCGTCAATCTTCACCGGCTGCTCAGCGGGCCAACCTCCCACCCCCTCGACCTTCCGGAGTGAACCGGCCGGATTCCGATCCCTCCAGGGCCCGGGCGTGGAGCAGATCCAGGGCCTGGATTCCATAGCCCAGACGTCGGCAGGCCATCAGCAGTTCTCGCGGGCTCCGGCAGCGGCGCAGCCCGCGGCGGAGGGCCCCGTCCACCTCCGCCTCCTCCACGAGTCGCTGCAACTCGCTCCAGCTCATGGGATCGCCCCCGCGCAAGGCTCAGCTTGACAAGGGCATGGCGAAGGGGAAGTTCGCGCCTGACCGCGTGAGCAAATGCCAACCGGCGTCTTCGAGGTCAAGCCGGTCAGATCCGGTCACATCCGGTCACATCCGAGCCTGTTCAGGTCATCGCCCAGTCATCCCCCGCTCCCCCGTCGACGCTGAAATGAGGGCCTGTCCCCGACCCCCCATGACGTTCTCCGCAGCCCAAACCCTCGCCCTCCGCACCGGATGCGCGCTCCTTGGCGCCACCGTTCTGTTGACAGCCCACTCCGGCTTAGCCCAGCCGCGGGGCCGCAACCTTCCCGCACCGCCGCCGCCGCTCACCGCCCCTGACCCCTGGACTGCGGCGGATGCCGGTCCGGACACGGTGTACGACAACGACCCGTCCAACTGGCGGCAGTCGCAAGACGACCAGGCCCGGCGCTGCAACCTGGGCCGCCTGGTGGGTGGCCTGATCGGTGGTGGGGTGGGCTACGGCAGCTCCCGCCAAGACGGACGGGCCTGGGCTGTTCCCCTCGGCGTCCTGCTGGGATCGCAGGTGGGCTGCAATGTCGGCGCTGGACGGGGGCCCGTGCCCTGGTGATGGCAAGCTGCCAAGGGGCTGGTGTCTCTGCCCGCCAGCGGCCTCCATGCTTTTTCACATTCGCCACCAACTCACCTACAGCTACGGCCGGCCGGTGTTTTTGGAGCCGACCACCCTGCGCCTGTTCCCGCGACAGGACGGCAGCCAGCGGCTGCTCCGCCATCGGCTGGAGATTCTGCCCGCGCCGGCGGGGATGAGCCGGGTGTTGGAGCCCGATGGCACGGACGCCCTCGTGAGCTGGTTTGCGGACACCCATTCGGGTCTGAGGATCGCGATGGAGGCGGTGGTGGAAACCCTCCGCGCCAATCCCTTTGACTGGATCGTCACCCATCCCGGCGTGCGCCACCTTCCAGCCACCTACCCAGAGGAGGTGGCTCGGTCGCTGGCCCCTTGCCTGATGGCGGACGGCGTCCATCCCGCTGTCGCGACCTGGGCCCGGTCCTTGGCGGATGCGGCGAAGGGCGACAGCGCCGCGTTTCTGATGCGCCTGGCGGACCACATCCACCATGGCTTTGCCCACATCGGTCGCCTGGAAGGGGATCCCTTGTCTCCGGCGGATACCTTGCTGGAGCGGAAGGGCGCTTGTCGAGACACGGCCATGCTCTTCGTGGAAGCCTGCCGGGCCGTGGGGCTGGCCTCCCGCTTCGTCAGCGGCTATTCCATGCATCACCCGCCGGAGGTGAGCGAGCATGAGCTCCATGCCTGGGCGGAGGTCTATCTCCCCGGGGCGGGCTGGCGGGGATACGACCCCAGCCTGGGCCTGGCGGTGGCCGATGGCCATGTGGCCCTCGCCGCCACGCCCGACCACCGCCTGGCCGCTCCGGTGACCGGCAGCTATCGGGGCACCGGTGTCCCGTCGGAGATGGGCTACGCGCTGACAGTGCGGGCGGCGGCGACGCTCGACGCGCTGGGGCTGGCCCCTGAGGACACTTGTTCCTCCCCCCGTCTTCCCTGAGGGGGGCCCCTCACCATGGGTTCGTCTCTCCTGTCCACCCTGCTTGTGCTCTTGGCGGGCGTGCTGATCGCGCGGCTCACCGCCACGCGCTTGGCCCGCTGGGCAGTGCCGGCGATTGTTCTGGAGCTGGCGGTGGGCCTCCTGCTGGGCAACACCGTGCTGCCCTTCGCCGCCGTGGAGCCCCTCAGTGGACTCACCGACCTGGGGGTGCTCACCCTGTTCTTCCAAGTGGGGCTGGAGGTGCGTGGCGATCTGCTGGCGTCGCGGCGCGCACCGATCCTGCGCACGGTGGCCCTGAGCGCCCTGGTCCCCCTCCTGGCCTACGGGCCCCTGCGCCAGGTCTACGGGCTCTCTCCCGCCGCCACCCTTCTGGCTCTGGCGGCCCTCAGTGCCACAGGCACGGGCGTCACCCTGCGGTTGCTCTCCCAGCGCAAGGTTCTGGCCACCCCCTCCGGCCGCCTGCTGGTGGGGGTGAGTGTGCTGGACGATCTGCCGGCGATCGGCCTGCTCACCCTGGCGACCCTCACGGGGAACCGGGCCTCCGCGTCGGCCGGCCTTGGGGGAGCCGGCCTGCTGTTGGGCCTGGGTGCTGCGGCCTTGAGCTGGTGGGGGGCCGGTCTGTGGGTCCGCCACCGACCGGAACGGCCCCGCGGCCCCCTGGCCCTGCTGATTCTGTTGATCAGTTGCGCCTGGGTGGGGCAGGCCAGCGGTCTGACCTCCCTGTTGGGGGCCCTGGGGGCGGGGATGCTGCTCTCCCGTCTGCAGGGGGCGGACGACGGGGCCATGCGGCGCACTTTTGAGCTGGTCACCGAGGTGTTCCTGCCGTTGTATTTCATCAGCGTGGGCATGCGCCTGCCGCTGGCGGCCCTCCAGGATCCGCGGGCCTGGGGACTGCTGGCTGGGCTCACCATCCTGGCCCTGTTGAGCAAGGCGGCATGCGCCTTCGGCATCTGGCCAGCGGATGTGGCCAGTGGTGTCGACCGGCGGGCCGTGGTGTTCGGTCTGCTCCCGCGGGGACTGCCCGGCCTGGTGTTCGCCACCACGGCTCGGCAGGCGGGCGTGATTGACGCGATGGAGTTTTCGGCGGTGGTGGGCATGGTGGCCATCACCACGGTGACCGGGCTGCTGCTGCTGGATCGCCGCTTGACGACGCTGGACAGGAGAGGGTGCGGCGAACCGAACGCCAACGGCCAAAAAACTTCTTAAAATTTTGTCACATTTTCGTGGTCTGCATGACTCCCTCCCTCTCGCGCCAGTTTTCCACCGAGTTGCATTCACGCGCCATCGATGCCTGCGCCGATGTGGAGGAGCTGCGTCGCATCGCCAAAACCCTCCTGAGCGCCTGGCAACTCCAAGCGGAGATGAGTGAGCGTTATGGCGCCGAGCTGCTGGGCATCAAACGCGACTGATCCGCCCTCTCTCCCCCGCCGCTCTCGACCGACCGGCCCCGCCGAACCTTCCGGAACACCTAACCTTCCGGAACGCCGGACGCAGGGCCAACAAAAAAGCCGGCGCTGCGGCCGGCTGAGGGGTTTCAGGCGTTGGTTCAGCCGAGGCCGATTTGAGAAAGGATGCCTTGGCCGGTGAGAAGCTCAGTGGACAGGCCGATCACAAAACCCAGCATGGCCAGGCGGCCATTCCAGGTCTCGGCGAAAGCGACGAAACCGAAGCGGGACTCGGAGGTGGTCATTGGAGTGTGTCCAAATGTGAAGCAACTCTAACGGATCGTGAAGGTGGTGGGGACGGGGCGGGCGGTGCGGTTTTCCCCATCCAGTGGTTCTCAAGGCGGCAGCGTCGGATCTCCTCCTCCACCTCCGGTTGGAACACGATGCTTCCGGGGCCCGTGACCAGATCCGCCCGCCGACTCCGCACCCCGCGCACCTCCGCGTGCAGCCGCGCCTGGGCGGCCGCCAGGCGCTCTCCCCGGTCGGCGCTCCAGCGGGCGTGACGCTCCTTCTCCCTCTGGACCCAGCGGTCTTGCGCCTGCTGATGGCGCTGCCAGTCGCTGTCGCGATCCTCCTGGCGAAAGCGCGATTCGGCCGCCTCATCCCAGGCGGGGGGAGGGGCGGACGGGACGTAAATCTCTTCTTTCACCCGGGCCAGCTCGGCCTCCGCCCGTCGGAGGTCCGCCATCCGGGCCTCCAGCTCCGGCCGTTGCCGCCGACAGCGCGCCTCCCACCGTTGCCGCTCCAGACGGTTCCGGGCCGCGGCCTGCCGTTGGTGGTCTGTCTTTTCATCGCCTCGGCCAGTGGGGCCGGCCTCGCGACGGGGGGCCGGCCCGCAGGCCCCGAGCTGGGAGGCGAGGGCGAGGGAAAGAGCCACGGGCAACCAGCGGCGGGCCATGGAACGGGCGGCGGCGATGCCATTCTCAGCGGAGAGCGAAGCAGGCGAGGGATGGAGGCGCAAATTCTGGACGTGGATGTGCTGGCCTACGAACGGGGCGGAGCCGCCACGCGCCAGGCCGTGCTGGCGGGTCTGCTTCAGAGCCTGCGGACGGGCTTTGTCTACAGCAGCCACGATCTGCCCGCTGATCTCCTCGACACGGCCTACGGCCTGCTGGCGGAGTTTTTTCATGCGCCCCCGGAGGTCAAGCAGCGCTTTCACCGGCCGGACGCCCACGGGCAGACGGGGTACACCGGCTTGCTGGTGGAAACCGCCGCAGGGGAGAGCCGCGCCGACTGGAAGGAGATGCTGAATTGGTCGCGTCCCCTTCCCCCCGCTCATCCGCTGCGGCGCCGCCATCCCCTCGCCTACCCGGAGGGGGTGTTGCCGGAGGAGGTGGTGCCGGGGATCACGGCGGTGTTGCGGCGCTTTCATGACACCATGGCCGACTTCCAGCGGCGCGTTCTGCGGCTGATTGCCGTTGCCCTGGGAGCCCACGCCGACTTTTTTGCAGAGATGGTGCTGGAGGGACCCACCCTGACCCGGGCCCTGCGCTACCCGCCCATGGCGGAGGCCCCGCCGGGCGGCCATGACTGGGCCGCACCCCATGCGGACATCAATCTGATCACCGTGCTGCCCCGGGCCACGGGTCCTGGACTGGAGGTGTGGGTGGGTGACCAGTGGCGGCCGGTCGTGCCGACCAGGGATCGGTTGATCATCAACACTGGGATGATGTTGGAGCGTCTGAGCAACGGGCGGCTGCCCAGTGGCTGGCATCGGGTGCTCGCTCCGGCCGGGCGGCGGGAGGAGCGGATCAGCGTCGTGCAGTTCTGCCACCCCAGGCCCAGCACGATTCTTTCGCCCCTGGCCTGTTGCTGCCAGGATCCCACCCCGCAACGGTTTGCCGCCATCTCCGCCGCGGATGCCCTGGAAGATGTGCTCTATCGGATCCAGTTGCTGACCCCGACCCAACCGGCGCCAAGCTGAGAGGCCGCCAGACCAGACGCGGAGCGGTCCCAGGAGGAAGGCTTAGATTTTATTCGGCGTCCGCTTTAAGCTATTGAATGTCACTCTCCTTGCAGCCATTGGTCGCCTCCCTTTTCCTGACAGGGTCTCTCCGCCGGGGCCAACACCGCAGGCGGATGGTGGCGTTGTTCTGGGTGGTCGCCCTGGCCAGCGCTCCCGCAAGCCTCAGCGCGGCCCCGCTGAGCATCGACCTGAATCGCGCGCTGCAGATCGGTTGGTATTCCCTGCGCGTTCAGAATCCTTTCGGCACGAATTACACTGGCCTGATATCGATCAAATCCTATAATCGCGCCACAAAGGAATTTACTTTTCTCAACAACAAGGGCGACGATGTTGTAATCAAGGAGGCGGATATCAGCTTTATTTACTTCCGGCAATTGCCGGATCGGGCTGACGTGAATGTCAAGGATGGTCCGATCCGCAACATCCAAATCACGCCATACCGGGAATTTCTTTACAATATCAATCCGGGCCGGCTGCAGATTCAAGACGGAGTTCTATCCCTGAACACCCGCTGGCGTATTGGCGAGCAGAAGCCCTTCGGCGTGAAGACGACAGCTCAGGCTGATCCCTCAGCAGCGGAGCGGGTTGAGCTGCCGCGTCGCATCCAATTGAACTACCTCGGCAACCATTATCTTGTCGAAACCGAGCTGGTGAACCTGGTGACGGCTGACCAGCCCCAGTCCGGCGCCGGTTCCGTGCCCAGGCCCCTGCCCAGCCCTTTCAAGGTGCCCGCTCCACCCCTGGCCCCGGCCCCCTGAGGGCGGAAAGGAATGCAGGAGGGGCCCTCAACCGAAGAACTCATCGAAATTGTCGAAATCAACGGCTTTGAAATTGCCGGCCTGCACCTGCTGCATCAAGCGCACCAGCTGCACCCACAGCGCCCCGCCGGTGGCCAGGGACAGAAGAAAAGCCAGGAGCACCGCCGCCCCCGGTGCAAAACCGAACACCTGGAGGCTGCCACCGATGAACAGGGTGACCCCCAGCAGCAGCCCGATCCAGGGCAACACGGTCTGTGTCCGGGCCAGGGGCAGAAGGGCGAGCCGATCCTGTTTCCAGTCGTCCAGTCGCTGCTGCACCAGTTTGCTGAAGGTAAGGCCGCAGAGGATGCCGATGGCCAGCCCGAGGCCGGCCAGGAGATAGGGCGGCTGGGAGAAGGTGGCGAAGGGCAAAAGGAGTTCCAGGGCCTCCAGGTCCCCCTGGTCCCCCTCGGCCAGAACCGACACAACCTCCAGCCCCTCCTCGGGCGCCAGGGTCAGAAGAAGCCGCAGGGGAAGGAGCACGACCGGGGGTCAAACGCAGGCGAACCCTAGGGCCCTCCGGCCAGGGCCAGGCTTGGCCGAACCGGCCTCAGGCGGCCAGGGGGTTGAGGCGACCCAGCAGGCCCGTGGCCAGCTTGCCCAGGGAGAAGTGTTGGCCAACCAGGCCCAGCAGGGCGCGCAGGTCATCGGTGTGCAGACGGTTTTCAGCCACCAGGCTCAACAAAAATCGCTGCCTGAGGCTGCTTCCCTCGGGCCCCAGAAGCAGCCGCAACCCATCCCGCGCCACAGGCAGCAGATCCTGACCCGGCGGCAGGTCGGTCTCCACAACGCTCAGCAGGTTGCTGAGACGCTCCAATCGCAGCCGTCCATTTTCATCGAAAATCACTTCCAACAGCTTTTCCCGCATTTCCGCCGTATCGCCCGCCAGCAGCCGCCTGGCCACATAGGGGTAAGCCACCTGCAGGATGCGAAAGTCCGGATCGAGCCGCAGGGCCAGACCCTCCTGACTCACAACCGCGCGAATGATCAGGGCAAAACGGGCTGGCACTCTGAACGGATAGTCATACATCAACTCAGAAAAGCGATCCGTAATCGACTTGAAGTTGAAACTGCCGACATTTTTGCCGATCGCCTCGCCCAAAACGCTCTCTAACGCAGGCACGATCGGCTCCAGATCCGCCTGGGGATGGAGGAAGCCCAAGCTCTGGAAGTCCCTGGCCAGCGCCTGGAAATCACGGTTGATCAGATGAACGACGGCGCCGGTGAGGGTGAGTCGGTCCCGTTCGCTCAGGGCATCCATCATGCCGAAATCCACATAGGCCATGTGTCCCATCCCGTGGGTGACCCCGGGAAGGGCAAAGAGATTGCCGGGATGGGGATCGGCATGGAAATAACCGAATTCCAACAGTTGGCGCAAACCAGATATCACGCCTGTGCGGATCAATGCGGCGGGATCAAGATGGTGGGCTTCCAACTCACGACGACTGGCCATTTTCACGCCATTGATCCAGGTTGTCGTCAACACCCTGCGACTCGACAGTCCGGCCTCGACCTCTGGCACTGTCACTTCTGGATGATCGGCAAAAAGCTCGGCAAAATAGGTTGCATTGGCCGCTTCTTTTCGATAGTCAATCTCATCAAACAAGCTGCGCCCGAATTCGTCGATGATCGTTCCCAGCCCAAAACCGAGATTGAGGGGAAGGAAGGGTGCGCTCAGGATCGCGAGCAAGCGGATGATGGCCAGATCCCGCCGCAGGATCAGCGGCAGGTTCGGCCGCTGCACCTTCACGGCCACCCAGCGTCCATCCTTCAGGCGGGCCCGGTAGACCTGGCCAAGGGAGGCGGCCGCGACAGGGTAGTTGGGAAATTCAGCGAAGACATCGCTCAACGCCACCCCCAGTTCCGTGCAGATCGTCTGGCGTGCGATCGCGCAGGGGAAGGGGGGCAGATCGTCCTGCAACCGCGACAACTCCTCCAGCCAATCCCGCCGCACCAGGTCGGGACGGGTGGAGAGGGCCTGACCCACCTTGATGAAACAGGGGCCGAGGTCTGTGAGGCTGACCAGGATGCGACGAGCCAGCCGTTGCTGCACCTTCGCGTTGCGGCTGTTGCCCTGGGCCACGAGCTCGATGGCGAGGCGCCCGAGGGTGAACACCACAACCAGCAGCCGACTGATCAGGATCCACGGCCGCAGCAACAACCAGCGCAGATGGCGATCCGGCTCGTAGATCAGCTCCGGATCGCGGGGGAGCTCCACGCTGGCCGGGCCCTCGGGCGCACTGCCGGCCAGGGCCATGGCCGACGCGCTGGGGCCAAGAGCAGAGTTGGTCAGGATTCCAGGATCAGCTCGGCAAACTTTAGGAACCTCCTCCCCGTGCCATGGGCCCCTTCCCCCCGGCGGCTCCCCTGCTCCCCCAGCCGCCGCGGCGAGGGTCGCTCCCCCTCCATCTGCCCGCCCACGGGCAAGGCCGGGCCCTGCCGCCTCCCCTTCGCCGTCTGCTGAGACGCGCGCCCGGCGCGTGGGACTGCCCGGAACTCCCCGACTGGGGGGGGCCGCTCCTGGCGGAGGGCGCCGTGGCCCGGGCCCAGGACCGGTGCGCCGCCCTTCTGGGGGCCCGCCGCTGCTGGTTCGGGGTCAACGGCGCCTCCGGCCTTCTGCAGGCCGCCCTCCTGGCCCTGGCCCCTCCCGGCGCCCGTGTGCTCCTTCCCCGCAACCTGCACCGCAGCCTTCTCCACGGCTGTCTGCTGGGAGGGATCGAGCCTCTGCTATATGCGCTCCCCCTGGATCCCGCCACCGGCCTCTGGCAGCCGCCCTCCCCTGACCATCTGGCGCGGGTTCTCGCTGACGCCCTGGCGGATGGCCCCGTGGCGGCCCTCGTTCTCCTCGATCCCACCTACCACGGTCTGCGGTCCGACCTGGCGGCCCTGCTGGCCCTGGCCCGGGCCCGCGGCCTGCCCGTGCTCGTCGATCAGGCCCATGGGCAGGGGGAGGCCGTGGCGGCGGGGGCGGATCTGGTGGTGCTCTCGCCCCAGAAGGCGGCGGGCGGCTTGGCCCAGGGCGCCGCTCTC
Source organism: Cyanobacteriota bacterium (assembly GCA_046340375.1). Classification (GTDB taxonomy): domain Bacteria; phylum Cyanobacteriota; class Cyanobacteriia; order PCC-6307; family Cyanobiaceae; genus Cyanobium. The sequence continues at coordinate 24,588 of JBKDSZ010000131.1, read as the reverse complement.
CTGGCCGGAGGGGATCGGGTGGACGTGGAGGCCCTGGAGCGGGCCCTGCTCTGGCTGCAGACCTCCAGCCCCAGCGCCCTGCTGCTCGCCTCCACGGCGGCCGCCTTGGACTGGATGGGCTCCCCCGCTGGCCAGGCCCAGCGGCGCGGGGCGGAACGGCGGGTTCAACGCCTGGCCCGGGCCCTGACCCTGCGGGGGTTGCCGCTGCTGGCCACGGCCGATCCCCTGCGCCTTCCCCTGCACTGCGGCGCCCTGGGGGTCAACGGCTTGCGGGCCGATGCCTGGCTGCTGGAGCGGGGGGTGGTGGCGGAGCTGCCGGAGCCGGCCGTGCTCCTCTTCTGCCCGGGCCTGGCGCCGCCGCGGGGGATGGAGCGGCGCCTGCCCCGGTTGCTGCTGGCCCTGCGGGACGCCTTGGGCGGAGATCCCCTGCCGCCACAGGTTCCCCCTCCGGTGCCCCTCGTGGCCCGACTGGCTTGGCCCCTGGGCAGGGCCTGGCGTGCTCCCGCCTGTTCCGTTCCCCTGGCGCGGGCGGTGGGGCGGATCGCCGCCGACTCCCTGGTTCCCTACCCCCCCGGCATCCCCCTGCTTGTGCCCGGGGAACAGATCGATGCGGCGCGGGCGCACTGGCTGGAGGAGCAGCGCCTCCTGTGGCCCGGTCAGATCACTGATAGCGTGAAGGTCGTGGCCGACACATCAGGGCCTGACGGTGATCCCTGCCCTTGAACCAGCCAGGTGCCTTCCACTGGGATTTCGTCACTCCGGGCCTCCCGGACGGAGTGTTTCAGGATGCGCCGGGGTTCAGTCCCACCCCCATGGAGCTGCGGGTGATCCTGCTGGCCCACCTGCGGCCGGGTCCGGTGTCGCTCGTCTGGGATGTGGGGGGGGGGGACCGGTGCCCTGGCCCTGGAGATCGCCCGGCTGATGCCCCAGGGCGTGGTGCACACCCTGGAACGGGATCCAGACGCGATCGAGCTGCTGGAACGCAACCGCCGGCGCTTCGGCATCGGCAACCTGCACATCCACTCCGGCATGGCCCCGGATGATCTGATCCTTCTGCCGCCCCATCCCGATCGCGTGCTGCTGGAGGTGGCCCGCTCCCTGGGCGACACCCTCACGGCGGTGTGGGAGGCCCTGGCGGAGCGGGGGCGGCTGGTGATCAGCACCATGAGCCTCGAAGGTCTGGTGGATGCCATGGACCGCCTGGAGCGGTTGGAGGCTCGCGACACCCAGGTGATCCAGGCCACCGTGCACCGCATGCAGCGGCGTGGGGCCCAGGCCAAGCTGGCGGCTGCCGAGCCCCTCTTCGTCATTGCCGCGGTGCGATGAGCGGGTTTCCCTTCCTGGTGACCGACCCCTGGTGATCCCCTCCCCCCGCAGCCGCACCTCCCTCGCCCGTCTGGCCAGTGGCTGGGCTGCGGGTGGCCTTGGCGCCCTGATCAGCCTGCTCGGCGGCTGGTGGTTCACCCTGGCGGTGGGGGTGATCGTGCAGATGGGGCTGCTGGAGTTCTTCAGCATGGCCCGATTCAAGGGGATTCGCCCTGCCGTGCGCACCACGCTGGTGGCCGTTCAGCTGCTTTTGGTCTCCACCCTGGTGGCCGCCTCCAGCCACTGGCCCGCGGGCGATGCGGTGGGCGATGTGGCGGCGGCCGTGTTGCCGGCCTCCGGGGCGGTGATCTGCGGCTGGTTGCTCCTGCAACCCCAGACCGGAAGCATCGCCGACATCGCGGCCTCCATTTTTGGCCTGTTCTATCTGGGCTTTCTTCCCAGCCACTGGATCAAATTGCGGGCCATCACCGATCCCGCCCTCGCCCCGCGGCTGACGGGTGACATCGCCGGTCTGGGCTGGCCCTGGACCTCCGGTCTCGCCCTGACCCTCCTTGCCGCAACGCTCATCGTCGCCACCGACATCGGCTCCTACGGGATCGGCCGCCGCTGGGGACGGCACCCCCTCTCGCCGATCTCTCCCGGCAAGACCATCGAGGGGGCCCTCGGCGGGGTGGGCTGCGCCGCCCTTCTGGGGGCGCTGGGTGGGGTGCTGCTGGGGTGGCGGATGGGCTGGCTGCTCGGCGCCTTGCTCGGGGTGGTGGTGGCGGTGTTCGCCGTGGTGGGCGACCTGACGGAATCGATGATGAAGCGGGATGCGGGAGTGAAGGATTCGGGCGACGCGATCCCGGGCCATGGAGGCATTCTCGATCGCATCGACAGCTATCTCTTCGTGCCAGCGGTGGTCTATTCCCTCGTCACCCTCGTGCTCCCACTCTCGCAACGGCTTTAGGGGCGCACCAGGGCCTCTCCCGCCAGCTCCATCCGTCCGGCGCGCACCTCCGCCCGCTCCAGGGTGATCGCCTCGTCCATCGGCAGGGGGAGAGCCGGACGTCCATCGACGGGCCGCACCTCCAGACCCCCGGGGATGAGGGCCATGCGCGTTTCCACCTGTGCCGGACCGTGCAGCGCCCTGGCCCGCAAGATCAAGCTCTCGCCCCGCAGGGTCACGCCCTCCAGGGGGGTGACCCCGATGAGCTGCTCGCAGAGGTGATTCCCCAGCTCCCGCCAGGCCGGCGTCGTCAGGGATCGGCTGAGGCCGTCGCCGGTGAAGCGCACGGACCCCCGCACGCGAAAGGGGTGTTCCAACCGCAGACTCTGGCCCCGCAGCAGCCCCGCCACCCGCACCTGAATGGCTTCGCTGCGCAGCTCCACCTGGTCGAGGCTCAAGTTTTGAAACACCACCTGCCGCGCCTGCAGCCGCACGCCCTGGAGATGGCCGCGCAGCAGCTCGGCCATGGAGCCCTCCAGCACGATCTCCAGCTCACAGACCGTTTCACAACGCTGGCGCAGCCAGAGTTCCAGTCCACGGGCCAGAAGGGTCAGCAGGGGCCCCCCGGAGGCACCCTTCTCCGGCGTGCCGTCCGCGGCGGGGTCTGGGGGTGGGGACCTGGAGATCACGGGCGGCGGTGCTCTCTGACCCCCCCTTTCAGCAAGTCGCGATGGAGCCGCTCCAGCCGGCGACCGTTCACCCCCAGATCGGACTCCCCCAGCCGGCTCCGGGAGCGGGCCTGAAGCCGGTGGCGGGGGCCATCGGCAAAGAGTTCGACATCATCCACGAAGCCGAACACCCGGCTGGTGACCGTGGCATGGAGCCCGCTCTCCCGGGTCTCCACGAGCTGAACCCCTTCCAGGGCGAGCACGCTCGGGAGCAGGGCCGCCAGGGCGGCCTCGGGGTCTTCCACCGGCCAGCTGGCCCAGGCGCAGTGGGCCGGCGTGGCGCAGGGGGCCAACCCCTCCGGACCCGGCCCCAGATCGGCCGGCACCGGACCCTCCAGGTGAAGCCAGGCCGCGCTGGCGGGGCGCGCCGGTGCCCAGAGCCAGCAGAGGAGCGCCAGCAGCAGGGAGCAAAGGACGACTTCAGGACGGCGGCGCGGGCGCGGGACCATGGAACTGGCACCAGTGATCACACACCAGTTTCGGTTGATCGAGGTGGGGCAGGTGGCCGCAGCCGGGCACGGGGGCCAGGGAAGGGCCGAAGAGAGCCTCCGCCTCTCGGCGGGCCGCCGGTCCCAGCACCCGGTCCTGCTCCCCCCAGAGCACGGAGAGGGGTTGGGAGGGCAGGGGCGCACCGCGGCCGGCGAAGCCCCCGGAGCCGGCGAAGCGGGCGAGGGCCTCCGCCCAGCCGGGCGTTTGCAGATGCAGCGAGCCGATCTCCAGTTCCGCAGGGCCCACGCTTGTCGCCGGATCGGCAAAGGCGGTCCGGGTCACCCCCCGGCGCACCCACGGCATGGAGAGGAACCGCACCCCCAGGGCTGCCAGGAGGGGGGGCAGGGGGCGGGGCCGGCCCGTGAGGCCCGCCGGATCGAGCAGCAGGAGCCTGTCGATCCGCTCCGGACAGCGTCGGGCCAAAGCCAGCGCCACCGCTCCGCCCATGGAGGCGCCGATCACGCCGAGGCGCGGGGGGGCGCCGTCGGGGGAGGAGGGAAGCGGGAGCTGGCTGGGCAAGGCCTCCAACAGAGCGTCGAGATGGCGAAGAACGCCCTCGGCTCCGTAGGCGCCGTTGGCGGGTCGGGGGGTGAAGCCGAAGCCGTAGAGGTCGGGAATGACGAGGGTGTGGTGGGCGGCGAGCAGGGGCGCCAGACGACGGAACTCCAGGAAGGAGCTGTCGAAGCCGTGCAGAAGGAGCAGCGGCGGGCCCTGGCCCGTCACCGCCACGGGCCAAAGCGCCTCGGGGGGCGAGTCGAGCGCGGGCAGGGGCCACCAGCGCACCCGGGCGGCCAGGTCGCGGCCCGCCGGATCCAGCAGGGTGGTGGCGGCCTGGCGGACCAGGGCTTCAGGAGCCTTGGACAGGGTCATCCCATGGGCACCGCAGGGCACGTCGTGTGCACCAGAGCCCCCAGGAGGTCGTGGGGCGTGACGGCAAAGGGGAGATGGTGCAGGTCGTACCCATTGAGGCACGCATGTTCACAGACCGCCAGCAGATCGCTCAGACTGGCTTGCAGGAGCCCGAGATCCGCCAGATCGCAGGGTACGCCGAGGGCGCGGAAGAAGGTCAGGAGCTGTTGACGGGCTTGTCCCGCCAGGCGATTGCCGCCCAGCAGCTCCTCCAGACGCAACTGCACAAGGATGCCGAAGCCCACTTTTTCGCCGTGGAGGTGCTGGTGGGTGGCGGGGAGCTGGGTCAGCCCGTTGTGCACCGCGTGGGCGGCCACGGTGCGGCAGCGGGCTCCCCCCAGGCCACCGATCAGGCCAGCGGTGAGCGCCGCCCCCTCCGCCACGCGCACCCAGGCCTCGGAGGTGGAAGCCGCCAGGGCCGCCTCCCCGTCGAGAAGCATCTGATCGCGGAGCAGCCGGGCCTGCTGCACGGCCTGCTGCACCAGGCCGTCCGCACTCTGGGCACTGCTCACGGAGGCCTCGTACCATTTCGCCATCGCATCGGCGCTGCCACTGACCAGGGTGCGGGTCGGGGCCTGCCGCACCAGCGCGTGGTCGAACACCAGCAGATCGGGGCAGCGCGCCAGGCTCACATCGCCGAGAAAGGCGCCGGCGGGGGTGTAGAGGTTGCTGAGGGCGGTCCAGCCGGCGCAGGTCGCTGCGCTGGTGGGAACCGTGACGCAGGGCAGGTCGAGCCGATGGGCCAGAAGCTTGCCCGCGTCGAGCACCTTGCCTCCCCCCATGGCGACGATCAGGTCGCGGCTCGCCTCAGGCCCGCCGGCGGCGTCCTCGCGTAAACGCTGGAGATCCTCCTCGCAGCAGTCATGGCGGAGTTCGGCGGCTTGAACCGCCAGTCCCGCCCCCTGGAGTTGCGTCAGCAGGTCGCGCCGCAGCGGGCTTGTGGCGTCGCCGCGACCCAGGAGGAGAGGCCTGCGACCGAGCCGGGCGATGGCGTCGAGGGCTTCGGGCCACACCTCGGTGCCGCGCAGCACCAGTCGCGGCGCGATGGTGTGGGCGATCACGGTCGAGGACATGGGCGCATCACCGAGCGGAAGGGACCACAGCCTAGGAACAGTCGCGGTCGCACCAGGACGGAGTACCCGGCTGGCGGGGGCGTCAGGCGACGGCCGCGAAGCCCGCCCGTCGGAGCGGTTGTCGGGTCAGGGAGGCCGGCAGAAGGGCAAGGGCGCGGGCCACGCCAGCGGCCAGCCGCGGATAGATGTGCAGAAAGAATCGATCCGAGAGCACGGTGCCGTACGTGAGGCGAATCAGGAGGTCCCGCAGCTTGGGCTGGCGGATGGCGGTGAGTTGGAAGCGGGCCACAGCTTCGATGGCGCTGATCCAGCTCGATACCAGGAAGAAGGCTGCGGTGGTGTGGGGATTCCAGTCGCTGGCCCGACGGATCATCACAGTGGCCAGGAGGGAGGAGATGTATTCAGGCTTGTATTTGATGCAGTAGCCCAAACGCTCATCAAAGGTTCCATGGCTCCAGCTGGTGCGACCATCCGGATGACGGACGGCATACATGGTGTAGGGATAGCGGCGAAGAATCGAGGTCAGCCCAGCCTTTTGAAACGCATAGCCAATATAACCTTCAAAGGAGAGATACTCCTGTCTCCCTCGTAATTCCTGGCCCAATTGGACCGGAGTTTGAAGAATGGGATCGAGGAGCGAGATCGCGGCAAGAAAGGTTTGCCGGTCGGCAATCAAATGGCGATCCGTATAGCCATGGTAGTCCTCTCCCAGGGGGAGCCAGAGCTGGCTGGCCTCCAGCTTGTCCAAGGGGTAATGGGGGGAGAGATACATGAAATCCGAACGCGTCAGCACATATCTGTTGTAGCGATCCAGCAGTCCTGGTTCCTGCAAAAGGCAGCGTTTGAGATACCAGCGAAAGAACATGGAAATTCCTCCAGAGCCGGCAACACGACCCTTCGCATCACTCAGGCCGCCAAGGAAATTGCCCGTGATGGCAAAGAGTTGCCGCCAGTCCTGACCCACAATGCCATCACACTTCTGGGCATGATCCAAAGCATCGGACCAATTTTCCAGCTCCGGAAAAGTCCAGACATAGCTGGCTTTTCGATAAAAAGGGTTGTCTCTGTCCTCTGTTTCGCTTTCCGCAACACAAAGGGCCAAATCCGCCTGCAGCGGATCGAGTAAATTCTTTTCAAATCGACTGTAGGTTAAATCGTAGGCCCGTGTTTCAGAAAGAATAATGACTAGCGTCTTATCCATCGATCAGGTCGGCGGTGCGGCCCTGAATCGTATCAACCCAGCCGAGGGAAGGCCACCCCCCCCCCACCACCGGCTGTCGCCCATGCGCGGGTGACCTCAGCCAGACACTCCCGCCAACTCGGGAAGGCTGGGAACGGCCTCCTGCTTGCGAATCACCACTTGCTTCTGCTCGTTGACATCCACCAGGGCTTGGTCGCCCTCGCCCAGGCGGCCGGAGAGAAACTCTTCCGCAAGGGAGTCTTCGAGGAGGCGCATGACGGCCCGCCGCAGGGGGCGGGCGCCGTAACTGGGGTTGTAACCCTCTTCCACAAGACGTTCTTTGAATGCTTCGGTGACGGAGAGGTGGATACCCTTCTCGCGCATCCTGCCGAAGACCTCCTGCAACATGCTTTCGGCGATCTGTTTCACCTCATCACGCGTTAGCTGGCGGAAGACGATGATTTCATCCAGACGGTTGAGGAATTCAGGGCGGAAGTATTGCTTCAGCTCTTCATTCACCAGGGAGCGGATCCGGTTGTATTGAGTTTCCTCGGCATCGCCACCGCCGAATTCAAATCCGAGACCACCGCCACCTTTCTCGATGACCTTCGAACCAATGTTCGAGGTCATGATGATGAGGGTGTTTTTGAAATCAACCGTGCGACCCTTGGAATCCGTCAAGCGCCCATCCTCTAGCAATTGGAGGAGAAGATTGAACACATCCGGGTGGGCTTTCTCGATCTCATCAAGCAAGACCACGGTGTAGGGCCGGCGACGAACGGCTTCGGTGAGCTGGCCGCCCTCGTTGAAACCGACGTAGCCCGGGGGCGATCCGATGAGCTTGCTCACCGTGTGGCGCTCCATGAACTCCGACATGTCGAGGCGGATCATGGCCTCTTCGCTGCCGAAGAAGTAAGCGGCCAGGGCTTTGGTGAGCTCGGTTTTGCCGACGCCGGTGGGGCCGGAGAAGATGAAGCTGGCAATGGGGCGATTGGGATTCTTCAGCCCCACCCGCGCCCGTCGGATGGCACGGGACACGGCCTTGACAGCTTCGTCTTGGCCGATCAGGCGCTGATGCAGCGTTTCCTCCATGTTGAGCAGCTTCACCGATTCGCTTTCGGTGAGCTTCTGCACCGGCACGCCAGTCCACGAGGCCACGATCTGGGCAATGTCCTCTTCCGTCACCACGGGTGATCCAGCCTCTGACGGACCCTGGGCCAAGGTGACATCGCTCAATGAGGGGCTCGCCACGGTGGTGCTGGAGTCTTCTTCCTCCCGTCGGGTCTGGAGGATGCCGCGGATCTGCTGGCGCAGCTCCACCTCTCGGTCCCGCAGTTCACCAGCTTTGGCGAAATCTTGGGCGCGCACGGCATCTTCCTTCTGCTTTTGCACCTCCCGCAGCTGCTTGTCAATGTCCTTGGCCGCCAGTGGCAGCTTGGAATTCAGCAGCCGCCCGCGGCTGCCCGCCTCGTCGATGAGATCGATCGCCTTGTCGGGGAGGAAGCGATCGGAGATGTAGCGATCTCCCAGGGTGGCTGCGGCCACCAGCGCTTCATCAGAGATTTTGAGCCGATGGTGTTGTTCATAGCGCTCCCGCAGCCCGCGCAGGATCTCTATGGTGTCGATCACGGAAGGCTCGCCCACCATCACGGGCTGGAAGCGACGCTCCAGGGCGGCATCCCGTTCGATGTGTTTGCGGTATTCGTCCAGGGTTGTGGCGCCGATGCACTGAAGCTCGCCGCGCGCGAGGGCAGGCTTGAGAATATTGGCCGCATCAATGGCTCCTTCCGCTGCACCTGCACCGATCAGAGTGTGCACCTCGTCGATGACAAGAATAACATTGCCTGCAGAGCGGATCTCCTCCCTGATTTTTTTCAGCCGCTCCTCAAACTCACCGCGATATTTGGTGCCCGCCACAAGCAGTCCGATGTCCAGGGTCAGGACGCGCTTGTCTTCGAGGATGTCCGGCACTTCGCCGGAGGTGATGCGCTGGGCCAGCCCCTCCGCAATGGCTGTTTTGCCGACTCCGGGCTCCCCGATCAAGACCGGATTGTTCTTGGTGCGACGGCCCAGAATCTGAATGACCCTGTCGATTTCATTCTGTCGGCCGACCACGGGATCCAGCTTGGATTCCGCCGCCAACTGGGTGAGATTGCTTCCGAATTCATCGAGGGTGGGGGTTTTCGTGGATCCCTTGCCACCACCCCCGGCCGCCACCTCGGCCGTTTCGCCCAACATGCGGATCACCTGTGTGCGCACCTTCGCGAGGTCGACGCCGAGGTTTTCCAAAACGCGAGCCGCCACACCCTCTCCCTCCCGAATCAAGCCGAGGAGGAGGTGTTCGGTTCCGATGTAATTGTGGCCGAGCTGACGCGCCTCCTCCAGAGACAGCTCCAGCACCCGCTTGGCCCGAGGGGTGAAGGGAATTTCCACCGCCACAAAACCCGAACCGCGACCGATGATCTTCTCCACCTCAACGCGGGCATCCTTGAGGTTGACACCCATGGACTTCAGCACCTTGGCGGCAACACCCGTCCCCTCGCCGATGAGGCCAAGCAGGATCTGCTCGGTACCAACGAAATTGTGTCCGAGGCGCCTGGCTTCCTCCTGGGCCAACATGATGACCTTGATGGCTTTTTCAGTAAACCGCTCAAACATGGGGCGGTGCCTTCAGCGAGTCACCCCAACTTATCAGGAATGAAGGGTGTGTTGGGTTTTGACGCCGCCCCGGGTCAGGGTTCCAGCTGGCGCAACAGCTCTTTACGCCTGCACATGAACCATTCCTTTACGGTCGTCCACGCCACCATTGCGGTTGTCCGCACCGCCTTCCGCCCGGTCTGGGCACAGCCTCCGGATGCGGTACGGCCACCGCCAGGGCATCAGAGCCTTCGCCAGAGGATCAGGGCATCCTGCCCGTCGCGGTAGTAGTCCCGCCGGACGGCCACCTCCTGAAACCCCAGCCCGGCATAGAGGGCACGGGCGGCCCCATTGGCCTTCGCCACCTCCAGGGTGGCCCGCTCCGCCCCGGCCTCCCGCCCCAGCTGAAGCATCGCCTCCAGCAGCCGGCGCGCCAGGCCCCGGCGGCGGTGGTCGGGATGGACGGCCACCGCCGTGATCTGCAGCTCCTCGACCACGATCCAGGCGCTGACGAGGGCCATCAGCAGGGACTCCCGCCGCCAGCCCAAGACGGGCCGCCCGGGCTCCGCCAGCTCCCGGTCCCATTGCTCCAAGGTCCAGAGGCCCCCGAGGGCCAGGCGATCCAGCCGCAGGCAATCCGTCCCATCTGTTGTGCCCAGGCGCAGCAGGGTCCCGGCCTCCGCAGGGGCGGCGGGGACGGGGGAGGGAACGGGGGAGGTCAAGGCGTCGGAGCGGCCCGCTGGCGAATGCCTCACTAGCATCCGATCAGCCTCCGTTGACCCGGCCGCCATGCACGCTTCCACCGCCTCGGTTCCCACGGATGGAACGCGCCGCGGGCTCGTGTTTGCGCCCCACGCGGAGAATCCGATCCGGGCCGAGGAGCTCACTCCCTATGAACCCGAGGTCCAGCCAGAGAGTCCGAATCGCAACCTGGCCCCGATCACGACCGGTTTGGACGGGGAGCAACAGCTGGTGGTGGGGGGCTGTCGCCTGAGCGACCTGGCCCGCACCCATGGCACGCCGCTCTATGTGTTGGACGAGGCCACCCTCCGCGCCGCCTGCCGGGCCTACCGGGAGGCCCTGGTCGCCGCTTATCCGGGACCCTCGCTCGCCCTCTACGCCTCGAAGGCCAACAGTTCCCTGGCGATCACCGCCGTGGTGGCGTCAGAGGGGCTGGGGCTGGACGCGGTGTCGGAAGGGGAACTGCTGACTGCGCTGCGGGGCGGCATGCCGGCCGAGCGGATCGTTTTGCACGGCAACAACAAATCCCGGCGCGAGTTGGAGCTGGCCGTGCGGGAAGGCGTCACGGTGGTGGTGGACAACTGGCTGGATCTCGACCACCTGGCGGCGATCGCGCCCGCCCTGCCTTCCCCGGTGCGCCTGATGGTGCGCTTCACCCCCGGCATCGAATGCCACACCCACGACTACATCCGCACCGGACATCAGGACAGCAAGTTCGGCTTCGATCCCGACCAGCTGGAGACCGTTCTGCGCCATCTCTCCAGCTGCTCCTGGGCCTGGTTGGATGGCCTTCATGCCCACATCGGCTCCCAGATCTTCGAACTCCAACCCCATCACGATCTGGCTGGGGTGATGGCGGATGCCCTGGCGTTGGCCCGCTCCCTGGGGCATCCCTGCCGGGATCTGAATGTGGGCGGCGGGTTGGGCATTCGTTACGTGCGGTCGGACGATCCGCCCAGCATCCAGAGCTGGGTCGAGGAGGTGGCGACCTCGGTGGTTCAGGCCTGCGCCCAGCGCGGGTTGGAGCTGCCGCGCCTGTTGTGTGAGCCCGGCCGTTCCCTCATCGGGCCCGCCGGCCTGACGCTCTATGCCATCGGCAGCCGCAAGGAGATTCCGGAAGGGCGCACCTATCTGGCGGTGGATGGGGGCATGAGCGACAACCCGCGGCCGATCACCTATCAATCGCTTTACACGGCGGTCCTGGCGGACAGGCCCCTGGGCGGTCCCGAGACCCCCCAGGAGAGCGTGACTCTGGCGGGCAAGCACTGTGAATCGGGAGATGTGCTGTTGTCGGCCTTGAGCCTGCCCCAGCCTCGGGTGGGGGATGTGCTCGTGGTTTTTGCCACCGGTGCGTACAACGCGTCGATGGGATCGAACTACAACCGCATTCCCAGGCCGGCGACGGTGCTGGTGAATGACGGAAAGGCGGAGGTGGTGCAACGGCGTGAGGAGCCGGAAGACCTACTGCGCTACGACCGCTTGCCAGCAGCTTTCTGTTGATTTAAGCTAATCTGTAGTTAATAGATATCTTGCTAACACGTTAGATTTTTTAGTAAACTTTGAACTGTTCACTCCTAATTGTTCATTCTGGCAGGAATGACGTCAGCTTCTCGTGTTCGCCTTCATTTCCCTGACATCTGGTGACTTTTTAACGTTGTGCTCTTCTGGCTGGACCACTGGGATCTGATCCTTTTTCTGCTCGACCTTTTGTTCGCCTCCCTCCTGGGCGTTCTCATCCTTGGTCGTCTGCAGGACACGCGCACCCTCTGGTTGCTGCGGGGCTATCTCCTGCTGGTTTCTCTGGCCTGGTTCGTGCAGCGGTTCGTTCCCCTGCCCCTCACCACCAAGATGGTGGATGCGCTCGTCCTGGCCTGCAGCCTTGCCCTCGCCATCCTCTGGCAGGGGGAGTTGCGGCGTTTGATGGAGCTCCTGGGCACGGGGAATCTGCGCGTGCTGTTCGCTGATCGCCGGCGGGATCGCCTGGTGAGCGGCTCGGTGGCCGTGCTGACCCAGGCCGCGGGCCTCTTGTCGCAGGCCCGGCGCGGGGCATTGATCGTGTTGGATCTCGGCAGTGATCTCCGGCCGGAGGATTTCCTCAATCCCGGCGTCCAACTGGATGCCCGCCTGTCGGTGGAGCTGCTGCTGAATGTCTTCGCGTCCGACACGCCGCTTCATGACGGTGCGGTCTTGGTGCAAAAAAATCGCATCCTCTCCGCCGGCGTGATTCTTCCGCTCTCCCGCCAGGGCCTCAACCGCTATGGCACCCGCCATCTGGCGGCCCTCGGCCTGACCGAGCGCCACGACCGCTGTCTGTGTGTCGTCGTGTCGGAGGAGACGGGCACCATCGCTTTGGCCCGGCTGGGCAAGCTGGAACGACCGATCACGAGCAGTCGCCTCCACGATCTCCTCACGGAAGCCCTGGCGGCGGGACCGACAGGACGTAGCGTGGGAACGGTTCAGCCGGAAGCACGCGGATGAGTCGCGCCCTGGCGACCACCTTCAAAACCGAACCCCGCGCCCTTCCCCAAGGGCTTGATCCTTTGCGCCTGCCCCGCCATGTGGCGGTGATCATGGATGGCAACGGCCGTTGGGCGCGCCAGCGGGGTCTGCCGCGCATGATGGGGCACCGGGCGGGGGTGGAGGCCCTCAAACGCACCCTGCGCCTTTGCAGCGACTGGGGGGTGGGCGCCCTCACCGCCTATGCCTTCTCCACGGAGAACTGGAGCCGGCCGGGGGAGGAGGTCACCTTTTTGATGACCCTCTTTGAACGGGTGCTGGCCCGGGAGCTCGAAGCCCTGGAGCGGGAGCAGGTGAGGATCCGTTTTCTGGGGGAGCTGGAGGAGCTGCCCGAGGGGCTGCAGCGGTTGATCGCCGACGCCACGGACCGCACCGCCGCCAACACCGGCATTCACTTCAATGTCTGCACGAACTACGGCAGCCGGCGGGAGCTGGTGCGGGCGGCTCAGCGGCTGGCCAGCCAGGTGGCTGCAGGCACCCTCGCGCCCCACGAGATCGATGAGGCCGCCGTGGCCGCCGAGCTGCACACCGCCGGGGAGGAAGATCCCGACCTGCTGATTCGCACCAGCGGCGAGCAGCGCCTGAGCAATTTCCTCCTCTGGCAGCTGGCCTATGCCGAGCTCCACCTCACCGACGTGCTCTGGCCGGATTTCGATGCCAGCGCCCTCGAGCGGGCACTGCAGGATTATCCAGGTCGTCAGCGCCGATTCGGCGGGGTGGAGTCACAGGCATGAGCACGCGACACGACTGGTCTCAGGAGGAGATCCTCGCCCTGCTCCAGCGCCCTTTGCTTGATCTGCTCTGGGATGCCCAGCGGGTGCACCGCGACGCGACGCCCCATCCGGGGGTCCTGCTCGCCTCCCTCCTGAGCGTGAAGACGGGCGGCTGCGAGGAGGATTGCGCCTACTGTCCCCAGTCGCTGCACCACAGCGCCGATGTCGGGGGGCGGCCGGAGTTGGATGTGGAGGCGGTGTTGGCGCGGGCTCGGGCGGCGCGGGCGGCGGGTGCCCCGCGCTTCTGCCGGGGCTGGGCCTGGCGCGAGATCCGCGACGGCGCTCCGTTCGAGGCCATGCTGGCCATGGTCCGGGGGGTGCGGGAGCTGGGCCTGGAAGCCTGCGTCACGGCGGGCATGGTGACGGAGGGGCAGGCGGCGCGCCTCGCCGAGGCCGGCCTCACCGCCTACAACCACAACCTCGACACCTCCCCGGAGCACTACGACCGGATCATCACCACCCGCACCTATCAAGACCGGCTCGACACCCTGATGCGGGTGCGGGCGGCGGGGATCCAGCTCTGCTGCGGGGGCATCCTGGGCCTGGGGGAATCCATCGAAGACCGGGCCGCCCTGCTGCGGGTGCTCGCCAGCCTGGATCCCCATCCCGAGAGCGTGCCCATCAACGCCCTCGTGGCGGTGGAGGGCACGCCCCTGGAAGAGCGGCCTGCGGTGGATCCGCTGGAGCTGGTGCGGATGGTGGCCACCGCCCGCATCCTCATGCCCCACAGCCGGGTGCGGCTGAGCGCGGGGCGGGAGCAGCTTTCGCGGGAGGCCCAGATCCTCTGCCTGCTGGCGGGGGCGGATTCCTTTTTCTATGGCGACAGCCTGCTCACAACCGGCAATCCGGCGGAAGCGGCGGATCAGGCCCTGCTGGAGGCCGCTGGCTTGCGGCCGAGTGCCGCGGCACCCGGTCCCGCTGTCCGGGCCATGGTGTCCTGAGGCATGCTGCACGTCGCGGCGTTCTACCGCTTTGCCCGCTTCCGCCCGCCGGAGCTGCCCCCCCTGCGCGCTCGCCTGCTGGAGCTGGGACGGGCCATGGGGGTGGCGGGAACGGTGCTGCTGGCGGAGGAGGGGGTCAACGGCACGATCAGTGGGCCCGAGGCCGGAGTGGAGGCGATGGTGGCCCTGTTGCGGAGCGATTCCCGCCTGGCGGCCCTGGCCGTCCGCCACTCCCGCTGCGACACGCCTCCCTTCTTCCGCCTGAAGGTGCGTCTCAAACGGGAGATCGTCACCCTCGGCGTTCCCGAGGTGGATCCCCTGCGGGAGGTGGGCACCTACGTGGCGCCCGCCGCCTGGAACACGCTCATCCGCGATCGCCGCACCCTCCTGATCGACACCCGCAACACCTATGAGGTGGAGGTGGGCAGCTTCGCTGGCGCCATCCAACCGGAAACGGCGAACTTTCGCGCGTTCCCCGCCTGGGTGGAGCGGACCTTGCCCGCCCTGATGGCCGAACGGCAACCCGAGCGCCTGGCCCTCTTCTGCACGGGTGGCATTCGCTGCGAGAAGGCCACGGCCCACCTGTTGCGGGAGGGCTATGGCGCGGTGCATCACCTGCAAGGGGGAATCCTCGGCTATCTGGAGGCCATTCCCCCCGAGCGGAGCCTCTGGCAGGGGGAGTGTTTCGTGTTCGATCAGCGCACCGCCCTCAACCACCAGCTCCTGCCCGGCAGCCATTCCCTCTGTCACGCCTGCCGCCTGCCCCTCTCTCCCGCCGATCGCCTGCATCCCAGCTACGTCGCCGGTGTGCGTTGTCCCCACTGCGCCGACCAGCGCAGCGCCGCAGACCGGGACCGCTACGCCGAGCGGCAGCGCCAGCAGGCGCGGGCCAGCGCGAGCGGCGAGCGCCATCTAGGGCGGGTGTTCCCGCAACCATGAGCGCTGGCGGCCTTCTCTACAGCTTCCGCCGGTGTCCCTATGCCATCCGCGCCCGCCTGGCCCTGGCGGCGGCGGGAGCGTCCGTTGAGGTGCGGGAGGTGGCGCTGAAGGCCAAGCCGCCCGAACTTCTGGAGGCCTCCGCGAAAGGCACCGTGCCGGTGCTGGTGCGGCCGAGCGGGGAGACGCTCGCGGAAAGTCTGGACATCCTGCTCTGGGCCCTGGAGCGCCAGCCGGAGGGCCAGGAGGCCGCCGCCGCCCTGCGGGAGGGGGAGGCCGGCGCCCTGGTGGCGGAGTGTGATGGCCCCTTCAAGCGCCATCTGGATGGCTTCCGCTACGGAGCGGCCCGGAGCGCCGCCGCTGGCCCAGCCGCCGCGGATTCCCTCTCGCTTGAGGACCATCGGGAGGCGGCGCTGGTGATCCTGCGTCGCTGGGACACGCGCTTGGAGCGGTTGGGGTGGCCCGTCCCCCTCCAGTGGGCCCTGCTGCCCTTCGTGCGTCAGTTTCGCCGCACCGATCCCGAGGGCTTCGCCGGGGAACCCGGCCTGGAGGCGCTCCGCGCCCACCTGGCGGCGTTCGAGGCGAGCGCGGACCTGGCGCGGGTGATGGCACCCCCCTGGGCCTGGCGCGACCCCTGGCGCTCGCCCCGCTGGCTCTATCACCTGGCCCTGGAGGAGGACTGGCGGCAGGCCCTCCTCCAGGGCGTCTACACCCGCTCGACCCGGGGGATGAGCCTCGCGGAGGTGGGCTTCATCCATGCCAGCTGGAGCCACCAGCTGGAGCCCACCTGGCGGCGCTTCTACGCCGATGGCCCCGCCCTGCGGCTGCTGAGCATCGATCCAACACGCCTGGCGGCGGCCGCCATCCCCGTGCGGGAGGAGCCGGCCCCCGGCAGCGGCGAGCTGTTTCCCCACATCCATGGTCCGCTGCCGCTTGAGGCCGTGCGCCTGGCCCGCCGCTGGACAGCGCCGGAGGCGGAGACGCCCAAGGCCATTCCCGCCGTCCCATGACCCCGGCCGCCTTGGACGACCACCCCGCCCTGGGGCCCATCGAGGCGGAGGCGGCGGAGCGCGGCTGGAAACTGCGACTCGCTGTCTCCAGACGGTTTGGCGTCTGGAGCCTGCGGGCGGCGGTGGCGCGGCCCCTGGGGCCGGATCGGGCGGAACTGCTGGGCGAGCTCAAGGGCTGGGCCCTGCCGCTGGATCGGGTGTTGCGGCTCGACACCCTGCGGGTGCAGGGCAAGGGGAGCGCCGGAGTCGCACCGCTTCTGCTGGCGACTGCCTGCGCCTGGGCCCTGGAGCAGACCCCCTGCCAGCGGGCCCGGTTTCTCGCCATCCATGATGACGACCGCCAGCACCGCCGCCTGGTGCGCTACTTCCGCGGCCTGGGCTTCACCCCCCTGCGGACCCTCGGCTCCAGCCCCGCCGATTGGGCCCCACGCCTCCTCTGGGGCGGGAGCGGCCTGCTGATGGAGGGCGACTGCGGCGAAAGTTTGCGCCGGTGTGCGCGGCGGTGGCGGGTGTTGTGAGCGTTTGACAGTTCAGGCGTTGTGGTTGCGGGAACCCGGTTTTTGCTCATCGCGCCCCGCCAGAGAGCTCAGCGGGGTGCTGATTCTGTTCTTCGGCAAGCCCTCAACGTCCAGCAAGGCAAACAGCAGAGTGAAGGCGCATCTGGGCAGGAGACAACAGTGAAGTATTCGCTGATGAGATTTTAAGTGATTTCCCAGTCCAAGATCAAGTCTGGGACTGGATGGTCTTCTCACTGCCTGACGCAGCCTCGAGTTTCGGACTTCCCGTGGAGAGCAAGGCGGCAAAGCAGCTTGCGCTGCACACCCCAGCTGATGGCGTCCATGGCCAAGAAGTCGGACTTGATGCTATTGCTGTTCATACCGATATTGAGATTTGGGAGGCGCCCAATGACTTGGAGGCGGACAGACCCATGGGAATGAAGCCCGGCTATCGCCGAGGGCTACCGAAGAAGGGGGTTGCTGTTCGATCCGATGGAAACGGGGAAGGATAGATGATCAGAATACCTGAAATGACTGAATCTAGGCTTGCTTTTCTGGACCCCCATCAAACGCAGGCTTGGTTATCCAGTAGATTGTTGCCAAGATTGTGGCACCTTGTCATGTCCCAACCGAGCGCGTTCATGATTCGACAACTCATCCAAGAAGAATTGAATATGGCTTTTCCAATTATAGCTCAGTTAAGAGTCCATCTTGATAGCCTCCAGTTTCAACGTCTTTTATGTCTGCAAATGGCCGCTGGGTATTCACTGCATGGTGCCATCGGCTCCAATGGTTTGATCGTAGGTGTGATCGGGTTGAGGCCCGTATGCACCTTGGCAAGAGGTCTTCATCTCCATATTGACGACCTGGTCGTTAATGCCCCTGACAGGGGACGGGGGGTCGGCCGCAGTCTGTTAAGTTATGCGGAGAAGTTGGCGATCTGCCGGGGAATGGGTTCTATATTCCTTGATAGTAGGCCGGAGGTGGAAGCTTTCTATCAATCGTTAGGATACCTTCCTCACTCCGCTACTCTAATGCGGAAAAGCATTAGCTCTGATCCCTTGTCAACCCTGCCGGATTGATTCAATGAACACAAACGAAATGATTTCCTTTGATCTTGATCCCGTTCTCGCCAAGACACTCAAGTCGGCCTCCCAAAATCAAAGTTTAAAACTTAAGATTGAGAGTCTTTCTGAAGAGCAGCTTGGTACGTGTAGTGGTGGCAAGGCCTTTTTGGCCTGCAATTCTGCCTTCACATCTGTTAGTGGTGTCAAGGCCTTTTTAGCCTGCAATTCTGCCTTTAAATCTGTCTAGGCAAATCGTTAGGGATGAGTTCTTGGCAAGGCGGCTTGGTCATTGCCGCCTTGCTTTTCGAACAGCTGTGCTGGAGATGGGGATGTGCCCCATTACCCTGGCAGACTATTGAACGAATTGTCTTTTTTTACTTCGTAGAACCATGTATCTGCGAAGTTTTCACCCTTTCGTATCATGATAGCAACCTCAACCAATTTCATTGCATTTGATACCTGTAAGGCCTTGCGGGATCGGGGTACTGGGCTTCTTGTTCACTACGAGGCTGCTCTCGATCAAGCTGTGGAATCATCCCCGCCACCGTTTGGCCAAGCCTGGTATGGAGTGAAGTATAGAAGTGTTGCAGCCGATCCGCAGTGGTTTGCAACTTCACTCATTGCCAATTCTGAAAAAGAAGCAGAAGGTTCACGAAAACTGTGGGAACTCGCCGGACGATGCTCCATTCCTGAAATTGCTGAAGCAATTCGACAACACGCGATTGACGAGTCTCGCCATGCTCTCTTATATCTCGCAATTCTTGACTTGATTTTTCCAGGTGCTCTGGATGATGACGCAAAGCAATATGCGAATTCTTTGTCGCCCCGATATTCGCAGCATGATTTTCCTCCCGACGTGGATAAGGTTTCTATCGAGGTTGTTCTTGATGAACTTATTCAGATGAATATCGGTGAAATCAGGACGCGTATTCACCAACTATTACTGAGACCAGTGGCAATGGCCTATTGCCCCGAAGAGAATCAAATGAAACTAACTCGGATTCTTGATTCTCTTATGGAAGATGAAACCAAGCATATCGATTATACTGCCCGTTTGATTGATAGACTAGGTCATGAGTTGAGCCTGGAATTGGTTCAGGCCATAATGACACAGCGAGTTGCTGAATTTAATGAAATTACGTTGTCAGAAGTTGGCGAGCAAAAATTTCTCGGCGAATAGTACGGTCTTGGCTAGATAATAGCAGTTCATCATTGCAGGAATTAATTACTTTATTCTGTAGTATCAATCTTGAACTGAAAGGCTTGTTTGCTTCGGAATCCAATCTCCGCATTCAACAATAATGAGATCAGTCTTCGTCGCGGCAGCAAAGGATGGCTGTTAAGCTGGATTGTCCCATTTCTCTCTAATAACTATAAATATTTATCGGTTAAACGCAGCAAGTATATCGATAATAATGCAATTTCTTTATTGAAGCTTTAATTCTGCTGATAAATAATGAATCTAGTTTCTTGTGCTTGGATCTATCCACTCGAAGAATGTTGATGCCTATAAAAAGAACTGAGATGAGACAATAATTGCAATGTCGATCGTGATCAAGCCAAGATATTCGAGGCTGCTGCTATAGGCCTAGACCTCATCGATTACTCTGACAACCTAGTACCTCCAAACCAAAAAGATTTGACATCTGAACTTTTCCAACGATTTCTCCCCATTCCCACTTGGGTAGATTTTTTGTGATGATGATCGATAATAGGATCGCGTTGTCCAAAGGAATCAGCGTTCTTGGTATAGTTCCCCAAATTGATTCTGTCGCGGCTGGTTGCCTGCCGCTTGTCACAAAACTGGAGGTCATGGCTAAATTAAGAGCTGTTACCAAGCCACTATTCACACCCCTTCAGGCAGCGTTCCTACCGATGACATCAAGCCCCTGAATACGAGAAAACTCACGCATGCTCATGCTCGCATTGGTGGAAACAAGCGCGAGGCTGTGGCAGGCGATTCTGAGATCATTTGTGCTAATCGGAGTGCAATGCCGCTCGAGGTTGTGCCCTGCTCAGCGTAGTGGCGACAGATGGCCTGTCCTTTGGGGTAGAGACCATGCTCCTGTCGGAAGTGTAAATTGAGTCGCGCAAGGCTTGACGCGCGGCGCCGGCTACCTTGTGCGCATTGGAGGAGTTCTGCCCAGACGCTCGAAATCGCCAGAGCTTCCTCTTTCTGGATGGCCTCCATCCGTAACGCCATGGGATTGGGACGGTTATTGGTCAGATCGACGAGAATGGTTATTTCAAGCCGGAAGATCACAGCGATTCGCGCTCTTGTAACGGCTTTTTCTCCGCTTGCCGGTGTTCCAGTGCTGCAACAAAGATGCCGTCGAAGCCGGCCAGCACTTCGACCAGCGCCTGTCCTCGCAGGGGACCGCAAGGATGGGTGAACAGATCCCCCTGGGGTGTGGGGCTCATCTGCACCCGGTCTGTTGCGAACCTGATCGCTGCGGCAATGGGCACGGCCTGGTTTTTGTCCTTCAGAGACTTCGGACGAGAAAGCACGTCACCAGCAGCACAAACGCATGTTTAAGGTATATCATGTCGCTTGGGAATTAAGTTGTCTTACTCGAAGGTAGCCTTTCAACGCGGCTTCAATGGTCTTTCCGCAAACCCTCAGGGCGCTTCCTTGGAGCTCGCCGCCAGAGCATTTGGCATTCCCCCACCAACGTCAAAGGAAGCCACGAACCGTTCTTCGCCGATTCCAGTTCCAGAGTGCACCTGAGCACCAACCGCCTCCTCTCCCCAGCCCCCCAGCCGTCGCACTTCCCCTCCCACAATCCAGAGCGCCTGTCCGGGTTGCAGCGCCTCCCACGCCTCATTGGTGGTGAGCGGTTCCGTGCTGACGATCGTCACCACATCGTTGGGCCCAGCCAGCTGGGCGAAGTCCACGCTCAGGTCATCATCGGCCAGGCGGGCTTGGCGGAAGGGGGCCCGGCGGGTGAGCACATGGAGGCGCGTTGTCGCGCAAGCAAAGAGCCAGTGGCCGTTGCTCAGCAGACCGTTGAACGTGCCGCGGCTGGCCAGGGCGGTGGAGAGGCGCACGAGATGGTCTTGCAAGCGCGCTTCGTCGTCGGGCCTCACCTGACCCCGATCCAGCTCCTGGAGGATCCAGCAGAAGGCCGCTTCGCTGTCCGTGTCGCCCAGGGGGTGGTGGGCGCCGTCCAGCGACCAGTCGCCCGTCAGATCACCATTGTGGGCGAACACCCAGTCCTGCCCGTGCCAGCGGCGATGGAAGGGATGACAGTTGCGCAGGGCCACCACGCCCCGGGTGGCCTTGCGGATGTGGGCAATGGAGCAGTGGGCCTTCAGCGGCAGGGTGGCCACCTCGGCCGCGATGGGAGAAAA
This sequence comes from Cyanobacteriota bacterium, assembly GCA_046340375.1. Lineage (GTDB taxonomy): Bacteria > Cyanobacteriota > Cyanobacteriia > PCC-6307 > Cyanobiaceae > Cyanobium. Next base: position 3,485 of record JBKDSZ010000131.1, on the reverse strand, counting down.
GGCGGCGGCCGCGTCCTCCCGATAGAGGTGCACCCCCCGTCCCTCGGTGTCAAAGCTGGCCAAGCCCCAGCCATCGCCATGGTCGGCCGTGGCTCCACCCCGGCGCCGCAGGCCATGGAACGAGAAGCAGAGGTCGGTGGGGGTGTTGGCGCTGAGCGCCAGAAGCTCGCACATGGGACCCATTCTCGCCAGCCCGCACAATGGGGGCGAGCGCGTCAGGATCGCATGTCTCTCCGCAGCAAGCTGTCCCTGGGCATGCTTGTGTTCGTGCCGCTTTCGCTCGCCGCAGATCGGCTGGCGTTGGGGGATGAGGTGGTATTCGTCACCTCCGCCTTGGCCCTCCTTCCCCTGGCCGTCTGGCTCAGCACCGCCACCGAGAAGCTCGCCCTGGCCCTGGGGCCCGCCATCGGCGGCCTTCTCAATGCCCTCTTCGGCAACGCCACGGAGCTGATCATCGCCCTCACGGCGCTGCGGGCCGGCCTGGTGGAGATCGTCAAGGCGAGCATCACGGGCACCGTGGTGGCCAACCTGCTCCTGGCTCTGGGGCTCTCCATGCTGGTGGGGGGCCTCGGCCGCCAGGAGCAGCGCTTTCAGCCGGTGGTGGCCCGGGTGAACGGCACCGCCATGAGCCTCGCCGTGCTCGCCATCCTCATCCCCTCCCTGACGGGCATGGGCGAGGGGGGCCACGGGATGGGCACCGAGCGGTTCTCCCTCTTCGTGGCCTGGGTGCTGCTGCTCGTCTATGGCCTCACCCTGGTCTTTTCCCTGCGCACCCACAGTGGGCTCTACGCCGTGGCCGAGGCGGATCTGGGGGAGAGTGCCGGGGGGGCGGAGGCGAAGCACCGACCACCGCTCCTGCCCTGGCTGGTGGTCTTGCTCGTCGCCACGGCCGGTGTGGCCTATGAATCGGAGCTGTTTGTGGGAGTGGTGGAGGCGGTGACCGCCCAGCTGGGCCTCAGCGCCCTCTTCACCGGCGTGGTGGTGCTGCCCCTGTTGGGCGGGGTGGCGGAATACCTCACGGCTGTCTCGATGGCGCGCAAGAACAAGATGGATCTGGCCGTGTCCGTTGCCCTTGGCTCCACCCTCCTCGTGGCCCTGTTGGTGGTGCCCCTGCTGGTGCTCCTCGGTCCCGTGGTGGGCCATCCGTTGGATCTGAATTTCCAGATCTATGAGCTGGTCGCCATCACCACCGCCGTGGTGGTGAGCAATCTGGTCAGTCTGGATGGCCGCTCCGACTGGTTGGAGGGGGTGTTGCTGCTGGCGGCCTACGTGATCCTGGCGGCGGGGTTCTATTTCCAGAGCCTGCCGGCTCCCCTGGCCTGAGATGACTTCCCCTCTTCCCGCCTGAGATGCCCCCTCCCTTCCCGTTCCATCGCCAGCCTGGGGCTCCCGACACCTTGTCCGCTCAGGATCCCTCCCTGACCCGCGAGGTGCTGCCTCTGGAGGACACTCCGCCGTCGGATCCCGCCCTGGTGCCCGCTTTCCGCGCCAGCTCCCCCTGGAGTCGACTCAACCGCTCCGCCTCCCTCCAGCTGCTCTTCGCCTTGCTGGTGTCCCTGGCGGTGAGCCTCTCGGGCTGGCGGCCCCTGATCCTGGCGGCGGGGGTGCTCCTGCTGGCATTGGCCCTGGCCCAACTGCTCCCTCCGCTTTACCGGCAACTCAGCGGTCGGCTCGATGATGCCCCCACGGCTCGGATCCTGGCGGTGGTGGCCCTGCTGCTCGCCACCATCACGATCCCCCTGGCCCTTGGCTGGTTCGATCCGGTGGTTCAGCTCTTCCGCGGCGGCAACTGGGAGGCCATCGGCGCCATTGGCGAGGGGGTGGTGGGGGCCTTCGGCTCGATCCTGGTGGCTTGTGTGGCCCTGTTCATCGCCTGGCGGCAGGTGATGGTGGATCAACGGCTCACCACCCAGCAGAACCGCATCACCCAGGCCCAGACCATCGATAATTTCATCCATGGCATCTCGGAGCTGATCAGCGACGAGGAGGGGATGCTGGAGGACTGGCCACTGGAGCGCATGCTCGCCGAAGGCCGCCTGGCGGCGGTGTTCGGCTCGATCGATCGGGAGGGCAAGGCGCGGGTGCTGCGTTTTCTATCCCATGCCCGTCTCCTCACGCCCCTCCGCCGGGATCAGCGCCTCGGCCGGGCCATCCTCGATGGGGAGGGCAACTATGAGGAGGACCGGTTGACAGGGGTGCCCGTGATCCGGCTCCATCACCTTCTCCAAGGGGTGGACCTCTCCGGTTGTGATCTGCGAGGGGTGGATTTCAACGGCGCGGACCTCCGCGGCGCCGACCTGTCCCACTGCGATCTCACCAGGGCCAATCTTGCCGGCACCAACCTGGCGGGCGCCAACCTGGAGCGGGCCCGCCTGGAGGGCTGCCGCTTCTTCTACGGCCGTCCCCAGACCGCCTCACCCCGCCAACCCTCCCTTCCTTCCGATCTGCTCTCCGGCAACGGCACGGGCGCCGTGGTGGAAAACAGCAACCTCACAGGCGCACGTCTCCTCGACCCCCACAACCACCATTACCTCGCCGCCTGGAGCGGCCCCCGCTCCCGCGCCACCCTCCCCGGCGGCTGCCAGGGCATCCCCAGCCAGCTGAAACCCGGCGCTGGAGCCTCGCCCCTCTCATAGGATCATGATCAGGTTGCCCCCGTGGCAACGCCCACCTGGAGGGGTGGTCGAGTGGTTGATGGCTCCGGTCTTGAAAACCGGCGACCCGCAAGGGTCCGTGGGTTCGAATCCCACCCCCTCCGTTTGCAGCAGATCCAAAGAGATCCAGGGACATCCCAGATCCATTGCGGCGCAGGGGTTTTGGCCTAACCAGTCGTCCAGGGAGATCCGGGCAAATCCGGCTGTTGCTACTGCCGCTGACGGGATGGTTGACGGGATGGCCAGACGGGATGGACGTTATACCGTCACCCCTGAGGCTGGCTTCCCGACATCCATTCCCCCCAGTGCGATCTGTCGCTGCGCGCCATGCTTACTGACAAGGCGATCCAGGCTTTGCAGCCCGATTCGACCTGATCCGGCAGCAAACACCACGACCGTGATGGCCTCTATCTCTGGGTGGCCCGATCCGGGTCAAAGACCTGGCGCAAGGATAACCGCTGGCAGGGGTCCGCCAGACTTTCACGATCGTGACCTAACCCAAGGTGCGCCTGGCGGATGTGCGCAACATGGCGATGCCGCGCAATGACGGGCTGCGGGAGGGCATTGACCCGCGCACGCAGACGAGCCGGCAGCGCCGCGAGCGGGAGCAACCGGAAGCCAAACCCTTTCGCGAGTTAGCAGAAGCCTGGTTCGCCCACCACTCCGCATCCTGGAGTCCCCGCTACATCCGCGACATGCGGGAAAAGCTGGACAACTTTGTGCTTCCGGCCCTGGGCGAGGTGGCGATCGGTGTGCTCGGCCGGGCCGAGATCGAAGACCGCCTGCTGGCCCCCATCGTGGCCAGGGGCGCCAATGAGCAGGCGCGGCGCT
>JBKDSZ010000130.1:0-3612 GCA_046340375.1 Cyanobacteriota bacterium | reverse complement strand
CTCCTGAACCGATCCGATTAGACTTGAAGGATCGAGACAAAACCCATGTCTGAATCCTGTGTGATGCTGCATGTTGAACGGCTGCCGGAGGGTGGTTATCTAGCCACCTCGGAGGCCATCCAGGGCTTGGTGGCTCAGGGTCGCACGGTGCCGGAAACCCTGGAGATCGCCCGTGATATTGCCAGAAAACTATTGGAAGTTCAACAGCTCAGAGGATAGACTTTCATTGTCCAACGAAGGCAGCATGCTCAACCAAGTGCCTCCAGGACACTCTCTAATGTTTGGTGGGTGTGATCGGAAACATCTTTGAGGATCTGCCGGAGTGTGCCAACGCGCAATGGCTTATGAGCTGGAATCGTGAGATGTTGCTCACGGCCAACGTCGATCCTGGTGAGCCGCTTGTGGCTGCCGCTCTGCCTGGTGATGGTGTAGCCAAACTGTCCAAGCCGTTTGGCTAGATCAGCCCCGTTGAGATCCCTTGGGATTCTCACAGGGTCAACAACTCCTGCCGCACGTGATGCAGGCGAATCAGCGGCGGAGCCTGCCCCTCATCGAAGTGACAGTGCACGGCGTCGCGAATCTCCTGGTGGAGCTCGTTGAGGCTATCCGCCTCGGTATGAATTGCCTGCCCCACAGCGCTGGCTCGATAGGAGCCATCCTCAGCCTCTTCGACAACAAAAAGGATTTCGTTCATGACACCAGCCTAACCTGTCCATTCTGACAGCCGATGTGGGTGTTGGTGCTGTGCTCAGCAATCACCAGCTTGGGGGTCTGCACGGCGAGGTTGCCGGGGCCCTCATCGATGGGCACCACCGAGCCGATGAAGTGCACACCGATCTCCTCGGTGGCACCGGCCCGAAGGATGACAGTCCAGAGCTGTTGGCATTCCTTCAGCGTCCACGAGTTGGTGCGCTGATCGATCGGGATGATGAACTGGGAGACGGCGCCCAGGATCTGGAGGAGCTTGGGTTCTGTTGCCTTCATTGGAGTTGGAGAAGGCCGGAAAATGCTCTCGACTGAAGGACTGAGATCATGTCGCGCGTCTGCGTCTCTGAAAATGAAGATCGCTTGCAGACTCTCTCGACAGCATACAGCTTCGAGGCAAAGGCGTTCTGAAGCTCAATCGGAGGGAGATTAATAGCGGTCTCCTCAATCTGCTTGATATTTAACGTCGGCTGGCTAACTGTTCGCAGCTCATTTGTGAAGTAACGCTGGATGGCGGAAGACCTCAGGCACGCGGCGAGCCACTTTCTGTTCACGGCTTCTGAGACAGGGATTCTGGCAACTGCTCTGGCAATATTCGATCCGATGTCCGCAGGGCCAACCTCGGCGACGGTTCCGATGGAGCCAACACAGCTCAGGAGAAGCTCATTGCCTTTAATGCGAGATCTTGCGTAAGCAGATTCAATTTCAGGGTCGATGCATTTGAGGGCAGATCTGTCGACGCCTCCACTCATTAGATCTCCTACGCGGATCAACGGAATACCGCCATCTACTTGATTGCCAGGTTGAACAACTCCGTAGTTGATTTTATCGCCATCCGCAGTCAGGTCTTTCAGTGTGCATTTCTTTGACTCGCAAGCTGTTTTCTCTGACATCTGGCCGAACAAGGAAGCCTCGATCCGCCAAAGCAGCTCGGTTCGCCGTTGCTGAGCCGCTGCGAGACTCGCCGACTTATCCAGAATCGCCGCGATGCGCCGCTGCTCTTCCAGTGGGGGGAGGGGGATTTCAATGGATTCGACAATCTCCTTCGACACCTCTTTGAATGTGGCCCCCCTTCCAAGGCTCTGGAGATATGACTTATTTGACTTAAGCCACCAGTAGAGATAATCTGAGGAAAGAATCTCGTGGTCTGGCACAAAGCTCTTGAACCCTTGATTGGTAGCCATGGGAACTGTATTGATGGCTACATGACCGATTGGTGCTCTCGAGCTGAAGAGCACGCTCCTGGCTGGGAGAAGTCTTGCTGAACAGCTCGAAAGACCGGCTGCTGTGATTTGACGAGACGTCACCGAGACTTCTTTACACCCTAGATTGCTAAGGTCAGCTGGTGTAATCCAGGGAATGTTTCCATCCCAATAATGATCCACAGAAGACTTTGGCGTGGCCCCGGAGACAACCTGCGCCACATCTCCAAGACATGCCTTAGGCCACCTCATCCCAGCAACCCTCCAGCTCCTCGATCCCCTGCAGGATTTCCTGCTCGATCGCCCGCAGTTCCGCCAACGTCATCCCAGTGCCGCCTCCAGGTCGGTGTGGTTGAAATCGTTGCCCACAAACAGCAGCGGCACCTTCAAGCGCTCCGCAAGGGCGTAGGAAAAGCAGTCGCCGAAGTTCAGGCCGCTGGCGTGGCGCCCCTTGCCATAGCGCGTAAACGCCAGGGCGGCCTGATCGGCCAGCTCCCCATCCCAAGCCACGGTGGGCAACGCCTGCTGATCGAGAAACTCCCGGGCGCGCTCCTGGCCGATCTCCCCCAGCTTCACCAGCGCCACCAGCAGGATCTCCGTGCGCACGGGTGTCGACGGCGAGGTCGATCACCAGGCTGCCTTCAGCCGCAGAGACCGTCATCGCCGTACCCCCTGGATCTCCTTGGCGCTGCGCTGATCCAGAACCGCCAGGGTCCACACCTGCTGCTCCAGCCAGCGTCGGCTTTCCGCCAGTGAGGGCCGCTGCGGAATCGGCGACTCCGGCAGCCCCGCCTCCAGGGCCAGGATCGCCTCCTGATTCATCGAGCGCCGGTGCGCCGCGGCCACAGCTTTGAGGCGGCGATAGAGGGCATCGGGCACCTGCCGGAGCACCAGGGTATTCATCGCCCTACCGCTTGTTGCTAGCGCAATGCTAGCGCCGCTCATCGCAGCATCCCCTCCAAATCCTCGATCCCCTGCTCGATCACCCGCAGTTCGGCCAGGATTTCCAGCGGTGGGTGGTGCTGGGTTGCACAGCACGTTTTGAATGGCAAGCAATGAATGGAGTCAAGTGATCGTGATTCATAATCCTCGAAAGGAGCTACCGATATACTTCCTCGGGCTTCTGATCACCTGGCAGTTCCACAGGCAAATTTGAATCTGTTGGCGTGGGAATAGGTGGCCATCGGGCAAAACAGGTTCATCGAGGCAAAAGGCCATCCTTATGCCATCATAGGATTGCTCCAGGTCTAGTCGTAAGCGGTTGATCAGCTCGCCGTCCAGGCATCAGCTGATACTTCTGCAGCCGGCTGTTCGGTTTGTCCGGAATCGTGAGGGCGATACGACCTTCGGCAACAAGGCCACGGATGGTGCGATTGAGGCTGGCTGAAATGGAACGATGGCCCAGCGCTTCAGCAATGGCGGCCTTGCCCAGCGGGCCCTGCTCCAGGGCCAGGAGAACACCACGGGCAAGCTCCGACTCTGGCCCTGACTCTGGCCTCGACTCTGGCCCTGACTCTGGCCCTGACTCTGGCCCTGACTCTGGCCTTGGCTCTGCCCCTAGTCCCACCCGCAACGGGAAGGTGACCACAAAACAGCCGCCGCTCACCCGGTAGCTGGGTTCCGTGCAGCCGACCCGCTCGCATTCCTCCAGGATCACCTGGGTGCCGCGGCCCCAGCGCTCGATCAGGCCCCGGCGGAAGAACAC
>JBKDSZ010000129.1:0-15216 GCA_046340375.1 Cyanobacteriota bacterium | reverse complement strand
ATGGAGGAATTCCTCCAGAACACCATGGCCGGGGCCGCAGACCGTGCCCTGTCTCCTTCCGAAGGCGCCGATGGGCTGGTCTTTCTGTTGATCGCCTCCCTCGGGCTCTTGATGGCCCTGGTGTATGTGCCGATCCGTCTGTTTCTCACGCTCACCGCCCGCAGCCGTCGCCTGCGTCTGTTGCAACAGATCCGCAAGCTGCGGGACACCCTTGGCAAGCCCCTCGTCGGCCCCCCGGAGGAGGGAGATCTCAGCGCATCACCAATCCTCCATCCACCTGCAGCACCTGACCGGTGATGTAGGCCGCCGCGGGATCGGCGGCAAGAAAACGCACCAGCCCGGCCACCTCCTCGGCCGTGCCCATCCGCCCCAGGGGGATCGCTTTGAGAATCGGTTCCGCGTCGAGTTGGGCGGTCATCTCGCTGGCGATGAATCCAGGTGCCACCGCATTCACCGTGACGCCCCGACTGGCGAACTCGGCGGCATTGCTCCGGGTCAGCCCGATCAGCCCCGCCTTGGCCGCGCTGTAGTTGGCCTGGCCCGCGTTTCCCATCAGAGCCACCACCGAGGTGATGTTGATGATGCGGCCTCGGCGGGCTTTGAGCATCAGCTTGCTGATGGCCCGGGTGGTGAAGAAACAACCGCTGAGATTGAGGGCGAGCACGTCCTGCCAGTCGGCTGTTTTCATGCGCATCACCAGGCCATCGCGGGTGATCCCCGCGTTGTTCACCAACACGTCGATCCGCCCGGCGCGACCCACGAGCTCTCCCACCATGGCCTCCACCTCGTTCTCCAGCGCCACATCCGCCCGATGGCTCCAGGCCCGGCCTCCCGCCTCCTCGATTGCTCGCACCACCTCCAGCGCCGCCTCCTCCGACCGGGCGTAGTTGACGACCACCTCGGCCCCCGCAGCGGCCAGTTCGAGGGCGATGGCGCGGCCGATGCCCCGACTGGCCCCTGTCACCAGGGCCACCTGCCCCTCCAGGGCGGAGGCTTGCGGGCCCCGGGCCGCGGGCGCGGGGCTGGTCATCGGGATCGTCGCGTGTGCGGCGGCGATCGTATGCCCGCGTTGCCCGCCCTCAGCCCGGCATCTGTTCGACGCTGACCACCGCGTTGCCCAGCAGGTCCTGGAACCGGCTGAGTTGGGTCTTGCTTCCCAGCACCACCATCAGTTGGCCGGGTGCCAGCTTCGTCTCTCCGCCCGGGTTGGCCACCAGGGTGGGGGTGCTGCCGTAGCTCGTGCCGCGATATGTGTAGGGGTTGACCACCGCAGGTGCGGGCATGCGAATGGCCAGCACCAGGGCACCGGAGCGGCCCCGCAGGTCGAGTTCAGCGAGGGTGCGTCCGTTGATGCTTCCCAACAGGGCGGGATTGTCGCTGAGCTGAAATTCCTCCACCTCGCAATCTGATCCCGCCAGCAGGTCCATGAAATCGACGGCCAGAGGCCGGGTGGCGGTGGCCGCCATGGTGCGCCCACCCGCCACATAGGGGCTGACCACCTGATTCGCGCCGGCCTGGCGCAACTTGCGTTCCGCCTCCTCGCTGTCGGAGCGGGCGATCAGGCGGCAGCGCGGGGCGATGGCCCGGGCGCTGAGCACCACGTAAACATTGGCGGCGTCGTTGGGAAGGGCGGCCACCAGGCTGCGGCAGCGGTGGATGCCCGCCTCGATGAGCGTTTCATCCAGGGTGGCATCCGCCAGCAGGACGGGCAGCCCCTTGGCTTCCGCCGCATCCCGTCGATCTGGGTTCATCTCCACCACCAGCAGGGGCGTGCCCTCCTGGCTCAGCTGCGCGGCGATCTCCCGGCCGATGCGGCCGTAGCCGCAGAGAATGACGTGGTTGTTCATCTTTTGCAGCCAGCGAAGCAGGCGGCGCCGGTGGAGCTGGCGAAAGTAGCCCGATTCCGACAATCCCAGCAGATTCTGAATTGTCAGTTGCACCACCACGAGTCCGCCGACGATCGAGAACACGGTCACCACCCGCCCGGCCGTGGTCAGGGGCTCCACCTCGCCATAGCCGATGGTGGGGATGGTGATCGCCACCATCCAGTAACAGTCGCCCCAGTCCCAGCCTTCGGTGAGCCGGTATCCGAGGGCACTGGCGTTCACCACGGCCACCAGGGCCAGAAGCGGCATCAGCCACGGGTGCCGGTTGCGGGAGCGGGGGGGCTTCCGTGGCTGGGATCCCGGGCGGCTGAGGGGTCTTCTCCCCCGGAGCCTCGGATGCTCAGGCCAGGCCAAGGGCATTCAGGACTTCCGCGTCGTTGAGGCTCGCCAGGCCCGCCGGGGTGGCGAGACCCCGCACACCCTCCCGTTGCGGCAAGGTGTCCGTGCCGCGCCCCAGGGCGACCAGGGGCACCCCGCAGTACAAGGCCAGCTCTTCGCTGATCGGGTCACTGGCCACCACCACGTCACTGGATCCCACCAAGGCGGCCCGTTCCAGCACCGAGCCTGGCCGGGCTGGCGACATCTGCTGGTGGCGCAATCCCGGAATCTTTGCCCCGACGCGGGCCGGCAGGCCCTGCCAACGCTCCTCCGGCCAATCCCCTGGCACCCCCGCCGGCACCAGAAGCAGCATCGGCCCCTCGCCCTTCGGAAGACTGGCGCCGGCTGCCTCCAGATCGGATTTGGGAAGGGTCAGGCGGAACCGATCGGCGTCCAGGGGCACGCCGATCGGTTGAAGCCAGGCCGCCAGGGCCTGACTCGGCCAACCGCCAACGATCGGGTTGATCCGTTCTGTGGCGGAAAACCCGCTTGCCGCAATGCGGGTGGGGATGTGGCTCATCGACAGCATCAGGTCCACCTGGCGCCCGCCGACCAGATTGAGGCACACCTGAAAATCCGGCTCCCGCACGCATCCGAGCAGGTTGGCCCAGTCCGCCAGGCTGGCTTCACCGAAGGAGAAAGGAATCACCTTCTCCACGGCGGGAAGCAATCTCCAGATCGGGGCCGCGCCAGCCGAACAGGCCACCTGCAGGCTGAAGCCGAGGGTGCTGGCCACAGCGGCGGCCGCTGGCAGGGCCTGCAACTGACTGAGGGCATCCCCGGGGATCAGGAACAGGGCGCGCATTGGCGGGGACCGGGACGGCAGGCCTGATTGTATGGAGCAGGTTCCGAACCGTCCGTCACCATGGAGGTGGTGCATGCATTTGCTGATCGCCGCCGCTGGAAGCGGTCGCCGCATGGGAGCGTCCGTCAACAAGCTGCTGTTGCCGCTGGCGGGCCGTCCCGTGCTGGCCTGGACCCTGGAGGCGGCCCTGGCTTCCCTGGCGATCACCTGGATCGGCGTGATGGGCCAACCGGAGGATGAGGAGGCCATCCAAGCCATCCTGGGCGCGGCCGCTCCCCGTTGTCCCTTGCGTTGGATCGTGGGTGGCGCGACGCGCCAGGAATCGGTGCGGCTCGGCTTGGCGGCCCTCCCCCCGGAGGCGGAAGCCGTTTTGATCCATGACGGAGCCCGCTGTCTGGCCTCGCCCGAGCTGTTCAGCCGCTGCGCCCGCGCCCTGGAGCAGGCCATGGAGGAGGGGGAGGGCATCATCGCGGCCACCCCGGTGACCGACTCCATCACGCAGGTGGATCCCCGGGGGCGGATCACCGCCACTCCCGACCGCCAGCGTCTCTGGGCTGCCCAGACGCCCCAGGGCTTTGCCGTGGAGCAGCTGCGCGGGGCCCATCGCCAGGCCCTGGAGGAAGGGTGGAGCGTCACGGATGACGCCGCCCTTTACGAGCGGCTGGGCCTGCCCGTGCAGGTGTTGGACGCCCCGGCGTCCAACATCAAGCTCACCACCCCTTTTGATCTGGCCGTGGCGGAAGCCGTGCTGCTCAGCCGCTGCCCCAGCGACGAAAACAAAAGCCTGGAGCCCCCCCCGCGGGAAGAGGGCCACCCGCCAAACTGGCCCCAGGTGTGAGCGCGGAACGGATGGCTTGCTTCCTCCCCTGTGCCAACGGTGGGGACCGCCGCCCTGCGGGGAGGGCATCCCGGCCGTTGGCGCTCCGCCAGGCCTGGCGGATGGGGTTGGCGCTGCTCCTCGTGTTTGGGCTGATGGGAGGTGGCGTCGCTGCCCCCACCCCCTCCGCGCCTGCCCCTGAACGGTCCGAGCCCCGGGCCTGGATCACGCTGGATGGACGCCCCGTGCTGGAGGTGCGGGTGGCGGCCGGGGCCCAGACCACCCGGATGGTGGCCGAGCGGGGAACACTCACCCTGGCGGAGCTGGCCCGGAACGAGAGCGTGGCGCCGGAGCAGCTGGTGGTTCGCGACGATCCGCCCTACGCCATGGTGGGCCTCCTGGGCCCGGAGGGCCGTTTCCGCCCCCTGGTGGCGGTGGATGATCGGGCGGGCAAGGCCTTCGACCTCAGTCGCGAGGCCCTGGCGGAGCGCTACCGCGACCAGTTGCGCGGAGCCATCAAGCAGTACCGCTCCTCCCACAGCCTGGACGCCTGGTTGCTGGGGATGGGGCTGGCTCTGGCGGTGCTGCTCCTCTACCTGCTGTGGTGGAAGGTGCAGTGCACCCTCAATCACCGCCTGGAGCGCTGGCTGAATCGGCGCTTCGGCCAAGAGGGCCTCCGGGTTGGCGGCAGTCAGGTGCTCGACGCCGAACAGTTGCGCGATGGGCTTCAGGTGCTGCGCCGCCTGGCCCACACCACCCTTTTGATCTTGGCCAGCTGGCTTCTGATCCCGCTCCTGTTGAGCTTCTTCCCCCCCACCAAGGCCATGGCGGAGGGACTGCGGGGCCACATTCTGCGGCTGTTGGGCCAGATGGTGAATCAGGCTGCCAACTCCGTTCCCAATCTCCTGGCGGTGGCCTTGATCCTCTTCGTCACCCGCCTGGCGATGCAGGGCTGCGGGGCCTGGTTTGCCGCCATCGACCGGGGCCGGCTGGTGTTTCCGGGCTTTTATCGGGAATGGGCACGGCCCACCGGTCGTCTGGTGTCCGGGGCGATTCTCCTGGCGGGCCTCGTGACGGCCTATCCCTACATTCCGGGCTCCGGCAGTCGGGCCTTCCAGGGCGCTGGCCTGTTCGTCGGTCTGCTGGCGGCCCTGGGCTCCAGCGCCGTCGCCGCGAATGTCATCAGCGGGTTGATGCTCATCTACACCCGCGCCTTTCGCGAAGGGGATCGGGTGGAAATCAATGGCGTGCAGGGCACGGTGCAGGGCCGGGATTTGCTGGTGACGCGCATCGTCACCCCTCGGCATGAGGTGGTGAGTCTGCCGAACGCCTCCGTGATCGCCGCGCCGATCATCAACTACAGCATCAGCCGTCGCGAGGGCTCCCTGCCTGTGGCCCTGGCCACCACCGTCACCATCGGCTACGACGTGCCCTGGCGCCAGGTGCACAGCCTGATGCTGGCGGCGGCCCGATCCGTGGCGGGCATCGCGGCGGAACCCGCCCCCTACGTGCTGCAGACCGCATTGAATGACTTCCACATCAGCTATGAGCTGAATGTGTGCGTGCCGCGTGAGACGGCCTACCGCGAGGTGCGCACCGCTCTGTTGGGCGCCATCCAGGATCAGTTCGCCGCAGCGGATGTGGAGATTCTTTCTCCCGCTTATCACGCCATGCGCAACGGCAACCCCAGCACCGTGCCCCCCTGGCCTCCGCGGCAGGGGTGAGGGGTCAAGGAGAGGACGCGACCACCTCCAGCCGGCCCCGATCCCCATCCAACCGCGCCCACACCCCCACCGGCAGGGCGGCGTTGCCGGGGGCGTGCCCCACGGGAAGATTCGCCACCACCGGGAGGCCCAGATCCGCCGTGCGCTCCCGGAGCACCTGTTCGGCGTTGAAGCGGTGCTCGGGAGCCTCATCGGCCCGATCAGAATCGACACAGCCCTGGAAGGATCCCAGCCCCACGCCCGCCAGCTGCCCAAGCACCCCGCTCAGCCGCCAGTGGGTGAGCATGCGTTCGAGGCGATAGGGCGCTTCCCCCACGTCCTCGAACACCACGATCGCCCCCCGCAGGTCAGGCAAATGGGGGGTGCCCAGCAGGTGGGTCGCCACCGTGAGATTGGCCGCCAGCAGCGGACCCTCCCCGCTTCCCCCGACCCACCCCGTCCCCTCCAGCGGCGCCACCCCATGGCCGAAGAGCAGATCGCGCAGCCGGTCCTGACTCCAGGCGGGTTCGCTGGCCAAGGTGGTGAGCAGGGGGCCATGCACACCGCCACTCCAGCCTCGGGCCCAGCGGGCCCACAGCAGGGAGGTGACGTCGGAAAAGCCCAGCAGCCACTGGGGAGAAGAGCGTGGATCCAGCCAAGGGGGCGTGGGCCGGGAGGGTTCCGGCAGGAGTCGCGCCGCGCCCCAGCCGCCGCGCACGCAGGCCAGGAGGGCGGCGGGAGCGACCGCCGGGCCGGGGGGGGCCAGATCGGCGGCCCGCTCCGCGTCGTGACCGGCCAGATAGCCCCAACGCCGACCCACCAGGCTCGCGCCCTCCTCCACCTCCAGGCCCCAGCTCCGCAGGATCCGGAGTCCCGCCTGGAGGCGCGTGTCGCTGTCGAGGGCGGAGCTGGCGGCCACCAGCCCCACCCGGTCGCCTGCGCGCAGGGGGGGCGGCAGGGGGGGCAAGGGGAGGGAGGGGCTCATGCCTGGCCCACCACCAGGGCAAGCAGGAGCAGGCCTCCCAGCAACACCTGATGGCTGAAGTGCTGGCCGTACACCCCCCGGGGCAGGTGGGGGCGGCGCAGGATCGCCGCTTCCCGCTGCATGGCCCAGGCCGCCACGGTCCAGAGGACCCAAAAGGGTGGTGTGGGGAGGCCCCGAGCCAGGGCCGCGGCGGCCAGGGCGATGGTGGTGAAGCCATAACAGAAGGCCACTACCCCGGGGGCCGCGGCGCCCAGGGTGAGCGCGCTGCTGCGCATGCCGATGCGGCGATCATCCTCCCGGTCGCTCATGGCGTAGACGGTGTCAAAGCCGAAGGTCCACACCATGGCGGCCAGCCAGGTCAGCAGGAGGGTGGCCGCTCCGGCGCCGGGTGCGAAGCCCGCCGGGCCGCTGCTGGCGGCCCAGGGGATCAACACCGCGAATCCCCAGCAGAGGGCGAGCACGAGCTGGGGCAGGGGAAACCAACGTTTGGCGGAGGGGTAGAGCATCACCACCGGGAGGCAGGCCAGCGCCAGCCCCACACAGAGGGTCCGGTTGGGGCCCGGCAGGGCGAGCAGCACCGCCAGCGCCACCGACAGGCACACCACCAGCAACGCCAGGGCGGTGGCGAGGCTCACCCGTCCCGAGGCCAGAGGACGCCCCTTCGTGCGCTCCACCAAGGGATCAATGCGTCGGTCCCAGAGGTCATTGGCGATGCAGCCCGCGCCGCTCACCGCCAGACCGCCCAGCACGATCCAGCCCACCAGGACGGGATCGGGAGGAGACGCGGGACTGAGCCAGAGGGCCCAGCCAGCGGGAAGGAGCAGGATCAGGCGTCCGCTGGGTTTGTGCCAGCGGAGCAGCTCCAACCAGGGGCCCGGACGTGGAGCCGGACCACCGGTGTCCGCAGGCGTCACCCCCACCCGCTCCCATGCGACTGCCGCTGATTATCGGCTGGCGCCCCGGCGGATTTCCGCGAGCGACGGTCCGCCGGGAGGCTCGAATGGCAAAGTGGCGCCGCCTGCACACCGCACGGTCTCGATGGGCATCAGCGCGCCTTCGGCGATGACCCCTCCGGATGGCCCGCCCTCCGAGGAGATCTTCCCCCTGGGGGAACGGCGTGTCGCCGCCATCGACATTGGCACCAACTCGATCCACCTGCTGATCGCCGCCGTGGATCCGGCCCTGCACAGCTTTCGGGTGCTGCTGGCGGAGAAGGACACCACCCGCCTGGGGGAGCGGGACCCCGTGACCGGTGATCTGGCCGGCGAAGCCATCGAGCGGGCGTTCCTCACGCTCCGCCACTGCCGTGACCTCGCCCTGAGCCATGGCGTGGAGCAGATCCTCACCGCAGCGACCAGCGCCGTGCGGGAGGCCCCGAACGGCCGGGAGGTGTTGCAGACCATCGAGGATCAGCTGGGCCTGGAGGTCGATCTGGTGAGCGGGCCGGAGGAGGCCCGCTTGATCTACCTGGGGGTGCTCTCCGGCATGAGCTTCGGCCAGACGCCGCACATCATCCTGGACATCGGAGGCGGGTCGAGCGAGCTGATCCTGGCCGATGGCTCGGATGCCCGGGTCCTCACCAGCACACGCATCGGCGCGGTGCGCCTCCAACGGGAGTTTTGCCAGGAGGACCCCCTTTCTCCCAACCGCCGCGCCTTCCTCGAGGCCTACATCCAGGGGGCCCTGGACCCAGCGGTGGCTCAGGTCCGGAGGGCCCTCAAGGCCGGTGAGACACCAACGCTGGTGGCCACGAGCGGCACCGCCATGGCGATCGCCTCCCTGCTGGCGTCCGAGGAGGGCCGTGCGCCCATGCGGCTCCAGGGCTACCGGGTCACCCGTTCGCGGCTGGAGGGGGTGCTCGCTCGGCTGCTCACCCTCTCCCTGGAGCAGCGACGTCAGCTGCCTGGCATCAATGAACGGCGCGCCGACATCATCGTGCCGGGGGCCCTCATCCTCCACACCGCCATGACCATGCTGCAGACCCGGGAGCTGGTGGTGTGCGAGCGGGCTCTGCGGGAGGGCCTGATCGTCGACTGGATGTTGCGCCAGGGGCTGTTGGATGATCGCTTCGCGTTTCAGAGCACCATCCGGGAGCGCACGGTGCTGCACCTGGCCCGCACCTACGGGGTGGATCTGGAGCGGGCCGCCCGTGTCTCCAGCCTCGCCCTCAGCCTCTACGACCAGACCGGAAGCTGGCTGCACCAGGACGACGGGACGGGCCGGCTTCTCCTGTGGGCCGCGGCCCAGCTCCATGCCTGTGGCAAGCACATCAATGTGGCCGCTTACCACAAGCACACCTGGTATTTGATCCGCCACGGCGAGCTGCTCGGCTATTCCGATGCTGAACACCTCATGGTGGCGGCCATCGCCCGCTACCACCGTCGCGGCCTGCCCAAGAAGCGGCACGAGTCGTGGCAATTGATCGAAAGTCGTGAGGATCGCCGCACCGTCAGCACCATGGCGTTGCTGTTGCGGTTGGCGGCGGCCCTCGATCGTCGGCCGGGCCGGGTCGTGGCCGCAGTGCAGGCCCGCCGGCTGGAGGGGGCGTGCTTTGAGATCACCTTGGTGCCCGAACCCTCCTCCAGCGGCGCAGGGTGGTTGGATCTCAGTTTGGAATGCTGGAGCCTGCGCTCTTGCGCTCCGGCGGTTCTGGAGGCGTCGGGCCTGGAGCTCAGGGTGACGGCGATGGCGATGAAGGGGGCGGCGGCTCCCCCGGGCTGAAGCGTTTCCAGCGGATGTCGCTCACCCCTCCCAGGGGGATGCTGACGCCGGAGCCGACCGCAGCCCGTACGGCATGGGGCCGCCCGCTGATCACCTCGATGCCCTGACCGATCGGGAAGCGCTTTTCGCCGGTGAGGGTGCCTTCAAAGAGCGTTCTTCCCGACACCTCGCGCACCTCCACCCAGCTCGGTTCACGGGCGCTGAGGCGCAGGATCGCGTCTGCGGTCGGTGCGCTCGGGCTGGGGGGCTTGGCCGGTGCGCCGCGACGCGCCGACAGCGCGGGGCCCCCTTGGGTGCCGGTGCGGGAGACCCGCAGCCAGGCGCTCCCGAGGACCCCGGCGGCGACGAGGCCGGCCAGCAGGGGCCAGCGCCACGGCCGGCCCGTCCCAGCCTTGGAGGCTGTGGCCGTGGAGAGCGCGCGGCCAGGCGGGTGCGGAGGGGGGGCGGCTCGCCGCATCAGACGGCTCTGACGCACCGCCTGGATGGGGGCTTCCAGGTCGGTGTTGAGGGCCCCGGCGATCCGTCGGGCGAGCGCCACGACGAACACCCCCTCCGGCAGGCGGGTGTGGTCCCCCGCTTCGAGAGCCTGCAGCTGGTGGAGGGGGATCCGCAGGCGACGGGCGAGATCGTCCTCCGAGAGCCCTGCGCCCGCGCGGGCGCAGGCCAACTGCTCTCCCAGTCGGACCAGTTCGGGAATCGGGGGCTCCGCGCTCTCGCCGGGGGGAGACGGAGCCGTCGGCTCGAAGGGGTCGCTCAAGGATCTGGGTGGGGCGGCCTGGTTCAGTATGGGCAGAGAGAAGCCATTCCAAAGGCTTCTGGCTCTGACGAGCTCCTGACGCTGTGCCCTGGTTGGCAGCACGCTCGACCACGATCGTCCGAAGTCACCAAAAAGTTGTTGGTGAGAGCCCGCAGGTCGGAAAGAGAAACATAGATATGAATGGGCGATACTGGATTCGAACCAGTGACCCCTTCCGTGTGAAGGAAGTGCGCTACCGCTGTGCTAATCGCCCAGACTGGGAACCGAGGCAACGTGTTCCCTTGAACCCTCCCAGGTTGGGTTCGACCTGAGCATAGGGCACGGGCACGCGGAGACCCGATCGGCGACGATGGAGGCATTCGCCTGCTCTGGCTCCCATGCCGCCGGAGATCCACGCCGCTGACCCGGGGGTCTGCCCCAGCACCGATGTGCTGATCGTCGGGGGCGGTGTCTGTGGAACCGCCCTGCTCTTCGTCCTGGCCCGCTACACCGGCCTGCGCCAGCTGACGCTGGTGGAACGGCAGCCCGGGCTCGCCCTGGTGAACTCCCGTTCGTCGAGCAACAGCCAGACCATCCACTGCGGAGACATCGAAACCAACTACACCCTGGACAAGGCCCTCAAGGTGCAGCGCATCGCGGGCATGATCAGCCGTTATGCCGCGCTCCTGCCCCCGGAGGACCGGGAACGCTGTGTGTTCGAAACCCAGAAGTTGGTGCTGGCCGTGGGACCTGCGGAAACAGCCAGGCTGCGGGAGCGCCATGGCCGTTTTTCGCCCCATTTCCCGCACATGCGCCTGCTGGAGAAGGCGGCCATCGCGGAATGGGAGCCCAGGGTCGCCTTGGTGAACGGCGCGTTGCGACCGGAGGAGCTGTTGGCCATCGGCATCCGGGGCGAAGCCACGGCGGTGGATTACGAGGCCCTCTCCGAAACGTTCGTGGCCCAGGCCCGCCAGGCCTTCGACGCCACCTCCGGCCGCTCCCTGGATCTGCACCTCGGAACGGAGCTGTGTCGGCTCACCGCCGATGGCGATGGCTTTCTGGCGGAGCTGGCACCTTGGTCCGGGTCCGGAGAGACGCGGGCAGGGGGGGCGCCCCCCCGCTGTCTGCGGGCCCGGACCGTGGTGGTCAATGCCGGCGCCCACAGCCTCCTTCTGGCCCAAGGTATGGGTTTCGGACTGCAGTACTCCTGCCTGCCGGTGGCGGGGAGTTTTTATTTCGCCCCCTCCGTTCTGCGGGGCAAGGTCTACACCATGCAGAACGACAAGCTTCCCTTCGCCGCCCTGCACGGGGATCCGGATGTGCGCCTGCCCGGGCAAACACGCTTTGGGCCCACAGCCCTGCTCCTCCCCCTGTTGGAGCGCTACAGACCCTCCACCTTCTTCGACTTCCTTCGCGTCTTGCGTCTGGATGGCGATGTGGTGGCGGTGCTGGGTCAGCTCTTCGCTGATCCCGACATCCGTGCCTACATCCTCCGCAATCTGCTCTATGAGGTGCCCGGTCTGCGGCGACGCCTTTTCCTGGAGGATGTGCGCAAGATCGTGCCCGATTTGCAACAAGACGACCTCCGCTTTGCCAAGGGCTACGGAGGGGTGCGTCCCCAGCTGATTGACAAACAGAAACGCCAGTTGCTGCTGGGCGAGGTGAGCATTTCCGCCACTCCTGGCCTGATCTTCAATGTCACCCCCTCGCCTGGCGGCACCTGCTGTCTGGGCAATGCGGCGCGGGATGCCAGAGCCCTGGCGGACCATCTGGCCATCCCTCTGGATCAGGCGCGGCTGGAGCGGGAGTTGGTCGTCGAATCGGCCTCCGAGGATCCGGGAATCGCTCCCGTGCTGGAGGCCAGGGGAGTGTCGGCCAGCTCCTGATCCACCAGGGCGTCCAGGGTCACAGCGGAGTGCACAAGCGCCTGGTACTGGCGGATGATCCGCTGGCTGCGCCGCATCGCCTGCCCGGGATGACTCGCCCGCTCCAAAGGGGCCGGCCCCAGGGCTCCGCCATCCTCGCTGAGCAGCTCCAGGCCGTCCTGGCGTGCCAGCAGGGCCAGCACCAGTTCATGAATCCGCTGTCGTCGATCGGCCATGGTGGAGAGGCAACCTCCAGGGAAGGGGCAGCGGCATCATGGTGAGTGGCCATCTGGATGTGCTGGGCACCGATGCCTCGGGGCTGGGGAGCCTCTCGCCAGCCTGGCGGCAGCGGTTGTTGGAGGTGGATTGGGTGGCGGCGCCCAGTCGCTTCCACGCCGAGCTGGACGCCTGGCGGGCCGTGGCGCCGTCCCCCCCCCGCCTCCTGGCGACGGATCGCCCCGATGCCTTGCTTCCCGGCCTCGTGGAGGCTGTTCAGGCCGGGGAGCAGGGGGTGTTGCTGGCCAGTGGCGATCCGCTGTGGTTCGGCATCGGGCGCCTGCTCCTGGCCGCCCTCCCCGCCGACTGCCTCGCCTTCCACCCCGCCCCCACCGCGATGCAGCTGGCCTTCGCCCGGCTGGGCCGCCCCTGGCAGGACGCCTGTTGGCTGAGCCTGCACGGTCGTGATCCGGAGCCCCTCGCCGAGGCGTTGCGGAAACGTCCCGCCGCCCTGGCCGTTCTGGCCGATCCCGGTCTCGGTCGTGCCGAGACCGTGCGGCGCACCCTGGTGGCCTCCGGCCTGGCGGCCTCCTACGCCTTCTGGGTCTGCGAGCGGCTGGGGCATCCCGAGGAGCGGGTGCGACGGCTGTCGGTTGCCGAGCCCCTCCCGGAGGATCTGGATCCGCTCCATCTGGTGGTGCTTCTGGCGCAGTCGCCCCCGGACCCCGATCCCGTGTCCCTGCCACTTTTCGGCCTGGAGGATGGCCTCTGGCTGCAGCACGGTGATCAACCCGGGCTGATGACCAAGAGGGAGGTGCGCGTTCAGCTCCTGGCCGACCTGGATCTTCCCGAACGCGGAGTGCTGTGGGATGTGGGGGCGGGCGTGGGATCGGTGGGGCTGGAGGCCCTTCGCCTGCGGCCCCGGCTGGAGCTCTGGGCCGTGGAACGCCGGCTCGGGGGTGCCGCGCTCATCCGGGCCAATGCCCGGCGCCTCGGCGTGCGCCCTGCGGCGGCGGTGGAGGGGGTGGCGCCGGAGGCTCTGGCGGGGTGGCCCGCTCCGGATCGGGGGTTGATCGGTGGGGCCGGGCGAGCCCGTCAGCAGGTGGTGGAGGTGGTGTTGGGGGTGTTGAAGCCGGGAGGGCGGATTGTGGTGCCCCTGGCCGCGCTGGAGGGTCTGGCCCCGTTGCGGGAGCAGCTGGAGGGGGCTGGCATGGAGGTGGCCGTGAGTCAGTTGCAGGCCTGGCGTGGGGTCCCCCTGGCAGATGGAACCCGATTGGCGCCCCTCAATCCCGTCGTTGTGGTCAAGGCGTGGCGGGCTGGGGAAGTCGGCGGATCTCCACGGGACTCCCCGGCCTGAGACCCAGCCGCTTCGCCTCGCCCGCTCCCAGTTCCACCACACCCTCCACCGGCTCGTTCGGCCCGTAGGAGGGGCAGGGCAGGCGAGGGCAGATGGGCACATTGGCCTCGACCGTCAGGATGCGGCCGTTGGCGACGAAGATCAGATCCAGGGGGGCCAGGGTGCGGTGCATCCAGAAGCGCTCCACCGACGGAGGGTTGAAGGCGAACCACATCCCCCGCATCGGCGGGAGGGCTGGTCGCATCTGCAGGCCCATGCTGTATTGCAGCGGGGTGCGGGGCACCTCCAGGTCGATGCAGCGGCCGGGCTCCCCCTCCGTGAGGCACCAGCGCGCTTCGATTGGCAGCCGCTGCGGCGGGCCCTGCTCCCCGCCATTCGCTTGGCAGGCTCCCAGCAGACAGCCACCGCCCAGGAGCCAGCCCAGCACCAGAGCCCCCCCCCAGCGGTGGCCGCGGCTCGACACCCGTTCTGTCCGCAAGCGTGCTTGGCTCATGGGAGGTCCAGCGACGGAGGATCCGCTCAGGTTGGCAACGTTGCAGTGTGGCGCAGGCAATACCCCTCTCCGCGCACCGTGTGGATCAGGCGCGACTGGCCCCCCTCCTCCAGCTTTCGGCGCAGGTAGCGCACATAGACCTCGATCACATTGCTCGTGGCGCCTCTCTCCTCCGGCCAGATCTCCCGCAGGATCCGCTCGCGGCTCACCACGCGCGGGGCGTGGCGCAGGAGGAGCGTCAGCAGCTGATGTTCCCGGCTCGTGAGCGCCAACGGTCGGCCCGCCCGCGTGACCGTGTGGCGGCGGGGATCCACTTCCAGATCGCCCACCACAAGCGGCGGCTCCTCTGTAGACGGGGGCGGCGGCTGGCGGTTCAGATGCAGCCGCAGCCGGGTCAGGAGATCGCTCGGCCCTGCGGAGGTGAGCCACAGGTCGTCGGCTCCATGGCTCAGGGCCTGGACGCGGCCCTCCACGTCATCCCGGGCGGAGCCCAGCAGGATGGGCAGCGCCCCCCAGCGCAGGCGCAGGTCTGAAATGCGATCCGCGCGGCTCGGCGAAAGGATCGCGGCGTCCGGGGCCTCCTGCTCCGATCCTTCCGCCTCCAACAGGAGGGGAGGAGAGGTGGTGCGGTAGCCGGAAGCCTCCAGTCGGGGGGCCAGCTCCAGGGCGGCCGCTCCATCCAGCCAGAGCAGGGGCGCGCGCTCAGTCATGGTCGGGGGTCTGGCGTGGTTTGGCCACATGGGGCAGACCCCACCCGAGTTTGTTGCGCAGCACCTGGAAGAATTCATGGTCCGCCAGACGCACGAAGCCCACGGGATGGTCGCTGCGGCGGATGTGCACCCGATCCTCGGGCCAGACGTAACAGCCGGCGCTGCCATCCACCACCATCATCAGCCGCTCCGGCGTGGCGGGGAAGACGGTCACCGGCTCCCGATCGGAAAACACCAGTGCCCGGGAGGCGAGGGAATGGGCGGCGATCGGGGTGAGTTGCAGCACCGGGCAATCAGGGGTGATCACCGGGCCGCCGGCGCTCAGGGCATAGGCGGTGGATCCCGTCGGTGTGGAGAGGATGACTCCGTCGGCGGCGATGTCCACCGGGGCATGGCGGCCGATGGCCACCTCGAAGTGACACATGCTCGTGAGCGGTTCCCGGTGGAGGGCCATCTCGTTCAGACAGAGCAACTCCCAGCGGCGCTGCTCGCCGCGCATCACGGTCACCACCAGCATCGTGCGCGACTCCACGCTCCAGCGCTC
>JBKDSZ010000128.1:0-5466 GCA_046340375.1 Cyanobacteriota bacterium | reverse complement strand
CCTCCCACCAGGAGGATTGGAGGGAGCCAAGAAAGCAAAAGGATTCGACGATCCGAAACTGACGGCGCAGTTGAAGTTGCCGTCATCAGCAAAAACTTTTGGGTGAGGCTCTACTCCTGTTCGAGAGACAGACTCCTAGCGGAAGATGATCACCGCCGCGTGCGCGTGGATGTGATCGGCCTGTTCGTGCTGTTGCCGGCGCCGCAGCTGTGATCAGCCACCACTCCTACTCTGAAACCACAATCCCATCCCACCCATGAGCACCACGATTCAGCTCGATCCCGACATCGACGCCCGACTGGAGGAACTGGCCAGGGCCACCGGACGCAGCAAGGAGTTCTATCTGAAGGAGCTGATCCTGCAGGGAATGGAGGAGATCGAAGATGCCTACCTGGGCGCTTTGGAAGCCGAGAAAGTACGGCGGGGTGAATCGAGCACCCGGTCTCTTGACGCTGTCATGCAAGACCTTGGCCTGGACCGTTGAACTCTCCAGCGGAGCCGAGCGACAACTACGCAGGCTTGATCCAGCGACCGCCAGATGTCTGTGTCTCTATCTGCAGAAGCTTGTGACTGAAACCGCCGATCCTCGCGAACGTGGCAAACCGCTCACTGGACCCATGAAAGGGTTGTGGCGCTACCGAGTGGGCGACTACAGGCTTGTCTGTGAGCTGATGGAACAGCGCTTGCTGGTCCTGGTTGTGCGGTTGGGTCATCGCAGCCGCATCTATGAGTGAGTCGTTGGATGATGAACTTATTACGCTGTAGCGAGACGGCCGCAATCTCGCGGATGGCTATCCCGTTCCGTGGCGGCCACCAGCTCATCAATGGGGATCGGACCGCGTTCAGGCTGCGGCCATGGGCATGAGCGCGTTCCTCAAGCCGAGCCAACAAGTCCTCTGGAACGTCGTGCAGGGTCAGGGTGGCCATCGCGCCGGTCCTCCTGGCTGAGTCGGATCTTTCTCCAGTCTGTCAGCCCTGGTCAGATCTCAGGCAGTCCCATCCAGCCTCCAGCACGCGCCCCCCTCCGTCTCCGCCCACCCTCTGAGCCATGGCCCGCACCACCGCCACCGTCAGCTTCCAGGCGATCGAGCTCAAGGGCAGCCTGCTGCCGGGGTCGCTGCTGGAGCAGGTGGCCCGCCTGAACGCCCCGATGCAGAAGGAGGCCGACTACGGCCTGGCCAAAGGCGAACGGCTGCGGGAACGGATCGACGCGGCCTGGGTGCGCCTCAAGGAGATCTGGGAGGAATACAAGGATCTGCGGGAGCGGGCGGCGCAAGGCGTCACCGGTTTGCATGCCTCCATGCGCCTCCTGCGCGAAGTGCTGGGCTGGCCTGATCTTCAGCCCTGCAACGGCTGGCAACACGGCGACGCGCACTTCCCGATCACCCATCGGGCGTTTGAGGGTGCGGTGCCCCTGATCGTGCGGGGCATTGCTGCCGATCAGCTCGACAAGGGCAGCAGTCCGTTCGGCCAGGAGGGTCGGCGCCGCTCTCCGCATAGCTGCCTGCAGGAATGCCTCAATGCCGACGACAACGCCAACTGGGGGCTGCTGCTCACGGGCGATCGGCTGCGGCTGCTGCACGACAACCCCTCGCTGGTGACGCCGGCCTACCTGGCGGTGGATCTGGAGCTGCTGGTGGAGGGCGAGCTGTTCGATGAATTCGCCGTGCTCTGGCTGCTGCTGCACGCCAGCCGCTTCCGCCACCCGCAGACGGGCAGCTGCGTGCTCGACACCTGGAAGGAGCAGGCGCAGGAGGCGGGCGAGCGGGTGCTGGGTCAGCTGCGCAACGGCGTGCAGCAGGCCCTCGAAGCCCTCGGCAATGGCCTGCTCCAACACCCCGACAACGAGGCCCTCCGCAACCAGCTGGCCAGTGGTGCCCTCAGCGGCCAGGAGCTGCACCGTCAGCTGCTGCGGCTGGTGTATCGCTTCCTGTTTCTGTTCACCGCGGAGGACCGCGACCTGCTGTTCCCCAGAACCCTGGGCCAGGAGGATCCGCGCCGCCGCATCTACCGCGAGGGCTACAGCGTGGGCCGGTTGCGGGAGCTGGCGATCCGCCGCAGCGCTTCGGAGGGGCCTTACGGCGATCTGTGGCAGACCCAGAAGCTGGTGTTCCTGCAGCTGCGCCAGAGCAGCTCACCACTGGGCCTGCCTGGCCTGGGGGGCCTGTTCGCCGAGCCGCAATGCACGGGGCTGGAGGAATGCGAACTGGCCAACCGCTTTCTGCTGCGGGCGATCCGGGCGATCGGCTGGTTCCAAGCCGGCGACACGCTCACCCGCGTCAACTACCGCGACCTCAACACCGAAGAGCTGGGCAGCGTGTATGAGGGATTGCTGGAGCTCCATCCCCAGCTGGAGCGCGCCGGCGGCAGCTGGCAACTGAGCTACGGGGGCGGCGCTGGGAGCGACCGCAAGACCACCGGCAGCTACTACACGCCGGATCAGCTGGTGCAGCTGCTGATCGTGTCGGCCCTGCTGCCGGTGATTGCTGATCGTCTGGAAACAGCCATTCGCCTCAGCAAGGCCACCACGCCGCAGGAGAAGCAACAAGAACAGGAAGCGGCGCTGCTGGCGATCCGGGTACTGGATCCGGCCTGCGGCAGCGGCCATTTCCTGCTGGCGGCCGCCCGGCGCCTGGCCCTTGAGCTGGCCCGCATCCGCGCCGGCGATGAGGAGCCCAGCGAGGAGCTGCGCCAGGAATGCCTGCGCGAGGTGGTGGCCCATTGCATCTACGGGGTCGACAAGAACCCGATGGCGGTGGAGCTGTGCAAGGTGGCGCTCTGGATCGAGGCGGTGGATCCCGGCAAGCCGCTTAGCTTCCTCGATGCCCACATCCAGTGCGGCGACTCGCTGGTGGGCGTGTTTGACCCGAAGGTCCTGGAGCAGGGCATCCCCGATGAGGCCTACAAACCGCTCACCGGCGACGACAAGCCCACCTGCACCAGCCTTAAGAGAGAGAACGCCAGCTTCCGCAAGGCAGGCCAGAAGGGAACCCTGCAGGGCACGCTCAATATCCAGAGCACTCCACCGATCAGCCGCAGCCAGCAACGGCTCCAGGAGATCGAGGCGATGCCCGAAACCACCCTGGCGGAAGGAGCAGCCAAGCAGGCGGCCTATGAAGCCTGGGAACAGGAGCGATCCAGCGATCCCCAAACCCTCGCGGCCGATCTCTACACCGCAGCCTTCTTCCTACCCAAGACCAAAGAGAGTCGACCCAAGGTGCCCACTACCCAGCATCTGCTTCTTCTGCAAAGCGGCCAGGAGATTCCCGGAGACCTAGAGCTGGGGGTGGAACAGGCCGCCATAGACTTCCGCTTCTTCCATTGGCACTTGCGCTTTGGCGAGGTAATAGAGAGGGGCGGCTTTGATTGCGTGCTGGGGAATCCACCCTGGGAGCGGATCAAGCTGCAGGAGAAGGAGTTTTTTGCGGCGCGCTCCGAAGCGATTGCAACAGCCCCGAACAAGGCTGCTCGCGAAAGACTGATCAAGGCCCTCAGCGCTCCAGATGCTTCAGAAACCGACCGCGCTCTGGTGCGTGAGTTTGAGATTGCAAAACGCGAGGCAGAAAGTAGTGGTGAGTTCGTCCGTGGGTCAGATCGTTTTGAGCTTACAGCCGCAGGCGACTTGAATACTTATGCCTTATTCTCTGATCTATTCTACAATTCAATCAGCCAGATCGGCCGCGCAGGTCTTATTGTTCCGTCTGGAATTGCAACTGATTTCACCTGCCGCGCATTCTTCAACGACATCACCGAGCAAAAGAAACTCGTTTCATTGTTTGGCTTTGATAATGCCTTAAGGCTATTTGCCTCAGTTCACCCCGACACTCCTTTCTCGATTCTTACTCTTGGCTCCTCTGACGGCGAAACCGAATTTGTTCATTATGCATTAAAGGTAGAAGACTTGAGCGACCGACGGCGATACTTCAAGCTCGATTCAGGCCAAATAAATCGAATAAATCCCAACTCTCGAACGCGTCCAATTTTTCGCTCGCGCACGGATGCCGAGATAGCAATTAAGATCTACCAAAGAGTGCCCGTACTTGTCAGCCAGAACGATACGGGGGTCGAGAGCCCATGGGATATAAAAATACATTCAAGATTGTTTCACATGGCTGAAGACAGTCATCTTTTTTCGGATTTGCATGCAGACGGACTTCTTCCTCTCTACGAAGCGAAGCTAATTCATCACTATGATCATCGCTGGGCTAGCTTCGCGCCTGATGGTAGAGCACATGATATACATGATATCGAAAAGAGCGATCCAGGGCTTGTTATTAGGCCGCGCTATTGGATAGGCAGGGCTGAGCTGCTGTCCAGACTCAAGGCCCAGGGATGGTCCAAAAACTGGCTGATTGCATGGCGGGGAATTACCAATGCAACTAATGAAAGAAGTGTAATCGGCGGAATACTACCTCTCAGTGGTGTCGGACATAGCTGTCACGTCGTCTTTCCAGGCTCCAGGATCGATACGGAGAAGATCGCCTGTTTTCTCGGAAACATATCAGCTCTCTCCTATGACTTTCTTGCTAGGCAAAAAATTGGTGGCTCGAACTTTAGCTTCTTTATATCGATGCAGTTGCCTGTTCTTCCCCCCAGCACCTACACCCAAGCCGCCATCGACTTCATTCAACCCCGCGTCCTCGAACTCACCTACACCGCCCACGACCTCAAGCCCTGGGCCGAAGACATCGGCTACGACGGCCCACCCTTCCACTTCGAACCCGAACGCCGATCCCTGCTGCGGGCCGAACTCGATGCCGTCTACGCCCACCTCTACGGCCTCACCCGCGATGAACTGCGCTACATCCTCGATCCAGCCGACGTAATGGGCCCCGATTACCCCAGCGAAACCTTCCGCGTGCTCAAGACCAACGAGATCCGCCAGTTTGGGGAGTACCGCACCCAGCGGCTGGTGCTGGAGGCGTGGGATCGGTTAAAATCTGGAGATTTGATCTGATGCTCACTCATCTTCGGATCAAAAACTTCAAGGCTTGGAAGGACACCAAGGCCATCCGCCTTGCCCCTCTCACCGTAATCTTTGGTGCCAACAGCGCCGGAAAGAGCAGTCTGGGCCATCTTCTGCTCGCTCTTCAACAAACCGCTCGCTCAGCAGACCGCCGACGGGCATTGAACCTAGGGGATGGCACCTCATTGATCGACCTGGGCACCTTTGCAGATCTTGATTACGCATAAAGCTCCGCAGACCTCAGGACCCTCTCCGGGCAAGGCCTACACACGCAGACTGCATTGGCGATGCGTTCCGTCATTGCCGCCATCTTAAAGCGCCTGTTAAATAAGAAGCAGTAAGCACCCAAATAGCGTTTTGCATATTTATTAAAATCAAAGGCATGAAAAGTGCCGCTGAAGCTGGTTTTCAGATTGCCCAGTAGGATGTTGATCCAGCGAAACTCGGGAAGATCATTGGGATGGCGCCCACCGGTTACGACAGCGGTGTGGCTGCAGCCT
>JBKDSZ010000127.1:0-2013 GCA_046340375.1 Cyanobacteriota bacterium | reverse complement strand
GGATCAAGGCCACCACATTCTGACCGCCGTTTCAGAGACGCGACCGCCTTCACGGCCGCTCCTCTCCCCTCCCACCGTTCCCCCGAGGGCCAGACCAGCCAGGATGCTCAGACCCTGACCCACGGCGGTGTCCACCCGGTGCCGGGGGCGGCTGCAGAACACCTCGGTTGGATCGATCGGCACCGCCCGAGGGCCTGCCTGAGGCTCGCTCGCTGAGCTGGCTGAAGCGGTCGCAGGAGCAGGGGGCCAGCGGCTGGCGCTGGGAAGCCGGAGCATTCACCGGATCAACCCTCCCAATGCCCTCTGGAGGCCGCTGCTCCACGCTCACTCCCGACACCACCAGCTCCAGTCCATGGCGCCGCACATAGAGCCAGGAGAGCACGCTGCAGTGGATGAGATCGAGCACCAGGGTGCCGCCCTGGAAGCCGAGGATGCCGGCCGAGAGCCAGACCACCAGGCGACGGGAATCCATGGGCTGCTCCAGCGGACCACTGAGGGTTCCGGGGTGGTGCGGCGTCTGTCCTGGAACCTCCGCCCTCACCGCGCCGCGATGCAGGGAGCAGGACCACCCCAAGAAGCCGGCCTGAGCCGTAGCCCAGACCGGCCGGGGCCAAAGCCCCGCAGAACTCACCTCAGCGCTGGCCTCATCCCGGCAATGTGCATGCGCTCCGATTCCATGCGACACCGCTGCATGAACTCCATCTCCACCAGAATCCAAGCATCGATATCAGCGATGCGGGCGACAAAGCGCTTGAGCGCTGGAAGCATTTCCTCCTCCAGCCTGGTGATTTCCTCCTCCCCATAGGGCTGATCCAGCCAAGCGCGGCGCAGAGGCTTGCCGCGATGGCGATCGAGGATCTCTTGAACGGTGTGGAGGGTGGATTCCAGGAGCAGGAAGGGATCTTCCTCAGGGCGACAAAGCGGCGAGGGGGCGATAGAGGCTGTGGCCATGACGGCTGAGAGCAGGGCGACCCCTTGGGGTGCGGGACGGGGTCAAGGACCAGCGCCACCCGTCCAAGGGCTGCGTCCAGCAGCCCCAACACACCAGCTCGCGGGCATGGCTCCGATCCTTGACGCCGCCCCGCAGAATGGAAAAACCTGCACGGATGCCTTTAGAGGGTCCAGGCACAAAGTGTTAGAGAGCAGCCCCGCGCTCTCTGGAGATCTCAGGTGTGGAAGGGATGGCTTTTCGCGGGCGCCACGGTTCTGCTCTGGGCTGGGGGGGCAACAGCAGCAACGGTGATTTCCGTTGGTGATGGCGATACGCTGCGGGTTCTTGATGGTGGCCGCAAGGTGACCATCCGCCTGGCCTGCATCGACGCCCCGGAAACGGCACAGGCGCCACAAGGCGGGCTGGCGCGGGAGGCACTGAAACGTCTGGCCCCGGTGGGTTCAGAGGTGAGCTTGCGTCCTCAGACCACTGATCGGTATGGCCGCAGGGTGGCTGAGGTGATCCGGGGCGGGGAAAACGTGAACCGGACGCTCGTGCGCACGGGCCAGGCCTTCGTGTATGAGCAATACCTGGATCAGTGCCATGCCCTTGCCTACAGGCAGGCGCAGCGTGTGGCTGAGTTTCAACGGGTGGGCGTCTGGTCGGTTCCTGGAGGAATCACTCGCCCTTGGGAGTGGCGTGCGGCCCGGCGAGGGGGAGGGAGTCCCCGGCCGCGAACTGCCCGATGACCCAGCGCGGTGGACCTCGGCGTGATGACTGGAACAGGCTCCGTGAGCCCATCAGGGGCGGGACACACAGGAGTTGGCGCTGGGGGGAGGGTTTACTGCCGAAACTTGAGCTGGCCACAGGCACAGGAGCTGTTGCGGCAGGGCCACAGCTACCTGGATGGTGATGGAGACGGCGAGGCCTGCGAGAGAAAGCGCTGAGGCCGGTTGACCGAACGCTGACGGCAAGGCAGCCCCCGGAACCCTCAGGAGTCCTGAGGCTTTCCCCTGATGGCTGCCACCAGTGCCCCAGTCCGCCCAACTTTCAACGGCAAAAGCCCGATCTTGTTGCCGGTG
>JBKDSZ010000126.1:0-15599 GCA_046340375.1 Cyanobacteriota bacterium | reverse complement strand
TGGCGGTGAGGCGGGCTCATCCGACGACGGACATCAGCCTTGACGGCCTCGCTGTAGGGACGCATCGATCAACTCCATGAGCCCCCTGGTGAATGAAAAATGGACGGGTGGGAGAGGCGTCAACTTTCCTGGCAGAGGGGGCCGCTGATCTTGGCGTTAGCCGCACTCAGATGTCAAAATAGTTCGAGGGCAGTCTCGAACATGCTTTTCTGCGTGGCGCCAGGTCCTCCCATGCATGAAATTCGTGTAACATGACGAAACAACGGTTTGCTTCGGAGGGGATGTGACTAAGAAGGGTACCCATGTCGTCCCTCGCGATAATGGATGGGCTGTCAGGAAGGAAGGAGCCTCCCGAGCATCAAAGATCTTCACAACCCAGGCTGATGCAGTGAAGTATGCCAGGGAACTAGCGCAAAAGGAAAAGGCAGAGCTGTATGTCCATAGGCGAGACGGCACAATTCGTGAACGCGATAGCTATGGCAACGATCCATTCCCACCCAAGGACAAGGTCTAGACAGAGATAAATGGCGTTTGATGACAACGTCTTCATAAATTGCCCCTACGATGCGGAGTATCTTCCGCTTCTACGACCTCTTGTTTTCACGGTATTGTATGCAGGCCTGAATCCGCGGCTTGCTTCCGAGCGACTCAATTCTGGCGAGACAAGGATAAGCAAGATTGTTGAGTTGATTCGTGAGTCTCGTTATGCGATTCATGATCTCTCTCGCATTCAAGCAGCCAGGAAGGGTGAGTACTTTAGGCTCAACATGCCTTTTGAGTTGGGCTTGGATGTAGGCTGCGCAACTTTTTCTTCTGATCATAATCTGCGTAAGAAGCGTTGTTTGATACTTGAGAAGGAAAGATACAGATATCAGATTGCCATTTCTGACCTTTCGAGTTCAGATATTGAGGCTCATCAAAATGATCCATTTCGTGTTGTTCAGGTCGTTCGGAACTGGTTGGAGAACGAAATCGGACGCAAACTCCCTGGCCCATCGGGACTCTACGATTTATTTAGCGTTTTTATGGGTGAGAACTACGATCGACTCATGGCAAGTGGGTTCACCAAGGACGATATTCGTGAGCTGCAGATTGCGGAGTTAATGAGACATGTGCGAGAATGGTTGGCTGCCAGAACTCCGAACGGTGCCTAACATTGCCATTCACCTGAGCCGCCACCTAAGATCTTATGCCTGCTGCCCTATCTCTCTGCGGCCAGGTGATGGCAGCGTTAGCCTTACGAAAAAGCCAAAAGCCGGCCGTGCTGGATGTGTAAATATGCAATCGAGTCTTTGCAGTATTACATGACACATATTCAGCCGGCACAGGTATATTCAATCTGAGGTGATTCAAATTATATCATTTTCGGTCACCCCCCCCACCGCTAGACCACGTTTGAAGCAATGCCAGCTTTTTTGTGGGTTTCACCCTAGAGTTACGGAAATGCTTATGTTGTTTTACCTGATTAGATAAAAGTTTCCGAGATCCTAAAAGCAATCAAGGATGATGGCTGGTTTCAAGTTGCTCAAAGAGGTGGTCATCGTCAGTTTAAGCCCAAGTAAACCAGGAAGGGTCACGATTGCTGGCAAGCCGTCCGATGAGCTTGCCAAGGGCACTCAGATGAGTATTCTGAAGCAAGCAGGTCTCAGAGGTTCAGAACAGCCATGAAGTATGCGGTTGTCATTGAGAGGGCTGGAGATAACCTCTCGGCCTACGTGCCCGATCTGCCAGGCTGTATTGCAACTGGTAATTCAGCCTCTGAAGTCGAACAGCTGATTCGGGAAGCGATTTCGTTTCATTTGGAAGGGCTAAGAGAGGATGGTCTCGAGATGCCCGAGCCAACTTGTGCCGTCGGATATGTCGAACTTGCTGCGTAACCTGTACGATACGAAGGCTAACATCCAGATACAGGACACGGGTGCGAAAGTTTGGACCTATGCCCTAATCTCTGCCCGCTTCTGATTTGGAGCGTTCGGCAGCGCAATCCCCAAGGAAGCGAATTCAAATCCGTTGCGGATTCTTCGGATTGCACGATAGATGGCCTATCCGGCGTGCAAGGCTGAACTCGCTGAGCTCAACCGATCCCTTGGCTTTCCATCGCGTCGGCCACCTGCTAAAGGCTTGCTTTGTCTTTTCGCTGGCCGTGGCTCTGCTTCTGCAACCCCTGCCCACTATGGCGGCGGAATCATGCCCGCCCTCGATGATGCTCATCCCCGGCGGCAGCTACCGCATTGGCGCCGGTGCTCAGCTGCCGGAGGAACAGCCGGGTCGCCTCTTGCGAATCACCCCCTTCTGTCTGGACCGCAACGAGGTCACCAATGAACATTTCGCGGCCTTCGTGGCGGCCACAGGCTATGTCACTGTGGCGGAACGCCCCCTGTCTGCCGAACAGTTCCCCGAGCTGAAGGCCAGCGAGCGGGCCCCAGGTTCGCTGGTGTTCCAGCCCATCCCCGGCAGTGGACCCATTGCGGACCTGAGTTGGTGGCACTGGGTGCCTGGGGCCGACTGGCGCCATCCCGAAGGTCCGGGCAGTGATCTTGCAGGGCGAGGGCAGCACCCGGTGGTGCAGGTGGCCTACGAGGACGCCGAGGCCTTCGCCCACTGGGCCGGTGGGGCTCTGCCCAGCGAAGCCCAGTGGGAGTTCGCGGCCCGGGGGGGCCTCAAGGATCGGATCTTCGCCTGGGGCAACACCTGGAATCCAAGCAGGGCCAACACCTGGCAAGGACCGTTTCCCAGAAGCAACACCGCCGAGGATGGCTATTCGGGAACGGCGCCCGTCGCTTCCTTCCCAGCCAACGGTTACGGGTTGTTCGACATGACCGGCAACGTTTGGGAATGGACCAAGGATTGGTATTCAATAGGCCATGCATCCCTCGCCGCGGGCAGCGATCCCATCATCAGCAACGAAGTGGCGACGGGCGATCCCCGCGATCCGGGCGTCGCCAAGCATGTGATCAAGGGAGGCTCATTCCTCTGCTCGGCGAATTTCTGCAGCCGGTACCGGCCGGCGGCCCGGGAGGCCCAGAGCCCCGACACCGGCACCTCCCACATCGGCTTCCGCCTGGCGGCCCCCATCGCAGCTCCAGCTGCACACGCCACACTCACCACCGCACTCCCCCTCCGTGGCTGATCCCAACTCCACCCTGTTCGCCTTCCTCCGCAACATTCGCGGCTGGTTCGGGGCAAGCGGAGCCCCGGGCCTGCTGCGACGCCTCGGGGCCCTGACCCTGGTGGCCGTGCTGGTGGGCTGGCAGGCCGGCTGGGCGCCCGTGGTGGCCCAAACGGTCACCGGCACACTCGGTGCCGCCGATGCCACCACCACGATCCGTGGCAACCAGTTGCCGGCCCCTTCGCCTCCCTTCGGGGGTGTGATCAACTCCGCCGCTCTGCAATCCAGGCCCTGGTGGGCGCCGCGGATCACGCCGCCGCAGAGCGCACCCAACGTGCTGCTGATCATCACGGACGACGCCGGCTTCGGGGTGCCCAGCACCTTCGGTGGCGTCATCCCGACACCAGCGATGGACCGGGTTGCCAGGAATGGACTGCGTTACAACCGCATGTTCTCCACGGCTCTGTGCTCTCCAACCCGGGCTGCCCTGATCACCGGCCGCAACCACCACTCGGCGGGGTTCGGGGTGATCTCGGAGCAGTCCACCGGCTTCCCTGGCTACAACAGCATCATTGAGCGCGACAAGGCCACGATCGGTCGGCTGCTCAAGGACAACGGCTACAGCACCGCCTGGTTTGGCAAGGACCACAACGTGCCCGCCTTCCAGGCCAGCCAGAGCGGGCCGTTTGATCAGTGGCCCACCGGCATGGGCTTCGAATACTTCTACGGCTTCGTGGGCGGTGATGCCAACCAGTGGCAACCGAACCTGTTCCGCAACACCACCCAGATCTATCCCTTCGAGGGCAAGGCTCCCGGCAGTTGGAACCTGGTGACGGCGATGGCCGATGACGCCATCGACTACATGACGCGGATGCATCAGACCAATCCCGCCAAGCCGCTGTTCATCAAATACGCCCCCGGGGCCACCCATGCCCCGCACCATCCCACCACGGAGTGGGTGGACAAGATTCATGAGATGCACCTCTTTGATGATGGCTACGAGAAGCTGCGGGAGCGCATCTTTGCGAATCAGAAAAAACTCGGCGTGATTGCCAAGGACGCCAAGCTCGAACCCTGGCCCGCCGACCTGATCACCCCCTGGGACCAGTTGAGCCCGGAGGCCAAGAAACTGTTCATCCGCCAGGTGGAGGTGTTTGCCGCCTACGCCGCCTACAGCGATTACGAGATCGGCCGGGTGATCCAGCAGTTCGATGCTCTCGGCAAGCTCGACAACACCCTGATCATCTACATCAACGGCGATAACGGCACCAGTGCCGAAGGTGGCCCTTTGGGCACTCCCAATGAAGTGGCCTTCTTCAATGGCCTCAACAAGCTCCCCGTTGAAGAGCAGCTGAAGTTCTACAACGTCTGGGGAACCGATCAGACCTACAACCATATGTCGGCGGGCTGGTCCTGGGCGTTCGACACCCCCTTCAGCTGGTTCAAGCAGAACGCCTCCAGGCTCGGTGGCGTGAACCAGAACATGGTGGTGTCATGGCCGGTGCGCATCAAGGACAAAGGCGCCCTTAGGGAGCAGTTCGTGCATGTGATCGATGTGGTGCCGACGATCCTCGAAGCCGCTGGTCTGCAGGCACCCGAAGTGGTGGATGGCATCCCCCAGAAACCGATCGAAGGCACCAGCTTCCTCTACACCTTCAATGCCAAGAACGCCAAGGTGTCCTCGCGCCACAAGACCCAGTACTTCGAGATGTTCGGCCAATGGGCCATGTACAGCGATGGCTGGTTGCTGAGCACCAAGGTGAACCGGGCCCCCTGGGAGGCCTTCGGACCGGCCAACCCGGATCCGCTCAACAACCAGGTGCTGGAGCTCTACGACCTCAGGCGTGACTTCAGCCAAAGCACCGATCTTGCCGCCAAGAACCCGCAGAAGGTCAAGGAGATGAAGGCGGCCTTCATTACCGAGGCCAAGAAATACCAGGTGTTCCCGCTCGATGCCTCGGTGGCGGCACGGATCGTGGCGCCCCGGCCGAACATCACCGCCGGCCGCAACACGTTTGTGTACACCCATCCGATGGTGGGGCTGCCTCAGGGCGATTCCCCTGGCCTGCTCAACAGCTCCTACACCGTCACCGCCGACATTGATGTGCCGGCCAGTGGCGCCGAGGGCATGTTGCTTACCTCAGGCGGACGCTTCGGGGGCTACGGCTTCTACCTGAAGAACGGCAAGCCGGTGTGGCTGTGGAACATGGTGGATCTGGAACGGCTCAAGTGGGAGGGAGCCGAACCGCTCACGCCTGGCAAGCACAAGGTGGAATTCGATTTCATCTACCAAGGCAAGGGGGCCGGCACCCTGGCCTTCAACAACTTCAGCGGCGTCGGCGGGCCCGGCATCGGAACCCTCAAGGTGGACGGCAAGGTGGTGGCCACCAAAACCATGGCCAAAACCCTGCCGATGACCCTGCAGTGGGACGAGAGCTTCGACATCGGCTCCGACACGCTCACCAGCGTCAACGATGCCGACTACCAACCGCCGTTCAGATTCACAGGAACGCTCAACAAGCTCACGATCAAGATCGATCGCCCTCAGCTCTCTGCTGCAGACATCAAGAGCCTTGAGGGGGCGATGCGCAGCAAGGCGATCAGCGAATGAGTGGCATCAGACCAGCGGACGAATGATCGATAGATCCACATCGTCCCCGACCACGGCCAAGCTTTCTACAATGTCTCCCCAGACTTGCAAGCTTCATAAGCGGTAGATAAACTACAGATTCACAACTCTCCAGCGCAAGGTGCAGCCGCAATGAAGTCGTCACCCCAGTTCAGCGCTGCCCTTGCCATGGCCGCCCTTGTTGCCTCTGCTGCCTCAGCCCAGCCCTTCAAGACCACAACGACGATTGCACCTGGAGTGGCAACTCCTGACCGGGTTGAGACGTCCATCGGCCCGTTAAACCTTGTCGATGGGTTTCCGAATCCTGACACCATTGAGAAGATCTACGACAACCTGGATCGCTCCCGCGCTTTACAGGCTTATCTGCTGGCCATCCCGATCGTAAATCAGGCCGGCATGCGTGATTCGCTGCGCAAGTTCGGCCCGGTCAACACTACGAATGTGATCTGGGAGAACCTGGTCGATCCCAGAACGGTGGAACTCACGGCCAACGACAACACGGTGTACAGCTTCATCTGGCTCGACACCAAGAAGGGTCCCTTGGTCGTCGAGGTGCCCCCCAAGGTGCTGGGTGGAGTCAATGACTTCTGGTATCGCTGGGTGACGGATATCGGCATCACGGGAGCCGATAAGGGTGCAGGTGGCAAGTATCTGTTCCTGCCCCCCGGGTATCAAGGCGGCATCCCGCAGGGCTATGTGGTTGTCAAACCAAAAACCTTCGGCAACTGGCTCTTTTTTCGCTCTTTTCTTGTCAATGGTTCAACCAAGCCAGGTGTGGAGTCGGTCAAGGCGAATCTGAAGATCTATCAACTTTCCGACGCCGCCAACCCATCGGCACTCAAGTTTGCCAATGCCTCGGGCGTGCCGGCAAACTTTGTCGCCCCGGGTGATTACTCCTTCTGGGCGCTTCTCAACCAGGTGATTCAGGAGGAACCGCCCACCGGATCTGACCCGACGACACTGGGCCTCTTCGCCTCGATCGGCATTGTCAAAGGCAAGCCCTTCAACCCCGATCAGCGCTGGAAGAAGATCCTATCCGACGCCGCCAACATCGGCGCTGTGACAGCACGAACCCTTGCCCTCAAGATTCGCGAGCCGGAAGCCTACTTCTACCCCAACAGCTCCTGGCGGTTGCCGTTCTTTGGTGGTTACAAGTTCGAAGTGTCACCAGGTGTGGCGAACCTGGATGGTGCCATTTTTTATTATTACTTCGCAACCGGCGTCACGCCGGCCATGGAAGAAAAGATTGTCGGCAAGGGCTCTCAGTACCCCTGGGCCTCGCTGGATGCGAATGGCAACCGTCTCGATGGCAGCAAAACCTATCGGCTGCGCCTGCCGCCCAACATCCCGGTGAAGGATTTCTGGTCGGTGATCGTGTATGACACCCAGACCCGTTCGATGCTCCTGACCGACCAGAAGGCGCCGAGCGTGAGTAGCCAAAACAAGGGCATCAAAACCAATGCCCATGGTTCAGTGGACGTGTGGTTTGGTCCGAAGGCCCCTGCTGGCATGGCCAACAACTGGGTGCAGACGATTCCGGGCAAGGGTTGGTTCATGATCCTGCGCCTCTACGGGCCGTTGGAGCCTTGGTTCAACAAGACGTGGCGGCCTGGAGAAATCGAACCACAGAACTAAGGTTCGATTCGCGAGGAATGATCCGATGTTTGACGGTTGGACCAACTTCTTCATCACAACCGGGGCGGCGGGTGGCACGCTGGTGGGGTTGCTGTTTGTTGTTGTTACCATGGGCAGCGCCCTTCCGACCGCCCGAAAGCTGGCGATCGCCCATGCCTCACTGACGCCTGCGTTGTACAGCTTCGCCAGCGTCCTGCTCCAAAGCATGGTGGTGCTGGTGCCGTGGCCATCGGATGGGCCCAGTGGCGTTATTTTCGTGGCGATAGGAATTGGAGGTTTGATCTATCGAATCAAGGCTGTCCAGGCGCGCAGAAGCCTCCATCTCAGGGCCATTCAGAGCAAGCTCGATCGAATCATTCATAACCTGACCCCGATTCTGGCCAGCGCCATCCTGATCTACGGCGGCGCGGCCTTGATCAAAGCAGAGCCCTTGGCGCCTTTCGCGATCGCAGGCTCAACCACGCTCTTCCTTCTCTCCGGCATCTACCGAACCTGGGGCCAAACGCTTGCCTTGATTGGACTCTCCGATCAGGCTTAACCGCGGCTGCGTGGGATCGCCACGCAGGCCTCAACCGCCACCCCATTCGTGCGGGCCGACGCAGCCACCACCTCCCCCTGGTTAGGTTCCGACGCCATGGGCCCGCTGCAGATCGTTTGGTTCAAGCGCGACCTGCGCACGGCCGACCGCCAGCCGTTGTTGCAGGCCAGCCGCGATGGCTGGGCCCGCCGCTGGGAGGTGCGCATGGCCGAGCCGTTCGCCCCCCCCCCCCGCCCCGGCGGCGCTTCCCCCCCTGCAGGGCCTCGATCCCGGCCCGATTCCCATCACCACCGATCTGGCCGCCAAACACCCGCAGAATGTGAAAAGAGATCAAGGCCGCCCTGATGCCTCGGTAGCGTGCCGCATCGTGGCGCCTCGTCCCAACATCACCGCCGGCCTCAACACCTCCTACATCGTGAGCGCATATATCGATGTGCCGGCCAGTGGCGCCGAGGGCATGCTCCTCACCTCGGGGGGACGCTTCGGGGGCTACGGCTTCTACCTGAAGAACGGCAAGCCGGTGTGGCTGTGGAACATGGTGGATCTGGAACGGCTCAAGTGGGAGGGAGCCGAACCGCTCGCACCTGGCAAGCACAAGGTGGAATTCGATTTCATCTACCAAGGCAAGGGGGCGGGCACCCTGGCCTGTCAACAACGTCAGCGGCTTTGGCGCCAGGACGATGCCCATGATCCTGCAATGGGATGAGAGAGCTGTGACAGCGGCTCCGATACCCTCACCGGCATCAATAACGCCGACGACCAGCCGCCGTTCCGGTTCACGGGAAGGCTCCACAAGCTCACCGCCAAGATCGATCGTCCACGGTTATCCGCCGCAGACATCAAGAGCCTTGAGGCGGCCATGCGCGACAAAGCCGTGAGGGAGAGACGCAACATTTTTCGATGGCCCGGGGAATGGGCGAAGAGCCTCTCCACGCCCCGCTCCACCCGCTCCCGCGCTTCAGAGTCGGCGCCGAAAGCGCCAGAGCGGCGCCCCCGGCGACCCCCGCCGGATGAAGCTGAGCTGACACATGGCCTCGTTCCAGGCCCCGCAGAATCCGGCGACGGCCACCACGAGCAGGATGTAGGGCAGAGGCCAGGGGGGGAGGGGTTCGCCGGGGGTGCGGGCCACCTGCTGG
Source organism: Cyanobacteriota bacterium (assembly GCA_046340375.1). Taxonomy (GTDB): domain Bacteria; phylum Cyanobacteriota; class Cyanobacteriia; order PCC-6307; family Cyanobiaceae; genus Cyanobium. Next base: position 6,552 of record JBKDSZ010000126.1, on the reverse strand, counting down.
GCCAGGCCAATCAGCAGGGCGCTCATCCCCGCGAGCAGGGCGCCGGCCAGGGCGATGCGACGCCGGTCGATGCGCAGCTGGCGTTTTGGCTGGTATCCAGGCGGTGGAGGCAGGGGCATCGGGTGCGTGCAGGGCGCGGGGCTCTCAGGGGTCGCCCGTCACAGGCTGCACCGCTTCGCTGGCCGGGAACCAGGCCGCTTCCAGATTCTTCATCAGCACATAGAAGGCGGGCACCACGAAGAGGCTGAGCACGGTGGCCACCAGCAGCCCGCCGAAGATCACCGCCCCCAGGGAGCGCTGGGAAAGGGCGCCGGCCCCCGAGGCGATCACCAGCGGGAAAAAGCCCGAGAGGGCCGCAGAGGCGGTCATCAGGATGGGCCGCAGGCGGGCGGCGGCGGCGCCCTTGGCGGCTTCTGTCGCGGACAGGCCCTGCTCCATGCGCTGATTCGCCAGGTCGACGATCAGGATCCCGTTCTTTGCCGCCAGCCCGATCAGCGTCACCAGGCCCACCTGGGCATAAACGTTGTTCACCTGGCCGCGCAGCACAAGGAAGGCCAGGGCGCCGAGCATCGCCAGGGGAACGGTCATCAGGATGACCAGGGGGTCGATGTAGCTGCCGTACTGGGCGGAGAGCACGAGATAGACCACCACCAGCCCCAGGGCGAACACCAACACCGCCAGGGATCCCGCCTGCACCTCCGAGCGGGTGAGACCCGACCAGGCCTGGCCGATGTTGGTGAAGTTCATGGCGCGATAGCTGTTCATCAAGGCGTCGATCGCCTGCCCCGTCGAGCGCCCCGCCGCCTCGATGCCCTGGATCAACACCGTGCGATAGAGGTTGTAGTGGCTGATGATCGGTGGCGCGCTGTCAAGCCGGGCGTTGACGACAGTGCTGAGGGGAATCAGCTTGCCCGTGCGGCTCTCCACATAGAGATTGCGCAGATCATCCACCAGGGAGCGGTTGTCGGCGTTGGCCTGGATGTAGACCTGGCGGTATTGGCCCTGTTCATAGGTCTGGTTCACGAAGCGACCCCCCATCAAGGTGCCGAGGATGGCCATGGCGTCGCCGTAATCGATGTCGAGGGAGGCCATCCGGTCGCGATCCACATCGACGCGCCACACCGGCGCATCGGCGATGAACTGGCTGTAGATCTTCTCAAAGGCGCCTGTTTTGCGGGCTTTGGCCATCAGGGAATCCGCAAGCCTGGAGAGCTCGCTGGGGGTGAAGCCGCCGTTGCTGAGGTCGTTGAACTGGAAACTCAATCCCCCCTGAGCGCTGAATCCAGGCACGGCCGGTGGTGCCGAGGCGAAGACAAGCGCCCCGGGAATCTGGCTGAATTCCTTGTTGAGTCGCCGGATGATCGCATCCGCTTCATGTTCGCGCCCCCGCCGCTCTTCGATGGGGCGGAAACCGAAGAAGAAGAGGCCCTGGTTCACCGAACTGCCGTTGAAGCCAGCGCCACCCACCAGCTCGCCCGACACCACGTCCGCTTCCTTGGCGAGAATCTTCCGGGCTTCGGCAGCCACCTTCATCGTCGCCTCCAGGGAGGCCTGCGGCAGCAACTGGATGATGCCCAGCCCGTAACCCTGGTCCTCGGTGGGCACAAAGCCGGTGGGGATGGCGGTGAAGGCCAGGCCCGTGGCCACAACCCCGCCCAGCAACAGGATGGCCACCCCGCGACGCCAACGGATCACCTGCCCCAGGAGACCCTGATAGGCGTGGGCCAGGCGCTCGAAACCGGCGTTGAAGGCGGCAAAGATCGGCAGGAGAAAGGTGCCGACCACGGCGCCGAGGAGCCCCAAGAGAAGGGAGGGGATCCAGCCGCCGGCCAGGGCCCCGTAGGTGCCGCCGAACACGGCGCCGATCGCGGTCCACAGGGGGCCTCGGGGTTCGGTCTTGCCGCCGCCCAGCAGGAGGGCGGATTGCAAGGGCTTGCCTGTGATGGCGTTGAAGGTGGAGACGAGGATGGAAAAGACGATCGTCAGCGCAAATTGGCGATAGATCACCCCTGTGGATCCGGGAAAGAAGGAGACGGGCAGAAACACCGCCAACAACACCAGAGCCGTGGCGAGAATCGCACCCGTGAGTTCCGCCATCGCCTTGGAGGCCGCGATGAAGGGGGGATCGCCCGCCTCGATGCGGGCCGACACGGCTTCCACCACCACGATGGCGTCATCCACGACCAAGCCCGTGGCCAAGATGATCCCCAAGAGGGTGAGCTGGTTGATGGAAAAGCCGAAGGCATTCACGAAGATCATGGCCCCCAGCAAGGCGATCGGCAGGGCCAGAGCGGGCACGGCGGTGGCTTTCCAGTCCTGCAGAAAGAGGAAGATGAGGAGCAGCACGAGCACCACGGCGTCGCGCAGCGCATCCAGGGCCCCTTCAATGGAGGCGTTGATGAAATCCCGCTGATCAAACACCTTCTCCAGCTTCACGCCGGGAGGCAGCGTGCGCTCAAACCCCTGCAGAACCTCATCCACCCCCTTGGCCGTTTGGATGGCGTTGGTGCCCGGCAATTGAATGACGCCAAAACCGACGCAGGGATGGCCGCTGATCGCATTGATGGCAGAGGAGAAAAAGCTCTGGAAGCCATACTCTGCCTTGCCCACATCCTTGAGGCGAATCAGGCCGCCATCAGGTCCTTTGCCCAGAATCAGCTGTTCAAATTCCTCCACGGTTTTCAAGTTGCCATCCACCAGCAGCGGCAGGGTGGTGGCATTGCTCGGCAGGGAGGGTGGCCCGCCGACGCTGCCGGCGATGACCACCTGGTTCTGGGATTGCAGGGCCCGGACCACCTCCGTGGCGCTGAGGTTGAAGCGGGTCAGTTTCTTGGGGCTCACCCAGAGACGAAAGGCCGGGCTGCTCGCCCCGAAGATGTTCACCTGACCCACCCCAGGCGAGCGACTGAGGGGATAGAGGAGGTTGAGCTGGATCAGGCCATTGAGATAGTTGCGGCTGTACTGCCCCCGGGTGGAGGTGAGGTTGTAGACGAGCAGATAGCTCGTGGCGGTCTGCTGCACCGTCACCCCCTGGGCGCTCACGGAGGACGGCAACTGGGGGGTGGCCGTCTGCACGCGGTTGAGCACATTCACCTGGTCGATGTCGGGGTCGCTGCCGGCTTTGAAAAACACATTCAGCTGGCTGCTCCCCTCGCTGGTGCTGAAGGAGGTGATGTAGTCCATCCCCGGTGCGCCATTGATGTTTTCCTCCAGGGGGCCGGTGACGGCGCTCTCCACGGTGAGGGCATCGGCGCCGGGATACGTGGCCGACACCTGGATCGTGGGCGGCGCAATGTTGGGCAGATTTTCCACCGGCAGCAAGGGCAGGCTGATCACCCCGGCCAGGAGAATCAGCACGCTGCACACTGTGCTCAGCACCGGTCGCTTGATGAAGGCGTCGGACAGGCTCATCGGCGGGGTTCTGGAGCGGCGGAGGGCCGCACGGGCAGGCCACTGCGCAGTTGGAAGAGGTTGCCGAGGATCACCGGGTCGCCGGCGTTGAGGCCGCCGCGCACCGCGTAGGTGCCGTGTTGGAGGGTGCCGAGGGTGAGGGGCACCTGCAGGGCCACGGGCATCCCGGGCGGGGGAGGGGGATCCAGCGGGCGGCCCAGTTGCTGGCGGGCCACGTCGGCGCTGACGGCGACGAAGACGAACGGCTGGCCGGCCTGCAGGAACACCGCCTGTTGGGGCACGGCCAGGGAGGGCGTCTGGCTGTACACCAGGGTGGCGTTGACACGCTGCCCGTTGCGCAGGGCGCCGTCGGCGTTGTCGAACGTGGCCTTCACCAGCAGGGTCTGCTTGTCTTTGTCGATGGAGGGCGCGATGAAGGAGACGGCCCCGCGAGCCAGGAGCCGCCGGGGTTCATCCGGCGCCTTGAGCACCACGGGCATGCCGAGCCGCACCCGGTAGGCGTTCTCGCCGGGGATGTCGAGCCGCACCCAGAGCCTGGAGTTGTCCACGATGCTGGTGACGACCGAGCCGGCCTGCACCACATCGCCGAGTTTGTAATTGATGTTGCCCACGGTGCCGCCGATCGGCGACACGACATTCTTGTAGCCCAGATTGGCCAGGTTGGCCTGCAGGGCATCCCGGCTCTGGATGGCCTGGGTGACATACGCGTCGCGTTCCTTGCTGGACACCGCGCCCTGTTGATTGAGGAAGATGTAGCGCTCGGCGTTCACCCGATCCTTGCGCGCCTCGGCGATATCCGCGTTCACCTCCGCCCGGAGTTGCGTCTGATCCATGGCGAACAAGGGCTGGCCCGGCCGCACCGGTTGGCCCTCCGCCATGGGCATGGCCACGATCCGCCCGGAGATCTCCGGCGCCAGCTTCACCTCCCGGATCGCCTCCAGAGTGCTCTGCACATCGATCGCGTCCAGAAAGGGGAGGGCCTGCACGGGCACAAGGCGCACCGGGGTGGGGGCCACGGCGACGGGCTTTGGGCTGGCACAGGCCGTAAGCAGGAGGGGCAGCAGGGCCAGCAGGGTGGATGGGCGATCCGGGGAGGAGTGGCACATCCACCGGACCTTAGGGCAACCCCTCCAGGCTGCCCGGCAGCCAATCCCTGGAGGTTCCGCCAACGTTCAGTCTCATCCACCCCGCCATGGCGCTGCACTTGTCTGGCGCTATCCATATCGCCAGCGTCTGCAGTGGCAATGAAGCGCCGCAAAACATAATGTGATCTCCCTTCGGCTTCATGGTGCTCATTCCTTGTGGGATCTTGATGCGACCTCCCGAATGGTGTTCGTCTGGACGTTGGCCAGGGCACGGCCCATCAGGGACCACGGAAAGGAACGGCATCTGACGCGCAAACCGTGCCGGGGGGAGGCAGCAGGCCCGACAGGAAGAGGGCCGTCTCGTAGCGGCTGGCACAGCTGCTGGGATTGCGGAGCACCGTGTGGCCGAAGCCGTTCACGCTCAGCAGCCGACCATCCTCCAGCTCCCGGGCCATGGCCAGCGACGACTGGAACGGCAGGATGGGATCGAAGCGGTGGCCGAGCACGAGCACGGGCGCCGGGCCGGGGGTGTTCCAGGGACCGCTGAAGGGCGCGGCGGCAACGGGCCAGGCCGCGCAGCGGCCATCGCGCCAGGCCACCCAGGGCCCCAGGGGGCCAGAACGGCTCCGCACGCGCTCGGCCAAGGCCTGGATCGCCTCCAACTGGCGCGGCTGGGGGCTGTCGCCGCAGAGCGTGGCCAACGTCTGCTCCGGTGGGCCATCCTCCGGCCGGCTCTCGTCCCCGCCACCCCGGCGAGCGAGGCCCTCCAGAAAGCGCGCGGCGCCGGGCCATCCGCCGCGGCCCTGGCCATCCGCCGGCACGGTGGCCAGCCGCGTCGCAAGCTGGCGGAACACCTCGCCCGCCCCCAACCGCTGGTTGCCCCAACGCAGCGGCCCCTGGCGCAGCCGCGCGAGGAGTTCGGCCCAGCGCCGCTCCTTGTCGGTTCGGGCCCCACCGGGCCCCTCGGCGGCAAAGGCGCAACGGGGCCGGCCGACGGCGGCGCACTGCTCCAGGAAGGCGATCAGGGTGGCGCCCGCTCCGAGATCCGTCTCCAGCCGCAGGCCCGTGCCCTCCAGGGCGATGGGATTGCCGTTGTCGGCCCAGGCCTGGGGATCAGCGGGCCCGTCGAGCACCAGGGCGGTGAGGGTCCGGGGGAACAGATTGGCGTAGGTGGCGCTGATGAGGGTGGCCATGCCGCTGGCCCGCAGGCGCAGCCCCGGTTCCCCCAGGGCCTGGCGCACCAGCTCCAGATCCCGGGCGCTGTCGGCGCTGCTCAGATGAGGCAGCAGGCGGGCCTGGTGGCGGCCGCAGGCGCGGGCGAGGGCCTCCCAGCCCTCCAGCCAGCGGGCCTGCTCCCCCGGGTTGGCGGGCAGGCTGCGGGGCAGGCGGTCGCGCCAAGCGCGGTCCTCCGCCTCGGTGGGGAAGCAATGGAGCGCGGCGGGATGTCCCCGCTCGCCGGAGCCTCGGCGCTGCCAGCTCACCAGATCCAACCGGCGGGTCAGGCTCGGGGGCAAGGCCCGGGCCATGGCCTCCAGGGAGAGGGCCTCCCCATCGCCGGGGGCCCCATCCAGCACCACCAGCGTGCCCAGCCGAGGGTCGGGGCCCGTGGCCCGCAGGCGCCAGACCGTGAGCGGCAGGCGCTCGCCCTCCGGACGGCTGTGATCCAAGGGCACCGCCAGGGTGGCGCACTCCCGCGCCGATCCGGTCGCGAAGGGGGCCGGACAGGGTCCCCAGGCCAACGGCGTGGCCTGGACCGCGGAAGGCTGGAGATCAACCGCTGCGGCGGGAGCGGAGACCCACCCCCCCGGGGCCAGCAGGGCCAGGCCCACCGCAGACCCGGACCAGCGGCGGCAGGAGAGGGTCCGTGGGGAAGGCGTCATGCCCCCGAAACTAGGTGGGCGGGCCCCGGCACTCCGCGATGCGGCGTCGGAGGGATAATTCCCCCAGCCGCTGTTCGGCGCCCATGACCCTCTCCCCTGGCGCCATCGCCACCCAGCTGGGCCAGCAGGGCCTGGGGCAACAGCCCTGGTGGGTGGAGCAGTGGATGGAGCTGATC
>JBKDSZ010000125.1:0-4144 GCA_046340375.1 Cyanobacteriota bacterium | reverse complement strand
TGGCCGCGGATGGAGCGTTGATCGCCATGACGCCGACCGGAGGGGAAACCAGCAGCCGCAATGGCCAGCTCCTGTTTCAATTGCAGCTGTTCTGCAGGCGCTGCAAGGGCTGGCGACTGTTTGACAGCTCAGGCGGCTTCCGCCTGCCGGATGGATCCGTGCTCAGCCCCGATGCCGCGCTGGTGTGGGAAGAGCGCTGGCGGGCCCTCACCTCCGAGCAACGCCGCGGCTTCCCGCCCCTCTGCCCCGACCTGGTGGTGGAGCTGGCCAGCCCCAGCGATGAAGGCCCCCGGGGCAGCACCGCCCTGCGCCGCAAGATGGACCTCTATCAGGCCAATGGCGCCCGCCTCGGCTGGCTTCTGCTGCCCGAGGAGCGGGCGGTGGAAATCTGGCGGGGCGGCCAGCGGGGGCGGGGGGAACGGCTGGAGAACGCCAGTCGGCTGGAGGGGAGCGAGCTGGTGGAGGGGCTGGAGTTGGATCTGGAGGAGATCTGGGCGGTGTGAGAGGCGTTCAGACCACGGCTGACGTCTGAACGAGGCGGATCAGTGTCCACCCGTCCGACCTTGCCGATGAACCGCCACCGCTCCAGCGGCGACGCCAAGCGTTAGGCACGCTGTCGCTGAATAGACGGCTCTTCTGCGACGCTGACACTGGATGCCAACAAGGATCGGCAGGCGGCGATCACCCGGAACGTCCTCGCAGTGGCCTGGGGCCTCGCGGCAAGGCCATCGCTCGATAGCCAAGATTGCAAGTGTCCACTGTGCTGCCCCCCCAAAAAAAGTTACTTTATTCGTGTTCTTTATATTTCTTACATGAAATCTGTAATTTGGGGAGCATGCATCTCAGTCCTCTGTCTTGATTTTGCGGCCACTCCCGTGTCTGCCTTCATTCCGGGACTGGAATTAACCGGTGGGCAAGATGTCTTTTTCATATATAATGGAACACTTGGTTGGGAGTTCAATACGAATCGAGCGCTCCAAATTGATGCTCTCGGGATTTTTGATTCTGATTCTCCGGGGTTAAACGGTACTTATACCCTGGGGATCTGGAATTCATCTCAGAACCTGTTGGCCTCAACCACGGTTTCTGGCAGTGGTGATGGTATTAGTAATGGCTTTGTTTGGAAATCCCTTGCCTCTATCCTTAACATTGCGCCTGGCAATTACGTTGTTGCTGCCGCGGGACCTTATTCGAACAGCGACCGGTACGCCGGCACGGGGACTTACACAACCTTGCCAGGAGTGACCTGGTTAAGAGGCCATACCGCATTTTTATCTTCCGGCTTGACTTATCCGACGACGACGCTCCCATCAAGCACTGACCCCTCTATTTTTGGAGGAAACTTCTCTGAGTATAAGGAGCCTGTGCCGGGCCCTCTCCCGTTGGCTGGGGCCGCCGCTCCCTTTGGTTGGAGTCGTCGCCTGCGGAAACGCGTGAAGGTAGCGGCTTCGGAATCTTGAGACAGATTCCTCCCGGTTTGTCTTCGGTAATAACAAGCATGAAGAAGTGACCTGTTGGACGACTGGCCTGATCACTGACTTGGCTCCATGACCGCTTGGGCGGTGGATCGCCTGGAGCACCACTGCCACAGCATCGGGATCAAGGGATCCCGGAGAGCGGCCAACGTAACTAACGCCGGCGACACAAAAACTTGCTCGCAGGCTGGGTTGTTCACCAGGCGCGGCGTTCAAATGGATTGGCGCAGCGACTGGAAAGGGCACGGTCCAATTCCAATCTGGATCTCTGTCCGGAGGTAGGGCCAGAACAAGGCCTGCTCACCGGCCAACTTGATTGACGCCAACGGACTTGACACCAGATACACATTCCCGATCCGCGAGATGCCGGATTTTTTTTGTGGCGCTCACGCCCCCCAGCGGGCCCCTGAACTCAGGAATGCTGTCGCTCGGGGGCCTGCCTCGGGTTCGTTTGCCCCCCCGCTACCGCGCGTGAAGCGTGACTCCATCGCGGCTGGCCTCGAGTGGGTCTGACTTCCCGAGGGACGGCAAGAGCTGCCGCCTCTGCAGCCCATCACCGCGCGGACCGTGCTGGGAAGCCGGGCCCGCCCCCTGACTTCGACACCATCCAGCCGCTGCGGCAGCCCCTCTGGCCGGGGGGCCTTCAGGACCGCGCCACCCAGCACGACAGTCCCATTCCGGGACCGCTGGCATGTGAGAAGGGATGGGAGAAGGTCCTTCTCACAGCCGGCACGAACGAGCAGGACCCGGTAGAGCCTGTCAGCCCGAAAGCCTGTTGCAGCAAGGCTTCATGCCTGAAAGATCAGCCCCTGACTGAAACGCCCCCTGCTGGATTCGAACCAGCGACCGGCTGCTTAGAAGGCAGCTGCTCTATCCAGCTGAGCTAAGGGAGCATGGGGCCATCTTGCCAGGACCCTTCCCGCCTGTCCTGCTGAAAGGGTCTTAGGATGGTTGGCCGTGCCCGAAAAGCCCGATGGCAACAGCCAGGCTCACTGACAGCCAAAAGCAGGAGCTGGTGCGGCGGTTTCGCCAGGGCGAGAGCACGCAGGTGCTGGCCGACCATTACGGCTGCAGCACCACCACCATCACCCGAATCGTGCGCGCGGAGTTGGGTCCCGAGGACTACGCCAGCCTGCGGGACCAGCGGCAGCGGAAGGCGGGACGCGACCGGCAAATTGCGCTGGCGATTGACGGTGCGTCCAAAGCGACCGCGTCCATGCCGGACCTGTTCAGCCCAGAGCCTGCGGTGGTTGGCGCCAACCCGGGGGGCGCCTCACCCGAGGAGGACCTGGACACCGTGGTGAGCATCCCTGGGATGCCCGGGCCCGTCGAAGCGGTCGACGAGGACGAAGAGGACGAATCGGTCGAAGATGACGAGGATCACGAGGAGGACGAGGAGGACGAGGAGGACGAGGAGCCAGGAGAAAACAACCAGGATGAGGAGGATGAGGATGCAGAGGACAGGCGAGAGGAGCCGACTGCGGGAGAGACCAGCGCCTTTGAACCGGCAGGCAGCGACACAGCCGCTCTGGCCATCGATGACGCCGATGACTTCGCCCCGGAGGACGACATCGAGGACGACCTGCTGACCAGCGAAGAGGACGGGGTGGACGCGGAAGAGGACGCCTTCGGCGGGCAGGATTTCCATGCTGTGGCGGTGTTGCCGATCCTGGTGGATGACCAGCGGGAAACCCGGCCCGCCCCCTGGACGCCGGATGTGCTGCCGAGTTGCGCCTATCTGCTGGTGGACAAGACCGTCGAATTGCAGGCCCGCCCGCTGGCAGACATCCCGGAACTCGGGCGCCTGCCCGCTGAAGAGGCGGACCAGCAGGCCCTTGTGCTCTTCACCAACCCTCGCCAGGCCAAACGGCAGTGCGGTCGCACCCAGCGGGTGATCAAGCTGCCGGATCCCGCCCTGCTGGGCCGCACGGCGTCCTACCTCCGGGCTCAAGGCATCAGCCGCGTGGTGATCGAGGGGGCGCTTTATGCCCTGCCCGGGGGGCACTGAGCCGCCGGGTCTGTCGCGGCGGCGGCCAAGCGGGCAGGCGGCCTCGACTCAGTCGTCCTGGTCCCCGTCTTGATCGCTCTCACCGAGAACCAACGCGACGGCACTGCCTCCGCTGAACAGGCCGGCCGCCAGGGCCAGGCCCAGCAGAAAACCCGTCGGCAAGGGCGCCACCCGCGCCACCCCCAACCGCAGGGAGGGGCGATCGCTGAGGTTCTGGGCCCCAAGACACACCGCCAACAGCACCAGGGCCGCCCCCACCAGGCTGCCCACCACCAGCCGCATCCGCACCCACATCGCCCCTCACGCCAGAGGCTCCCCACTCTCGCCCACCTCCGGCCGGTGGAGCAGGGCATAGAGATCGCGGCGGCGATGGCCCGTGCGTTGCGCCAGCTGCTGGCTGGCCTCCCGAGCACTGAGCCCTTCCGCCAGCAACGCCGCCATCGCCTCCCGCAACGGCTCCTCCTCCCACGCCGGGGCCGCCGCGGGGGCACCGCCCAGAACCACGGTGCACTCCCCCAGGGGCGGGTGGGCGCGGAAATGGGCCAGGGCGGCCGCCACCGTCGATCCCACCTGTTCCTCATGCCGTTTTGTGAGTTCGCGGGCCACCCGCAGCGGACGATCCCCCAGCTCTGCCAACACGTCCTCCAGCAGACCGATCAGG
>JBKDSZ010000124.1:0-3581 GCA_046340375.1 Cyanobacteriota bacterium | reverse complement strand
GCCCAGGTCGCGGCAGCGGAAGCGCTCGCACCAGGGGGCGCGCCAGGCGGGGGCGTCGGAGAAGAGCCAGCACTCCAGGCCCGCCGGGAAGGCCAGGGGATCGAGGGCCCGCGGCTGGGCGCGGTATTGATCCAGCCCGTCGTCCAGCAGGGTGAGGCGCCGGGCGCGGGCGAGCAGGAGCCGCAGGCCCAGGCCCGCGCCACGGCGGTGGGCCAGCCGCAGCTCCCCAACCAGGCCCAGCAGGGCGACGGGGGCGAGGAGCAGGTGGCTGGCAGGGTGCACGGGCAGGCGCAGGGGCCAGCGGCGGCGGTCCGCCGGGGTGAGGGAGAAGCGCGCGGGTTCCCAGAGGAGCAGCTCCAGCCGGGCCCGGTCGGTGGAGGGGCCATCCCGGAGGCGGCGGGCGGCCTCCAGGTGGATGGCGTTGGCGGCCAGGGTGATCCGGATCACGACCGGCCGGAGGCCTCACCCCCCCCGGCCACAAGACGCTCCCGGCCCGCCACCAGCAGCCCCACCGGCACGGCCAGCAGGCGCCGACCGGTGTGCCACCAGAGCCGATGCCACCAGCGCACCTCCCAGCGCCCGCTGCGGGCGGGGGGGAAGAGGCGGAAGGGGAGCACCTCCAGGACCACCTCCGGGATGGCCAGGAAAAACCCCCAGAAGGTCATGCGCCGCGCATGGTCCAATTCCGCCGCCACTGCGGGCGGCGGCTCCGGCCGCGAACCGGGCTCCAGGCGCCAAGCGCCGGTGTGCTCCGGCCGGTAGCGGGAGCGGGGGGAATGGGTCCCCCAGGGGCAATGGGCGGCCACGAGGCGATTGGCGAGGCGGGTGGCGCGCATGGCCGCCAGGCCCTGGCTGCCGGCCAGGCCCGAGCGGCCCGCGCCCAGCTCCGCCCGCTCGGCGTCCGAGTGGGCGATCACGCCGAGGCCGGCCGCGGGGATCGCGCGGGCCGGCTGGCCGCTCCAGAGGAGCAGGCGGGCCAGCAAATCCTTGTCATCAAAGCCATAGCCCACCAGCAGTTCGTTGAAGCCCCCCACGGCGGCCAGCAGGCTCTGGTCGATGAGGAATTGCCCCTTGCGGCCATCGGGTCCGCTGCCGAACGCGCAGAGGCGCCCCGCCGCTTCCCCCGCCGCCGGCAGCCGCAGGGAGGGATCCGCTGGATCGAGACGGGCGGTGGGCCAGGCGTCGGCATCCAGCTTGAGCAGTCGGTCGCCCCGCGCCAGCGCGAAGGCGAAGTTGTAGGCCCGGCACAGATTCCAGCGTGTTTCCCCCTCCACCCGCAGCAGCCGCACCCGCGGATCCGGCGGCAGATCCTCCACCCCCAGGGGCGCCGCGCTGCTCCAATCCACGATCAGATGCTCCGTGTGGTGGGGCCAGGCGGCCACGCGGGGGGCGGTGGCCAGCAGATGCTCCCGCCGGTTCATGCACACCGTGACGATGCTCAGTCCCACAGACGGAGGGCATCATCCCGGGCGCTGAACCATTCCGCCGCCAGGGGACCCCCCATCGTGCGCTGATCCCGGAACCAGGGTCCCCCCAGGGTCCAGTGGAGGAGGGTGGGCCCGCCCGCCTCTGCGGGCTCTCGGGGTGGGGGCTGCACATCCACCAGATGATTCCAGCGATCCGGCAGGGCGCCGATCAGGTGATCGCCCTCCAGCCAGTGGAAGCGATGCAGCTCCAGGCCGCTGGCGCTGTTGACGTAGTCGGGGGTGAGGGCGGTGCAGCGGGCGCAGTTGAGGAGCATGAGGGAGCTCCAGTTCTTTTTGGCGTAGGCGCTCTGCACTTCCCCCAGAAACTTCGAGGTTTCGTTGGGGCGGTGGTCGTGCTGCACGCAGAGCACGGCATAGCGGTCATCCCGCAGGGCCCAGAGCTCAGCGATGTCGCCCCGGCAGAGCATGTCGCAGTCCATGAAGATGGCCCAGCCCTGGTAGCCCATCAGCCAGGGCACCAGGAAGCGGGTGAAGGAGAAGGCGGTGCTCTGGCGCGGATCCCGCTCCCGGTGAAACACCCCGGCGAGCTGGGGGGTGACGACGGGCGAGAGGGCCAGGGGGAGACTGCTCTGCCGGTAGAGGCTGTCCATCAGGACGTTGGTGGCGGCCCGCTCCCGGGGGTCATGGCCGATGAAGATCGGGATCGGTTGAAAGGCGGTTCCCTCAGACAACGACTGGCGTGGGATGGGACAGCTCAATTTAGAGGGGGGGCCAGAAGCCGCCGCTGGCGCAGGAAGGCCTCCAACGGCCGGGCCAGACGCAGAGCCCCCCGCTCATTCAGATGATCCCGATCGCGCCAAAGGAGCTCCCCCTGCCCGTCCAGGGTTCGGCACTCCCCATCGGGGCAGAGGGTGAGCGCCGGATCAAACACATGCACGTTGGCCTGGCTGGCCTCCACGCGGGCGAGCATGGCGGCGATCGCCCGGTGGTCCGCCCGATGGGAGGCCAGGGAGTGGGCCAGCGGCGCGCGGCAGGCCGCGGGCGGCCAGGGCCGAAACCATTGCGGCACGCAGAGGATGCGGTCGATGCGCAAGTCGAGGAAGCGGGGCACGGGCGCGACGATCAGCAACGCGGCGCCCCGGGCCGCCAGCCGGTCCGCCAGGGCGACCAGGGCCCCCTCGTAGGCGGCCACCTTGGCGGCCTCTCCCTCCAGGGGTTGTCCCCGCTCATCCAGCTGCATGGAGCGGGTGTCCTCCCCCTCGCCGAAGTGGGAGCGGAAATAGTTGTGCCCCAGCACCCGGGCCCCCGCCCCGGCGGAGGCCAGCACATTCGCCAGGGCGAGCTGGCTGAAGGTCCAGCAGCCGGGCTCCTGATGCTGGCTCGCGGAGGGCGGCATGGGGCAGCCATTGCGGGAGTAGTGGGTGAGGCGCAGGGGTAGATCCGCGTGCAGCTGCTCCTCCAGGGGCAGGAGCGCCAGGGCATGGCTGTCGCCCAGCACGAACAGGCGCTGGCGATCTGTGGGCCGGAGCGGGGTGGTGCAGTGGCTGGCGTAGGGCTTGAAATCGTCATCCGCCACATCGGGCGCGTTGTGGCAGCGGACCCCGAGGATGGAGGTGCCGCGGATGCCCACCCGTTTCTGCCAGGGGGTGGTGTCGGCCTTGGTCCGGTCGCCGGTGAACAGGCGGCCCCGCAGACCGTGGCCCAGGGGAAGGAGCACCAGAGCGGAGGCCCCGACCGTCAACAGGCCGAGGAGGAGCGTGCGCGGGGGCGACCCTCCCCAGCGGGCCTGCCGCAGGGGCGTTTCGATGGCGTTGTGGCTCCATTGGGCCAGCGCCAGGATCAGCGCCAGCTGGAACGGCACCGTCCACGGATGGATCCCCACGGTCCAGGCGCTGAGGGAGAGCACGCTCCAGTGCCAGAGGTAGAGGGCATAGGAGAGGCGGCCCAGGTGGCACAGGGGCGCGGTGCCGAGGAGGCGGGCGGCGGGATGGTCGGGGGTGAGCCCCCAGAGCAGCAGGGCGGTCATGGCCACCACGGCCACCGTGGTGAGGGGCGCCAGGGTGCGGGGCAGGGCGAGCAGCACCAGCAGCCCCACCACCAGCCCCGCCTCCGGCAGCCCCCTGGAGGCCAGGGGGGGCCACGCCCTCCAGGCGA
>JBKDSZ010000123.1:0-14373 GCA_046340375.1 Cyanobacteriota bacterium | reverse complement strand
TTGGTTACCGGGAGATGGTAACAACGCTGCTCCGCCTTCCGGGGAAGGCTGACATGGCCTGACATCCCAGGCACCCTCTCCCGTATTGTTGCCACCAACTGGCAGCTGCCTGAATCAGTGCGCCAGCACTTACCAGAATCGCTCAGCCTGACCGCATGCCCTCTCCCCCAGAGCTTGCCCCCCCCTCCGCGGACATGGTTTTCGAGCAGCGTGTCACGGGTGCGCGACGCCCCTCCAATGTGATCGCCGCTCTGGCAGTCAGCCTTGGTGGTACTGGTTTTCTACTGACCAGCCTCTCGAGTCGCCTCGGCCACGATCTGTTGCCCATCCTCCATGCCGCCGAACTCTCCTGGATCCCCCAGGGGATCGTCATGGGGGCATACGGCTTAGCGGCTCTCGCTCTCGCGCTCTACCTCTGGATTGTCATAATTGTTGATCTCGGCTCCGGTTTCAATCGCTTTGACAAGGCCTCCGGGCTTGTCGTCATCTCTCGAAATGGATTGCGGCGTTTGATCGCTGTGGAGATCCCCCTCCGAGAAATTCAGGCCGTACGCCTGGAAGTGCGTGATGGGATCAGTCCTCTGCGAAGACTTTCCCTGCGCGTTCAGGGTCGTCGAGATTTCCCTCTGACCCGCGTGGGAGAGCCTCTTCCCCTGGCTGACCTTGAGCTCAGCGGAGCCACCCTGGCGCGTTTCCTGGGCGTGCCCCTGGAGGGCCTTTGATGTCCGCCCATGGAACGCGGCGCCTGACTCGCTGCTTTTCGCCACTCCTTTTGACCGGGCTGTTCGCATTCGCTGGTTGCGCCCAGGAGCAGGGGATGGGCGATCTTGGCTGTCAATCCTCCCGTGTCCCGTGCCTGAAGGGATCTGCTGAGGTGTCATTGGAAACGGAGCGAGGAACTGTCTACCTTCAATTGGATGGGAAAAACGCTCCTCTCACGGCTGGGAATTTCGCTGACCTGGTGAAAAGAGGTGTGTACAACGGCACCCTTTTTCACCGCGTCATCCGCACGCCTCTCCCTTTCGTTGTCCAGGGTGGCGATCCTGGCACCGCGAATCCGAAAGTGCTTCCCAGCGCTTATGGAACCGGGAATTTCATTGACCCGGGAACTGGTGAAGCACGTTTCATCCCCTTGGAGTTCAAACTAGGTCCCAGCAAAGGTGATCTCGTTTATGGAGAGGAACTCTCGTCTTCCTCGCTTCCCAAGAAACCTGTTCTGACGCATGAGCGCGGCTCTGTGGCCATGGCGCGGTCTGCCGATCCAAACTCGGGCAGTGCCCAATTTTACATTGCACTTAAACCGCTTCCTGAATTGGACGGTCGTTATGCCGTATTTGGCAAGGTCATTCGAGGAATGGATGTCGTCGATCGCATTCAACAGGGGGACAAGTTGATTCGTGCTCGCTTGCTCTCCACTCCCTGAGAAGCAGAAGTCGCGCGCATCGTCTAGATTCAGGCAGGCACACGATTCTCTGATCGCGAAGCTTTCAAGAATTCGGTATTGACTCCGGAGGCCCTTTCCAAGGCCACTTTCCCGGTTCGAGCAATTTCGATTATGCCGTAATGGGTCAGCAACCGTTCCAAAGCCACAAGTTTGCCGGGGTCTCCAACCACTTCCAAGGTCATCGCCTCATCGGCCACATCGACCACCTTGGCTCTAAACACCTGCACCAGATCAATGATCGCCGCCCTGTTCTCGGCAGTGGAGGCAACCTTCAGCAACATGAGCTCTCGCTCGACCGCAGGCATGGTACTAAGGTCAATCACGCCCAACACATTGACAAGTTTGTTGAGCTGCTTGCTCATTTGTTGGAGGGTGTGATCATCTCCTTCCACGACCATCGTCAGCCGTGACATTCCCCTCTGCTCAGCGGGGCCAACGGCCAGGCTTTCAATGTTGAATCCACGCCGAGCAAAGAGCCCGGCAATCCGGCTGAGAGCGCCTGATTCATCTTCCACGAGCACCGAAAGGGTGTGCTTCATCTGTAGTGCATCGTTCAGCACCCTCTCACGGTAGGCGCTCACACGGCCATTCGGACCCTCCCCGGGAGTCCGAGGGGAGGATTGAAAGGTTGCCCAACCAACCAAGCACCAGCGCGTTGAACCGCTCGGCCTTTTCATCGTGAGGACAGTGCCCCGCCCCGGGAATGACTTCCACACCCACCTGTCTCTGAAACCGCTGGCACTGCCAAGCCACCGCAAGGGGCACCAGGGTGTCTTGCTCTCCCCAGATCAGCAACATCGGATGGCTCAGCCGTCTCAGCAAGCTGGGTGCCGTGGCCCTTCGGGGCCGAAGGGCCATGGACACGCTCATGGCCCGCAGCGATCGAACCGCCCCGGCCTGTCGTGCTGGGCGCGCGATGAGATGACGCAACTCTCCGTCACCGATCACCGGTGTGCGGTAGGCCAACTGGATCGCAAGGTCCAAAAGGGGGGAATGGGCCAGAAGAGGAATCAACAGTTCCAGGGGGAGAACCCGGCAGAGGGAGATCACAAGCCAGCGCTTGCAACGACGTTGCCAGGGTGAAAGGCCTGGCCCGCCTGTGTCGAGCTCCCCTGGCAAGACGGTGAGCAGGGTCGGATCAGGCAGAGGGGCGGCGATCAGGGCAATCACCGAACCGGGGAAGAACACGCTGCAGCTCAGGGCCACCAGTCCACCCAGGGAGTGCCCAACCAAAACGGCCGGTTTTCCGACCACCTCTTTGAGAAAACTGTGAACCTGTCGGGCCCAGAGTCGATTGTCAAGACCCAGAGATGGTTGGCTGGAAGAACCGAAACCGAGCAGGTCAAGTCCGTAAACGCTCCATCCCGCCGACGCCAGGGTCGCGGCGTTCCGCCGCCAGTGTCCGCAACCCGTTGCAAATCCGTGAAGAAGAACCAGAGGCGGCTGACTGGCCTGCCCCAGGTGGCGCCAGTGGCAGCGATGGCCACGCCAATGCCATTCGCGATGAACGCCCCATTCGGCGTGCTCTCCCCAGGCATCTGTCATCGGATTGAGGGTTGATGGATCACGGTGGCGACCTGCAGTTCGAAGGGGCGGTCTCGTTTCGAGCGGGTGGCGGCTTCTTTAATCCCGGAGCCCGACCGGCGCGGGACCTCGGGGTTCTCCTGGCTTGCACTTTGCGCCGAAAACGGCCGCCACGGGTTTTGGATCTGATGGCGGGGTGCGGTCTGCGAAGCCTGCGTTACGGGTTGGAAGCGGAGGTTCGCTGTCTCTGGGCCAATGATGCTGATCCCCAACGCTTGCCGCTCCTGCTCGGCAATCTTGCCGTACTGGAGGACCACTGTCTCCTGCGAAGAACAACCCTGACAGCCCGGCGGCTGCTGGCGGATTGCCTGCTGCGGGCCGAGCGGTTTGATCTTGTGGATCTCGACGCTTTCGGCACTCCCCATTCCCTCGTTCCTGCAGCGTTGGAGGCCGTTGCTCTTGATGGACTTCTTTACCTTGCCAGCACAGATGGCCGGGGCCCCACGGGCCATGACAAACAGGGGGCCGTGCGCCGTCTCGGTGCTTCTGCCCGTTCCCACCCGGCGAGCTGGGAGCAGGCCCTGCGCCTGCAGATTGGCCTGCTGGCTCGCGCGGCCTGGTCACAGGGGCGCGGTCTCGACCCTGTGCTGTCCTTCAGCGATGGCAAGACGTTTCGAACGGCTGTCCGCCTGCGTCGCCACCTCCGAGAGGGAGAAGAAGCGGCCCTGGGCCTGCTGGCCTTCTGCCATGGTTGCGGGGAGCAACAGGTGCAATCGCTGCTCAACCTGAGGCGTTGGCAACCCTGCGCCTGTTCTCCAACGGGGCGTTCCGCCCTGGCGGTGACCGGTCCCCTTTGGATCGGAGCACTGCAGCACCTGCCCACCCTGGAGGCCATGGCTGACGAGGCGGTCTCCCATCCCCTGACCCTGTCAAGGGCTGGTGAGGGGCTGCTGGCCCGTTTGCGCGGAGACAGGGGCTGGCCGGCTCGCGCCTGGCCCCACGCCCTGCTCGCGCGCCAGCTTGGCGGCGCTTCCCCTCCGCTGAAGCAGCTCATCCAACACCTGAGAGAAGAGGGGTTCATGGCTGCATGCAGCGGGGTGATGCCCGGACAGCTGAGGAGCGACGCGCCCTGGCGAACAATCCTCGACTTGGCGGCGAAACTGGCGGTCGGATCTGTTAGATAAAGATCGTTTTTCAACCGCTTCGCCATGGCCTCGGAGATCTTCGGCACCGCAGCCCTTTTTTGGGTGTTGATTCCCGTTGGGCTCCTGGGAGGCAGCCTGTTGCTGAAGGTGCTGAAGGATTGAGATCCTGTCTCCAGGGGGCGCGTCGCCGCCCCGGGCCTGCCTAAGCTCAGCCCGCAGAGGAGGAGCGTTCATGCGGGTTTTGGTGGTGGGCGGCACAGGCACCCTGGGGCGACAAATCGCCAAACAGGCCCTGAGCGAAGGCCACACGGTGCGGTGCATGGTCCGTTCCCCGAGGAAGGCCGCCTTCCTTCAGGAATGGGGATGTGAACTGACCCGCGGGGATCTCCTGGAGCCGGACAGCCTGGAGTACGCCCTCGAAGGACAGGAGGCGGTCATCGACGCGGCCACCGCGCGGGCCACCGATCCTGGCTCCTGCTACCCCGTGGATTGGACAGGCCAACTGAATCTCTTCCATGCAGCCCAGAACGCCGGTCCACTGCGCTTTATCTTTTTCTCAATTCTGCGAGCGGGAGACCATCCGGATGTGCCTTTGATGGACATCAAAGCGCATGCAGAGCAATGGTTGATGGCTTCCAAACTCGACTTCACGATTCTGCGCTGCGCTGCATTCATGCAGGGTCTGATCAGTCAGTTTGCGATTCCCGTTCTAGAAGGCCAGACCGTGTGGGTCAGCGGTGTGCCAACTCCTATTGCTTACATGAACACTCAGGATATGGCGCGATTTGCAGTAGCGGCTTTAGCTAGAGAACAGACTTTGCGCAAGACGTTTCCCGTTGTTGGCCCCCGCGCATGGACAACAGGGGAAATCACGCAACTTTGTGAGAGATTTTCCGGAAAAGAGGCAAGAATCGCACGCGTTCCTCCCGTTTTTCTCCGGCTCATGGCAGGGGTGGCAAGCTTCTTTGATGCCAGTGTCAATGTGGCGGAGAGGCTGGCCTTTGAGCAGGTCACTGGGGGTGGCCAAGCTCTTGACGCGCCGATGGAGGAAAGCTATGCCGCCTTTGGCTTGGATTCTTCCAAAACCACAACCCTTGAGACATATCTTCAGGAGTACTATCAGACAATTCTCAGGCGACTGAAGGATATGGAGGCCGATCTCGACAAGAACGCGAAGAAAAAGCTTCCTTTCTGACCCGACGGCATCGGCAGCACTCTGGTGCTCTTGTACTATGGGGGGTCACCTGGTCTTGCCCGTGTCCAGTGCTCAGATCAAGAACCTGCAACGCAGACTGGCTCTGTTGGAACAGGAAGCCGTCACGGAGGTGAGCCGTGCCTGTGGTCACGACCTTTGGCAGACCCTCGGTTTTGATGCTCTTGATGCCATTGAGGACGGGGAACGTCGAGCCCGGGCCAACTTTTACTTTGGTCAGCTGCAGACGGTTCGGCAGCTGCTGGCTGTTCTGGGCTAGCCAAGCAAGCGCGCCAAGCGACGGCTCTCCTCGGGATCCACTGGCCGCCATTGGCCTGGTTCCAGTCCCGAGAGGCTCAGGGGTGGTCCGCCGTCATGGAGCGCAATGGAGACACGGATCAGACGGAGCGTGGGCAAACCAACGGCGGCCGTCATGCGGCGCACCTGCCTGTTGCGTCCCTCCCGCAGACTGAGTTCCAGCCAATCGGTGGGAATCGCCTGACGTGATCGGATGGGCGGAACCCTCGGGCCCCAGGGAACGTCATCAAGCCGTCGTACCCGTGCTCCATGGGTCAGGCGGTCCTGGATGCGGAGTCCCTGTCTCAGCTGATCCAACTGGTCTTCTCTCGCCATCCCCTCCACCTGCACGTGATAAGTGCGCCAGTGCGCCCAGCGGGGCTGACTCAACCGGGCTTGCAGGGGGCCATGGGAGGTGAGAACCAGCAACCCCTCACTGTCAGCATCAAGCCGGCCGGTGGCGTAGACCTCAGGGATCGGGAAAATCTCCGCGAGGGTGCCCCAGCGGCAGTTGGGTTCTGGGGTGAACTGGCTGAGCAGCCCATAGGGCTTGTGCAGCAGAAAGGTCTTCAGGGTCGACTGAGTTGGGGGAGGGTGCCAACCCTTAGAGTAGGGGGTGAATTCTGATGACTACGCATTTCCGCATGATCGAAACGTCCGGTGTGATTGAGAAAGAGCAGGGAAATGGTTTTTATTTGGTCACCCTTGAGCAGCCCGCCGGACATCAGTGTCTGTGTCGTGCTGCGGGGAAGCTGACGAAGTTTCGCATCAAACTTCTGGCTGGCGACAAGGTGCTGGTGGAAATCAGTCCCTATGACCTCACTCGCGGCCGCATCACCTATAGAGAGCGCAATGCTGGAGCTGCCAGCCCCAGACCAGCGGGGAACCGGCCCGGTGGCCCCAGGAGGCGCTGACCCAGACGAGCTCAGGGTCGTGCCCCTCGCGGGGCACAGCATCAGGGGAGCAGGGCTTCAATGGCTTGACGAAATTCACTGCGCGGCTTGACGCCGCGCCAAGCATTCTTCAACTCCTTGTTTTTGAAGAGCTGAATGGTTGGCGTGCCAGTAATGCCTGCTTGCGCAGCGATCTCCTGGTCTGCCTCAATATCTATTTCTACTCCTTGGACCTGGTCCCCCAATTCGTTCAGAACACGCTTGATCTGAGGCTTGAGAACATGACAGGGACCGCAGGTGGGTGATGTGTAAATCACCAAGAGAGGCTTTTTGCTCTCGTGATAAAGGCGGCGTAGGGCGTAGGACCCTTTTTGCCAAAGGGCATCGACTTCAAAATTCTCGGCATCACTCGTCGCGGTGCGTTGGGGTTGACCGGCAGGTTCTGGATCAACGGAATTTCGGGCCACTGTCACCGCAAGTTGATGGTGCGTGAGCCAGCGTTCCGCTGCCAGTGCAGCCTGACAGCCACTACCGGCAGCCGTGATGCCTTGGCGCCATTCCGCATCAGCCACATCGCCAGCGGCAAAAACGCCCTCTCGGGGGGTCTCGGGCCTACCGAGACGTGTAATAATATACCCTTTTGAATCAAGATCCAGTTGTCCCCTGATTAGTTCCGTGTTCGGCGTATGGCCAATCGCGTAGAAGAGACCTCGAACAGATAGCTGGCCGTGAACATCTGTGGCGCGATTCCTCACGGTCAATTCTGCCAACCAATCATTTCCGTGAACATCGATCACTTCCGTATTCCAGTGCACGGTAATGGCTGAATTGGCCAACACGCGATCAACCATTGCCGCACTGGCCCGCAGCTTGTCACTGCGGACAATCAAATGCACATGGCTTCCGTATTTGGTCAGGTAGACAGCTTCCTCACAGGCGGAATCCCCGCCCCCCACAACAGCGAGCTCTTCCTGACGAAACTGGGGTGTGGCGCCATCACAAATGGCACAGGCACTGATTCCGCGACTCCAGAACGCTTCTTCCTGGGGAAGGTGCAAACGGTTGGCGCTGGCTCCTGTGGCCAGAATCAAGGCCTGCGTGCGGATGGTCTCCCCTTCCGAGGTCGCGATGGAAAACGGATGTTGACTGAGATCGATGCTCAAGGCATCAGCCTCGAGAAGTTGGGTGCCCCAGCGCAACGCTTGGGCCCTGCAACGATCCATCAGCTCTGGTCCCAGAATCCCATCTGGAAAACCGGGGTAGTTTTCAACGTGGGTGGTGGTCATCAATTGGCCGCCAGGAATCCCACCCTTCTGAAACCCTGTCACCAGGAGTGGAGAGAGGTTGGCCCTCGCGGCATAGATGGCAGCGGTGTAGCCGGCTGGACCAGAGCCGATGATGACAAGGTTTTGTAGAGGGTGATGGACCTCCTCCCGAGACGGATGGGCGGAGGGGTCTCCCAGGGGGGCCATGGCCAAGTCGGATCGACTACGGGAAAGCCTAGGGTCCGAGCGAGAAACGTGTTGGACATGACCATTTGCGCAGCGGCCAATCCACGATGACCGATAAATTTTAAGATTTACTTAACATTCAAGCAGACCATCAGTCTCTGGACGACGCGCGGGCCGAAGATGGGAAGGGACCATGAGAGCATTTTCCCTCAGGAGTTCGGGATGTGTCTCAAGAGTGACAAACCACTCTCTGAATTCCTCCGTCAGGGCGTAACTGTCTTCAAAACGCTCCAAACCGTCGAGGGCCGCCCTCCTCGCCAGAGCCCAGCAGACAGCGACTGTAACTCTGCGATGCACCGAGGCGTCCATTTCAAGCGTCCGGCTGGATTGAATTTTGCCAGAGCGCCAGGGCTGTCTTGGTGTTTTTTGACACAGTGATGCGTTCTTCCGGGAGCCTTTTCCGGCTGCTGCCCGGGGCTCCCGGGCCTGTTTTTCGGACGTGTTCAATCCGGGAGGGGGCCTTGCGACTGACGGCAACTCCCCCCAGGCAGAGGGCTGCTCCTCAGCTGTTGGCCTCGGCGTGATTCATCAACAACTCCTCAACTTTGCGAACGCCTTCACAGGCCTGAGCACGAGCTTTGACAAAGTCTCCGTTGGCTTCCTCCCGCAAGGCTTCACCAATCCGATCGAGCAATGCTTCCTTCTGCTCGGAAAGCATCACAAGAATCTCTTGCTCAATCAGATGGCGAATCGCTATACTGCGTAAGCGATTATGACGTGCCTCAGCAAATGTTCCCTGCACAATTTCTTCAACAAAAAGACGTTGAACTTCGCGACTGCGCAGAAAACTTTCCAAGGCATTGATGGTGCCATCGACTACGGTGCGCTCCACTTCCGCAGGCTCATTGGTGAGTTTGAATTCCCACTCCAGATGTCGGCGCTGCCATCCCTGCTGATGAAGACTTGGCATCACCATCTGGGAGAAACTGTCCACCGCGATTTCGTACGTGCGCTCAGCCACCTTTTCGCACCAGGATTCACCATGGCTGGAGAGCTGTTGTTCAACCTCTTCGCGCTGGACATGGTGCCCGCCATGGTGGCTGCGGCAGTAGCCATCTGGGCAGTCGAGGGCGGACAGGGCCATGGGACAGGAAACAGGTCAACAGCTCATGCCTAACCAGGCCAAAGGCGTGCGATGCAGAACCTTCATCAAATTTACAACTTCCTCCCATGACGTGCTGGACTCCAGACAATTCGCCTCTGCTAGTTGCGTTGCCTGCCCTGCCAGATCTAAATGCTTTGGAAATGGCTGTTTGCACGCGCTGAATGAAAATTCTCATCCCCCGGGAGGTCGCTCCTGGTGAAAGGCGGGTGGCCGTTACTCCTGAAACCGTCCGCCGCCTCCAGGCCAAAGGGTTCGATCTTTACGTGGAGTCAGGGGCCGGCGAGGCCGCCGGTTTTCCCGATGGCCTCTACAACGCCATCGGGGCCTCGGTTCTCCCCAGCGAACAGCTCGACTGGGAGGAGGCGTCTGGTGTGCTCAGCGTGCAGCCTCCAAGCCGCGAGGTCCTGAACAGGATGCGCCCGGGGGCTCTCTTGGTTGGCATGCTGGCCCCCCACGGGGCCCAAGAGCTGACCGAGGTTCTCAATTCCCGAACCATCTCGGCCATCGCCCTGGAGCTGCTCCCACGCATCAGCCGCGCCCAGTCGATGGATGTGCTCTCCTCACAGGCCAATATCGCCGGTTACAAGGCTGTGCTGCTCGCGGCGGCCGCCCTGGATCGTTACGTGCCGATGTTGATGACGGCCGCCGGCACGATCCAGCCCGCCCGGGCGTTGATCCTCGGCGCGGGCGTGGCTGGTCTGCAGGCTCTGGCCACCGCACGCCGCTTGGGAGCTGTGGTGTACGTGTCTGATGTCAGGCCAGCGGCCAAGGAACAGGTCGAATCCCTGGGGGGGAGATTCCTGGAGCCTCCAGCCGAGCAGGAGAGACCTTCCGAGAAAGGGGGGTACGCCACCCAGGCGTCGGAGGCCTTTCTGGCGGCCCAGAGAACACAGCTGGCCGAGCAGCTTGCCCTGGCAGACATGGTCATCTGCACCGCGCAGGTCCCCGGGCGCCCAGCCCCAAGGCTGTTGAGCGAAGACATGCTCGATCGCCTGCGCCCTGGCTCCGTGGTGGTGGATCTGGCCGTGGCCCAGGGCGGCAATTGCGCCGGGACCGTTCCGGGGCAAACGGTGATCCGTTCGGGCGTGCGCCTGATCGGGGCCGACGCGCTGCCGAGTTCGGTGCCCAATCACGCCAGTGCGCTTTACGCCCGCAATGTTTCCGCCCTGATGGAGCATCTCACCACCGACGATCAGGGGCTTCACCTGGATCTGGACGATCCCATCGTCGATGCCTGTTTGCTTACCCACGCAGGCCTCTGTCGCCGCAATGACGTTGTGAAGACAGAAGCCCCGCTCCTCGTCACAGGACCATCCTCATGACCTCTCTGACCCAGGCCCTCTGGGTGCTCCTTTTGGGAAGCCTGTTGGGCTTTGAACTCATCGGCAAGGTACCACCCACCCTGCACACCCCCTTGATGTCTGGAGCCAACGCCATCAGCGGCATCACCATGCTGGCTTCACTCACCCTCATCCAGCAGGCGGGCGGCAATACCCCCTTGCAGATCATCGGCGCCCTTTCCCTGGGATTTGCCCTCTTCAATGTGATCGGTGGTTTTCTCGTGACCGATCGCATGCTTGCCATGTTTCGTCGCAAAGGAAACTCCTGATGGATCTCATGCGTGCCCACCTTCCCCAGGTGCTGGACCTGGTGGCGGTGCTTCTTCTTTCCCTCGGAATCAAAGGACTGTCCAAGGTCCGCTCCGCCAGGGCGGCCAATGGCTTGGCCGCCCTGGCCATGGCTCTGGCGGTGGTGGGTTTGTTGCTCCAGGCCCAACCCTCTGCGGCCGCCTGGTTGTGGATCGCGGTCGGCCTGGCCCTGGGCGGATTGGCCGGGGTGATCACCGCATTGAAGGTACCGATGACGGCCATGCCTGAAACGGTGGCCTTGTTCAACGGCTGCGGGGGGTTGGCCTCGTTGATGGTGGCCCTTGGCGTGGCCCTCTTTCAGGGGGCGGACGCCGGTTCCGTTGAGCGGATCTCCATTGCCATCTCCCTGTTTGTGGGGGCCATCACCTTCAGCGGGTCCATCGTGGCCATGGCCAAGCTCCAGGGCTGGCTGGAAACCCCTGCCTGGACCCAGAGCTCCCTGCGCCACGCGGTGAATCTGATTTTCGCTCTGCTCTGCCTGGGGGCGGCCATCATTCTGGGACGCCATCCCGAGGGAGCGGCCCTCTGGGTGGAGGTTGTGGCGGCCAGCCTGTTGGGGATTGGGGTCACCCTGCCCATCGGCGGAGCGGACATGCCGGTGGTGATCTCTTTGTTGAATTCCTATTCCGGTGTGGCGGCGGCGGCGGCAGGATTCGTGGTTGGCAGTCAGCTCTTGATCGTGGCGGGGGCCATGGTCGGCGCCGCCGGCTTGATCCTGACTCAGGTGATGTGCACCGCTATGAACCGCTCGCTGCTGTCCGTGTTGTTCGGCGGCGCCCTGGCGGGGGCCACGAGCAGCGTGGGCGGCGGGGGAAGCGAAGCGGGCTACACCCGCATCACCAGCTGCAGCCCCGAAGAATGCGCCATGGCCTTGGAGCAGGCCGAGAGAGTCGTTTTTGTTCCCGGTTACGGTCTGGCCGTCGCTCAGGCCCAGCATTCCCTCAGGGAGCTGGCCAAGCTGCTTGAGGCGCACGGCGTGGAGGTGAGCTACGCCATCCATCCAGTGGCCGGTCGCATGCCAGGCCACATGAACGTGCTTCTTGCCGAGGCGGATGTACCCTACGAGCAGCTGGTGGAGATGGAGACCATCAACCCGGAGTTTCCTCGCACGGATGTGGTCATCATTCTCGGAGCCAATGATGTCGTGAACCCCAAGGCGAAGAACGACCCCTCCAGTCCGCTCTATGGCATGCCGGTGCTCGAAGTGGATCAAGCCCGTCAGATCTTCGTGGTCAAGCGGTCCCTGGGGGCGGGCTATGCCGGCATCGCCAACGCACTGTTCGAACTTCCCCAGACCGCCATGGTGTTCGGCGATGCCAATGCCGTGCTCAATGGCCTGCTCACCGAGTTGCGGTCGTTGGGGGTGGGCAAGGAAAAAGCGCTCGTCTGAACTCTTGCTGGTCTGACAGGCTGGCGGAAGCGGCGCAAGGACCGTGGCTGATCTGTTGGAGACCCTGGAGCTGGCGCCCTTTCGCCAGCGCTTTCCCTGGCTGGGCCCTGATCTGCAGACGTTGCGGGATTCTCTGCGCCCGTTCCCGAGCCCTCCGGAAACAGGCGGGATCCACTTTGCTCTCCCCGATGGCGGGCGGCTGTTCGCCCGCCTCGACGTGCCAGCCCTCGGCCCACCCCGGGGGCTGGTCGTCGTTGTCCATGGCCTCGGAGGGAGCAGTGATGACGGTGGACAGCGCCGTCTGGGGCGTGCTCTTCAGGCGATGGATCTCGCCGTGCTGCGGCTGAACCTGCGGGGCGCCGGACCGGGACGCCCCTTGGCGGCAGGCACCTATGCCGCCGGCTGCAGCGCCGATCTCCTTCCTGTTCTGGAAGCGTGCAGGCAGCTCGCAACGGAGCTGGCGGGCGATGGCCCCCCCCTCCCCCTGGCGGGGGTCGGAATCTCCCTGGGGGGGACCGTCCTTCTGAACGCCCTTCTGGACTGTGGCCGTGACCGCCGCCCACCCCCGCTGGATGCCATGGTGGGCGTCAGCAGTCCGCTCGATCTCGCCCATTGCGCCGATCATTTTGAGCGTCCCCGCAACCGCCTCTACCAGAGCTGGATGGTGCGTCGCCTGATCCAGCAGACCCTCAACGATCCCCTGCCCCTTTCCATCGTGGAGCGGACGGGTTTGACAGGATCAGCACGACCGCGCACAATCCGGGAGTTTGACGCTCTGATAACGGCGCCCCGCTGGGGATTCGCCGATGTGGCGACCTATTACGCGTCTTGCAGCCCGCTCTCCCGGCTGCGGCAGCTCCTGGACGCCCTTCCCGTCAGCGGGGACAGGCCTGGTCCTCTACTGCTGGTGCACGCCATGGATGATCCGTGGGTACCGGTGGCGGCCACGCGCGCCCTGGCGGAGGCTTCTTCCTCACGGAGACTTGACACCGCAGCCAGCTGTTGGCCCGACGTGGTCCTCACTCCGTCAGGAGGGCATTGCGGTTTTCACGCAGCGGGAGATCACGCCGTCCAAGGCCGCTGGAGTGATCGTCTGGTTGGTCGTTGGTTGCGGTGGTCCCTGAAAGGGAGCCACTGCCGCCGCGCGGAGGATTTGGCTGGGATCAGGGAACCTCCTGGAGGAGAACAGGAGCCTCAGGAACCGGGCAGCTGACCGGGCAGCTGATCCAGGCGGCCATCCCGCCGCAGCCGGGCCTGCACCTTCCACCATCCCAAACCGACAGGCAGGCCCAACACCAAGGGGACAGCCGTCAGGGCAGGCCGGCCGCTGACCGCCAGCAAGGAGGCGGCCACCGCCAGGCTCCCCAGAAGAAACGACTGACCGGCGTTCTGCTGAGCCAGGGCCAACCGTCGCAACAGTCGATCGGTCTCGCCCGCGCGAATCTGCACTTGCAGATCGCCCTGCTCGATCCGCGAGAGACTTTCCTCAAGGCGACGGGGAATTCCCAGCGCTCGGGAGCCCACATCCGCGGCTTGACGGGTGAGTTCGTTGAGGAGGGCGTTCGGACCTTGGCCTGGGCCGCTGGTGGTCATCAGAGGAAGAAGGTAGGGGCGCGCGATCGCCATCAGGCTAAAGCCGCGATCAAGGCTGCGGCCCACCCCCTCGAAGGTGGACAAGGCACGCATCACAAAGATCAACTCAGCCGGCAGCCGAAAGGGTTGGCCATACACCAGGTCATACAGATCGCCAGAGAGCTTGGCGATCATGTCGCCGCTGAAGGGCGGGGTGAGGGCCTCATTGAGCATCAGGCGCACCAGGCGGCGCACGGGACCCGGATCAATGCCAGTGGCAATCACGCCCGCTTGCTGCAGTTGCTCCACGAGTCCGGCCGCGTCACGGCTCGCCGCCGCCTGCACCATCCGCCCCAGACGGCTGCGCAGCCGTTCCGACAGCTGGCCCATCATGCCGAAGTCGTAATAGATCAAAGCGCCGTCGGCAGCGACCGCCAGGTTGCCGGGGTGGGGATCGGCATGGAAAAAGCCGAACCGCACCAATTGCTGCAGGTAGCTGGCCGCCCCTTTCTCGGCGATGACGGCGGGATCCAGGCCCGCCTCCACGATGGCCTGGCGATCGGTGATCTTGATTCCCGGCACGTAATCCAGGCAAAGCACGCGGCGAGAACTCAGTTCCCAGACCACAGCCGGCACGCGGATGGCGGGATC
>JBKDSZ010000122.1:0-6238 GCA_046340375.1 Cyanobacteriota bacterium | reverse complement strand
GCGCCTACACCGACGTTCTGCCGGCCTTGCTCCTGGTGGGGCTGGGTCTGGCTTTTGTGGCCGTGCCCCAATCGGCGCTGTTTGTGCGGGAGGCACCCGCCCGCTCCTTCGGAGCGGTGACCGCCTTTCGCACGACCTGCGGTCAATTGGGCTTCGCCATGGGCTTCGCCGTCAGCGGCGCCTTGGTCAACGGGTTCGGGGCGGCGAATTTGCGCCACCGACTCCTTTTTCAGAGGGTCAGCCCGGACGCCATCCCCGCCCTTTTGCGTCAGGCGCAGGCCTTTCTGAATCATGGGATGCCGGTTGGCGGCGGAAGCTCCCTGTCCCCCGCGCTTGTGCGGTCGATTCACGCGGCCTATGCCACAGGTCTTGGGGGGACCATGTTGGTGGTGGCGGTTGTGGTGGCGCTGTTGCAGGTCATCACTCTGCTGCTGCTGGTGATCGGGGAGCGGCAAGCGACAACGCCGACGGGGACGGATGGCGAAGGCGGCTTGTTTCCCAGCGCCCGCCATCAATAAAGATGTCGGTTTGCAAGGTCGAGCCCGATCTCAGCCACATTGCAAAGAGTCGCGTGCGCCTCAACGGATGAACCCGCCCGCCGTTGCCACATACACCCTCTCGCGCCTCGCCCAGCTGGGGATCGAGCATGTCTTTGGCGTTCCGGGCGATTATGCCTTCCCCATCAATGACGCGGCGGAAGTCCTGGCGGGGTTGACCTGGGTGGGGTGTGCCAATGAGCTCAATGCCGCCTATGCCGCCGATGGCTACGCGCGCATTCGGGGAGCGGCCATCCTGTCCACCACCTATGGCGTGGGTGAGCTCTCCGCCCTCAACGGTGTGATGGGCAGCAAGGCCCAACGCTTGCCGGTGTTTCATCTGGTGGGAATGCCCAGTGAGCGGATTCAGAAGCTGGGGTTGATCACCCACCACACGCTGGGCGATGGGATCTACGACCGGTACCAGCCGCTCTCCGCCACCGCCTGCTGCGTGCAGACCCGGCTCACGCCCGCCAACTGCGTGGCTGAGCTGGAGCGGGTGATCCGCGAGGCGTTGCGGCAAAGCCGGCCCGCCTACCTCCTGATCTCGGAGATGGAGGCGATTTTGCCCGTGCTGGGTCCACCCGCCCAGGGCCAGCCGCTCCACTCCCTGCGCCGGCAACCGAGCAGCCCGGCGGAGTTGGAAGCGGCTGTGGCGTCGATCCTGCAGCGGCTGGAGCGGGCCGAGCGGCCGGTGCTGATGGTGACGGATCTGGTGCGGCGGTATGGGCTGCGCCAGCAGGCCGAGGCGTTCATCCGCAAAGCCAACCTGCCTGCGGTGCTCGCCCCCTATGACAAGGGTTGCGTCGATGAGGCCATGCCGCAGATCATCGGCCTTTACGCGGGTGCGGACACGTCATCCGCCGCAGTGCGCGCCGTGGTGGAGGAGGCCGATTTGGTGCTCGACCTCGGCGGCGTCGTGGCGGCCGATCTGAACACCGGTGGCTGGACGGCCATCACCGGCCAGCGGGTGACGGTGGGGGACGACTGGGTCCGCATCGACGACAGGCTGTTTCTCCACACGGCCCTGGAGGACGTGCTCAACGCGCTGCTGGCGCGGGTCGAGCCCCGCGAGGCCAGCCATCGCGGCTGGGCCGCAGATGCGGCTCCGAGGGCGGGGGACGCGGGTGAAGGGCTGACCTCGGCGGCGTTCTATCCGCTGCTGTGGCGCCACCTGCGGGCCGGCGACACGCTGGTGATGGAGACCGGCTCCTGCTTGACGCACCTGCTGCCGAGGGCGTTGCCAGCGGGAGTGGATGGGGAGTCGCAGGGCTTGTGGGGGGCGATCGGCTGGGCCACGCCGGCCTGCATGGGTGTGGCCCTGGCCAAGACCTCCGGCCGCACGTGGTTGGTGACGGGCGACGGCGCCCATCAGCTGAGCCTCAATGAGCTGGCGGTGATGGGACGGTATGGCGTGAAGCCGGTGATCTTTGTCTTGAATAATGGCATTTATGGCGCGGAGGATCTGCTGAGCGAACGGGGTCACCGCTATGACGATTTAGCCCGGGTTCAATACCAGCTGTTGCCGGCGGCCTTCGGCTGCCATGATTGGCTGACCGCGAAAGTGGAAACGGTGGGCGCCCTGGAGGAGGTGCTGGCGCGGATCGACCAAACGGATGGGGCGGCCTACGTGGAGGTGATGATCCCCGAGGAGGAAAGCCAGCCGCTCTCGCCACGCCGGATCGATCGGATTTACAAGCTGAAGACACCAGGCGACCCCGCTGCTTCAGTGGAATAAAAACCAGAACCCGATCGCCACCCCCAGGACCACCACCAGCCAGCGCAACACCTCCGCATCGACGCGATGGGCCAAAGCGCCGCCCAGAGCACCGCCCACGATGGATGCCACGGCAACAATCAGAGCCAGGGGCCAATGCACACGCCCGCTGATCATCAATACGATGGCGGCGCAACTGTTGGTGGCGAAGGAGAGAAATTGCTTGAGAGCATTGAGGCGCGTCAGGCTGTCCGCCATGGCCAGACCGAGCACCGCGAGGAAGATCACGCTCAGGCCAGCGCCAAAGTAACCGCCGTACACCGCCGCCAGGCCGACAGCCCCGATCAGCGGGATCGGCAGCCGCCGCGGACGCGGATTGCCGGCGGAGGATCGCATCAGGCGGCGCAGGGGGGGCTGCAGGGCGAGCAGGCTGGAACCGAACAGAATCAACCAGGGCACCATTGCGGTGAACAGGCGTTCCGCGCTGTGCAGCAGCAGAACGCCTCCCAACACCCCCCCCAGGCAGGCGGCGGGCACCAGCAGCCGGATGCGCTCGCCCTGCCCCACCAGATCGCGTCGCTGCGACCAGGCGGCGCCCAGATAGCCGGGGGTGAGGGCCACGGTGTTGGTGAGGTTGGCGATCAGCGGCGACAAGCCCAGGGCGGTGAGCACCGGAAAGCTGATCAAGGAGCCGCCCCCTGCGAGGGCGTTCACCAGGCCCGCCGCCAGCCCGGCCAGGGCCGCGACGAGCCAGCTGAAACCATCCGCACTCGCCACGCGTCCACGACGCCAGTCCCGCCATCGTGCCACGGCCTTTCGGCGCGCGGCCTCCGCTCCCGTCATGGGGAGGCGTGGCTCAGGCCGCCAGCGGTGGTTCGCTCCTGGCGGCTCCGCCGCGCTTGCGCAGCGGCTTGCGGCGGGGCTGGGCGCTCAGCAGGAGACGTTCCGACGCGGCGTCGAGCACAACGTGGATTCGGCGCTGGTGGTGGTCGGTGTAGGTGGTGAGGGCCAGCCCGTCCGGGATCACGGCGCAGCGACGAATGGCGCCATCACGGAGAAGAACGAGGGGCATGGATCGACCGATGGGGAGCAGAGCCATGACGCCACGCCACGACCCGGTTGTCCAGGGGGGCGGTGGGCAGCCGTGAGAGCGGCTCAGCGCACGGCGGTGGCCAGGGCGGGACGGCCCTCCACCGGCGCGCTCAGCGCCTCTTGAAGCGGCGCGCGGCCGTAGTCGCGCTCGAGGAGCGCCATCACGGTGCGGCCGAAATCGTTTGGGTTGCGGGAGAAGGCTTCCAGGCAGATCCGGCCGAACACCCGCCCCATCGGCTCCGGATTCCAGAGCAGTTTGCGGGCGGTCCAGGGCATCATGCTCATCGGGTCGTAACCCTCGCTCAGGCGGCCCGTGTCAAAGGCGTGTTGCTCCAGGTGGGTGTGGGGCTGCAGGCCGATGAAGAAGATGGCGGGTTCCACCTTGTCCGCTCCGAAGATCGCCTCCAGCTCCCGGTGATAGGCCACGGTTTGGCGGATGGTTTCCGGCCGTTCGTCGATGACGTTGAAGGAGTAGTTGACGGAGATGTACTCCCGGAAGCCGGAGCGGGCCAGCAGGCGGCAGTTGTCGAGCACGGTGCGCAGGTTGTAGCCCATGCGCATGCGGCGCACCAGCTCTTGCGAACCGGAGGTGATGCCGATCTCGAAATAACTCATCCCCGTGGCCACCATCAATTCGGCCAGCTCGGCGTCCAGGTTGTCGGCGCGGATGTAGGCGGCCCAGCGGATGTCGGTCATGCCGGCCGCCAGGATCGCCCGCAGCAGCCGCTTGGCGTCCTCGATGTAGCGCCGGGCGGGAATGAACTGGGCATCGGTGAACCAGAACCC
Organism: Cyanobacteriota bacterium; assembly: GCA_046340375.1. GTDB lineage: Bacteria > Cyanobacteriota > Cyanobacteriia > PCC-6307 > Cyanobiaceae > Cyanobium. Next base: position 2,107 of record JBKDSZ010000122.1, on the reverse strand, counting down.
GCGCACGCCGCGGTCATAGAGCTGGCGCATCTCCGCCACCACCTCCTCGATCGGATTCACCCGCACCGCCTTGCCTTCGATGACGGTGTAGACGCAGTAGCAACAGTTGTGGGGGCAGCCCCGTTTGGTCTGCACGCCCACGTAGAAGTCGCCACCGTCGAGATACCAACCCATCTGCGGCCAGATGGATTCGATGTAGGTGTAGTCGCAGGCGGTTTTTTCGAGGGGCGCCGGCGGCTCATGGATCAGGCCCGGTCGGGGAGGATCGCCGACGACGTAGCAGCGCTGCCGCTCCAGCGATTCCCCCCGCAACATGGCCTCCAGCAACACCTCCCCTTCCCCCACCGACACCACCGTCCCTCGGGGCAGGCCGCGCCCCAGCTGCTCATAAAAGACGCTCACGGCGCCGCCGCCCACCACCGCTCGGGCCCGGGGTTGGAGGCGCCGCGCTTGCCGCAGCCCCCGGCGAATCAGGCGCAGATTGCGTCGCAACTCGCCGTAGTAGGCGGCCATCAAGCGCAGTCCACCCAGGGCCCCCCGCAGACGCCGCAGGGGATGCCGGGCGTAGAACACTTCAAAGGAATGCTGCAGCGGGTTGCCCCCCCGTCCATCAACCGGCGCGTAGATCTGGATGTCGCGCCAGGAGAACACCAGCAAGGTGGGCTGGACGTCAGCGATCGTCTGTGCCAGCACGTCATGCACATCGAGCAGGGGGACGGCGGCCAAGTCGAGGAGCGCCTGCGGCAGGGCGGGGAAGCGCTTGTGAAGATGGTCCGCCAGATAGACCGGCCCGATCGGAAAGATGGGGTTGCAGGGCAGGCGCACCAGCAACACCCGTTCCCCCGGGTCCGAGAGGGCGGGCATGGGCGCCGTTGGCGGGGATGGGGACAAGGGACCGGAGCTGTCTCGGGCTGGGACCCTAACAACCGCAACCGCTGTCCTGGTTCGGCGGAAGGGGCGGGAGGGCGACCCGTCGCTGCAAGGCTGGCGGAAGCCAGGGCCACCAGCCCGCATGGACGCAGAGGCGGGGACGCAGCTCCCAGCCCCTGCGGGCCAGGTGGGCGGCAAGGGCGGCCGGGGTGGGCTGGGGGTAGGCGGGGTTGATCACATCCCGCGTGTCGATTCCGCCCAGGTCGTCTATGCCCGCCTCAAGGGCGTCCAGCAGCCGATCGAGGGGCCAGAGATTGGGCGGCAGCTGGAGATGCACCTCGGGCGGCAGGATCGATCGGGCGTCGCAGATGGTGGTCAGCAGGGCGTCGCAGGTGTCGTTGTCGAGGGGGCGGGCGGGCTGCCCCGGAGGCCGCCAGGGCTGAAGGATCACCTCCTGCAGGTGGCCCCAGCGGCGCTGGATCGCCGCCAGAGTGTCGAGGGCGGCACGCCGATCCGCGCCCGTTTCCCCCACCCCCAGCAGCAGGCCGGTCGTGAAGGGGATGCCGAGGCGGCCGGCCTGCTCCAGCTGCCCCAATCGCACGGCCAGCGCCTTGCTGGGGGCGTGGCGGTGAAGGGCGTCGTAGGCCGGGCCGATGCCTTCGAGCATCAGCCCCATGGAGGGGTTGAGCCGGCCCAGGGCCGCCATTTCCCGCCGCGAGAGGGGGCCGGCGTTGGTGTGGGGAAGCCGGCCATGGCGCAGGGCGAGGCGGCTGAGAGCCAGCAGGCGGGCCAGCCAGCGCGGACGGTGGGGGGAGGAGGGGGCCACCTCGCCGCTGAGGAGCAACACCTCGCTGGCCCCGGGGGCGGCGGCGAGCTGCCGTTCGGCGGCCGCGTCCGTGAGGGCGTCGGCGAGGGGATCCCCGGCCGGCGGGGCGACGCGAAAGCCGCAGTAGCCGCAGGCGTTGAAGCAGCCGCGGGTGGGCACCAGGGTGAGGCTTGGGCTCCAGGTGATGACGCGCCCTCCTGGCAAGCCGTCCAAAACTTTCTTCATGAACCCCCTTCACAAACCCCGCAACACTCCGTTACAGTGCTGAGCGACGGAGGCCTGACGGTTTTCCGTCCTTCCATCCGTCCCGCACCGCTTCTCGGTGCACTCGACACCTTTTCCGTTCTCATGACCGCCACTCTCCAACAGCGCTCCGGCGCTTCGGCGTGGAATCAGTTCTGCGAGTGGATC